>PAHQ01000070.1 GCA_002705125.1 Verrucomicrobiales bacterium | reverse complement strand
CTTTCCTCCTCATCGACTTCCTCCTCATCGACTTCCTCCTCATCGACTTCCTCCTCATCGACTTCCTCCTCATCGACTTCTTCATTTCCATCAGTTGACACAAACGGCTCCGGCAACTCTCCCTCTGAAACTGAACTCTCCTCATTTGAAGTATCTTCAGAGACCGGTTCTTCTTTTTTTATCTTTGCATCAGACCCCGAGCCACCTGGTTTGCCGACAGAGCTTATAATAGTTAAGCTTAAATTATCTCCTTGTTTCTGATCCGAGGAAACTCCGAATAATATATGAGCATCATCATTAACATACTTAGACATCTCATTCATTAGAAGCTCAACTTCAAATAGTGTAGTCGACTCTCCCCCACTGATATACGCTATTAAGCTAGTCGACTGGTTAAGCATTTGACCTTTATCAAGCAGTGGATTTTTAAGAGCAGCTTTAAGAGCTTCTTGAGCCCTATTATCACCAGATGCTTGACCGTAACCAAAAAGACAACGTGAACTTTCATTCTTAAGTGCAGTCAAAAGGTCATCCATACCAATTCTAATTAATCCAGGTTGGGCGACTAACTTGATAATAGCGCCAACACTCTGACCAATAATTTGATCTGCTGCGGCAAAGGCTTGTTGAATACCTTCCTTAGGCACAACTAATCCTCCCATTCTATCATTTTCGAAAGTCATCAGCGCGTCTGTGCATTCCTCCATCTGAGTTAACGCATCATTCGCTTGTTGTAACCTTCTGCGACCTTCGAAGGAGAACGGCATCATGACAAAACCAACAACGAAAGCTCCTGCCTGCTTGGCAAGTTTTGCAATAATTGGAGCAGCACCAGAACCAGTTCCTCCACCAAGACCTGCACATATAAAGACTAACGATTTACCTTTTAAAGCTTCCTTAATTTCATTAGTTGCTTCCTCAGCAGCTTCCTCACCAAGTTCAGGGTCTCCCCCAGCCCCCAAACCCTGCGTCAATTTCTTACCAAGCTGAATAGTATCCTGAGCAACTGATGAAACCAAATCCCTTACATCTGTGTTGAGAGCTAAAAGCTCGCCCTCATCAATTCTTTCATGAAGAGCTATCCTATCCAAGACATTACACCCAGCGCCTCCAATACCAATAACTTTGACTTTTTCAGGCTCCAGTGCTGGGGCTCCTTCTGCAGGTTTTCTCTCGTATTCTAGCATTTATTACCTTTTTTAATTAAATTATCTATTTATTCTAGATTAGCTCCTCCAAAAATTCCTCCAAGCTTTTTCCCAATTTTTGTAATTAATTTATCACTATCTGATTTATCAGAATCAATCATTTGGGCATATCGAATCAAACCCATCGACGTCGCTAGTTGAGGGTTTTCAAATGGGGCAGCAGGACCACTCATACTATTGATTCTGGCAAGACAAACAGGAAGGCCTAAAATCTGCTCGGCTAATTTATCAATATCCTTTAATTTACTAGCTCCCCCAGTGAGGAAAACACCTGCTCCCAGAGTATTCAAATCATCATGTTTTGTAATTCTCTCTTTTAATTGCTCAAAGAGTTCAGTTGCTCTTGCATTAATGATTTGATTGAGCATTTCTTTATCAATCTCAAAACTTGAAGAAAGAGGATCATCTTCTAGGACCACCGAATCGGAAACACTCTCCTCAATTAATACTCCACCATGCTCAACCTTTAATTTTTCTGCCCTAGTGATAGGGATTTTCATTACCACCGAAATATCATTAGTGATATGATCTCCTCCAACACCAACACAGCCGGATTGAGCAACGGAACCTCCAGAATACATAACATAATCAGTTACACCTCCTCCAATATCAATTAGCAAAGCTCCCCGATCCTTATGTTCTCGTGAAAGCATGACCTGAGCAGCGGCAATTGGGCTAAAAACCACCTCTTCAACTGTTAGTGGAATTTCTCGAACACAACGAATGGTGTTTTGTAAACGAGTCTTTATTCCATGAATGATATGATAATCCGCCTCTACAACCTCCCCTTGCCGTCCTACAGGATTTTGAACCTTTTCCTGACCATCTACATAATAATCTCTTATTATACTATGAAGAAACACATTCTCTGGAGGCAATTTGATATCTCTAGCAATCTCCCTAACCTCATCAAGATCTTCCTCCGTAATCTCACTAACCTCATCGGCTGCAGGAATACGAATGGATCCTTTATTACATAAGCTTTCAATGTGAGAGCCCGAAATCGCCAAGTAAACATTACTAATCATGACGTCAGATTTTTCTTCTGCCTCTACGAGAGCATCATTAAGACATGTTTGCGCAGTCTCATAGTCCACTATCTCGCCTTTTCTTACGCCTCGAGAGGGAGCTTGGCCAATTCCTAAAATCTTAATTGAACCATTTCCCGACACCTCACCTACGACGACACATATAGTTGACGTCCCTATTTCTAAGCCCGCATAGATTTTAGGTTTTGCCATCTACGCATAGCGTTTACAAAGATGGCAAAATAGTCAACCCTTAGATGATATTAGAAACAAAAAAACGACTTCCTTTTATGCCTCTCATTCAGCATCAATAGGAAGCGCCCTAGGAATTTTGACCACTTTATTTAACTTTTTATGCGTTTTAGATTTCTTTTTGCTTCCTTGATTGTTAGGGACAGATCTAGTCGTCACTGGAACAGCTCTAGGCGCAGTAGAATCTGATATGAAATTATTAGCAAATTTTACTGGAGTATTCCTCTTCACCATAACATTTGCTTCAGCTAAAACTCTGCCTCTTCGAGTCGCCTCAGCTAGTAAAAGCTTCAAATCACTAACCTGCCTTGAAATATCATCAAATCCAAAAGTTATCTCAGCTCCTGTGTTTATATATCCTATAATTGAAAAGTCATTTCTGGAGTGCAAAGATTCCAAAATAACCGGGGAATTTCTAAATGAGTCATTAAAATCTAAGGCAATCTNAAGTCCTTTTTGAACAGGCAAAGAATTTAGTTCATAGCCAGGGCTCACTTTAGAATATTCCGAAGAAATCATCACTGGGAGGCTCTTAAATCTTAAAACAGGTTCCTCTGCAGCAAAAGCATTACCTCCACTATCAAGCAAAATACCTCCAATAATTCTAAGGTCAGATTCTGGTGTATTTTGTCCACTTAACCATGCAACTGGCACCCTTTCAGAAACCTTAATAGTCATATCACCAGGCATCTGCCTAATAATTTCGACTTCTTTAATCATTGGCAATTCATTAAGAATTCTCTCTTTTGCATCTTTTATATTAATTCGAAGTATATTCTGACCTAATACAATACCGGAATTTTTAAGAACCCTTGATTGTGGCAACTCTCCATCAGTTTTATAATTGATATTACTCAACGCAAATTTTGGACTCTCAAANAAGAATCTATCAACTCCTCTGTATGAACCCAATAAAACGACAAGCAGCATAGCTGTTAATGCAGTCCATTTTAAAAACCTCACAAAGAAAATTTTTCTTCTAACACTGACCGACTTCTTNGAGTTTACTCTTACATTCAAACTCTGCTTAACACCTTTACGGGTTNCTTTTCTTTTTCGCATCCGAGAGTGTCCCTTTGATGATAGTGAGCGTTTATTCTTTTTCATTTTGATTAATATTTTTTTCTNAGCCTCATTGAAAGATCTGCAATTTGTTCACACAGGTCAGCGAAATTAATTCCATTAGCACTTGCTGCCTTAGGCAACAAACTTGTCTCAGTCATTCCTGGTATNGTATTAACNTCAAGGACATATGGNGTGTTATCTTCAGATAATAAAATATCGACTCTAGAGTAAATTTCGATTCCTAGAGATTTGTGAGCTTCTATCGCTAACTCTTGAATCAATTTCGTTGTATTGTCGTCTAATTCTGCGGGACAAAAATATTGGCTNCCTTGCCCACCTGACAACCATGGATATTTATTCTTCATATCATAAAAACCTGATTCAGGTTTTATATGAACTATAGGTAGAGCCTCTCCATTAAGGATTCCAACCGTCAGCTCTTTACCTGATATAAATTCTTCTACTAGTGCTATCTCATCGTATTTTGCAACATCCTCAATGGCTTCATTATATTCATAATCAGCCCTAATTATATGAACTCCTACACTTGAACCCTCTTTAGGTGGTTTTATAACATAGGGCTTTTCGATTTGAGGCTTGTCTTCACCATTAGTGGAAATAAATTCAAACAATGGAGTGTTAACNCCATGTTCAACGAAGTTTTTCTTGCTTAAAAGTTTATCGAAAGCAATCTCGCTACTTGAAGCTCCTGCACCTGTGTAGGGAATACGCCTTTCNTTTAAAATTTTTTGAAGTTCCCCGTCTTCCCCAAAAGTTCCATGTATAACATTAAATACCAGATCCACATCATCCTCTAAAATTAATTCATTANTCTTGAGCTCCACATCAATAACCGCCGCCCCTTTCTCAGCAAGTGCCTTTGAAACACTTCTTCCTGAGGCAATTGAAACATCCCTCTCACTCCCTGNCCCCCCCATTAATACTGCAATTGTTTTATGATCGACTGACATTGTTATTTCTAGGTTGCTCTAATAAGTAATTTGTTGTTCTCCTATAATTTGCACTTCAGTTTCAAGCGTCACACCACATTTCTCTAAGGCATTTTTTTTGACTTGATCAATTAGCGATAACACATCTTCTGCTGTAGCTCCTCCTTCGTTCACTATAAAATTCCCATGAACTTCAGAAACTCTGGCCGCTCCAGCCTTGAAACCTTTCATACCCATCTCCTCTATTAATTTTCCAGCAGAAATATGATCAGGGTTTTTAAAAATGCATCCTGCGCTTGCAGCAATAGGTTGGCTTGCTTTTCTTTTCACCATCGAATCTTGAGTTAGCTTCTCAATATCTTTTAATCTTCCTTTATCTCCTTTAAATACTGCAGAGACTGCATAATTATTCTTTAATTCTGGAACATTTCTATACTTCGCTTTCAACTCTTCCGCAGTCCTTTCATGCAAANCCCCCTTTGAGTCTAAAAACTTAACTGATACGACTTGGTCAAAGGTCTCAACTCCCATGGCTCCTGCATTCATTCTCAAACCACCTCCTACGTTTCCTGGTATTCCCTCCATCCACTCAAATCCACTAATCTCATTTTTCTTTGCAGCACTATTCAATTTTTTAAATCGAGCTCCAACTCCTGCAGTAATAAGATCACCTGAAATACTAACTTCACTAAATTCACCTCCTGACGGTCGAATCACAGCACCGGCAATTCCTCCATCACATACTAAGAGATTTGATCCTCTTCCCACCACCCGGACGGGAATATTTAATNGTTCAAAGAACCTAAGNGTCTTTGAAAAACTCTCTACTGTAATTGGTTCAATCCAATACTGAGCAGGTCCTCCCACTTTTAAAGTNGTATGCCTNCTCATTGATTCGTATANCCTACATTCACTCATTGGNTCATCGAGTTCTCTTCTTAGNTTATCTAAAACCTCAAGGTCTCTAGCTAGGATAGATCCAACCTCATGAATGTTTCCGGCTCCTAAAATTAACAAGTTATCGCCNGCTCTCATTTCAGCTCCAATTATATGGTGAGCTCTTTCAAAGCACGGCAATACTTTTGCATCAACTCCATCCTTTTGGGTAACGGNACGAACAATTGCATCAGCGTCTGCACCATCTATTGGCTCTTCTCCTGCTGCATAAACATCAGTNACAAACAANTTATCGATACCTGTAAANGCAGTCGAGAATTTCTCCAACATCATCTTTGTTCGNCTGTAGCGATGCGGCTGAAATACACACATNAGCCTTTCAGGATTATGTTGTTTTGCTGTTTCAATAGTGGCCTTTATCTCTGTAGGATGGTGGCCATAATCATCAACAATTGAATAATTTGACGACTTATATAAAATATCATNCCTCCTACGAGCCCCTCTAAATTCCGCCATTGATTTTGATATCGCAGAAAACCCAATTCCCAATTCAGTGGCAAGCGCAATTACAGCAAGAGCATTCAATACGTTGTGCTTGCCTGGGATACCTAAAGTAACCAATCCCAAAAGTTGNTCGTCGGCATATACAATAAAATCTGTACTACCTTCTCTTACTTCTTTTATTTCCCCTCGAACGTCGTCACCATCCTCAAATCCATAAGATATTATATTNTCCCGATCTGAACAAAGCTCCGTCGCTTCTACATCGTGAGAACAATAGATTATTTTTTTTCTACACTTATCGAGATATTCATTAAATACATTTCTTATTCCCTCAATCCCACTTTTATAATAATCTAAATGATCCTCTTCTACATTTAATAGTATTGCGTATTCTGGATCATAACCAACTAGACTCCCATCGCTTTCATCACCTTCAGCAATAAAATAATCACCCTCCATATCCCAAAAAGCATTGGTACCAAGTATAGGTACCTCTGCCCCAACATAGTGAGAAGGGTTTGAATCGCCTGTTCTAAGAACTTTTGCTGCTAACGATGACGTCGTTGTCTTTCCGTGAGTACCTGCAACTATTATACTTTTTTTTGCAGCCATTATTGCAACGAGAGCCTCCGCCCTTCTAAGCATTGGTATTCGCATTTCGATTGCCTTGTCGTAAACAACATTACCAGGCTTAATTGCGGAAGAATAGATAACTAAATCTACGTTATCCACATGTTTTGGAGAATGCGATCCACAGAAATTTAATCCAGATTTAATAAGCCGCTCAGTTTCTTTTGTGTCTGCTTTATCTGACCCACTAACTTCATGGCCTAGGCTTAATAAAAGGCCTGCGATTCCACTCATCCCAGAACCTGCAACACCAATTAAATGAATTTTAATCGGTTGTTGAGCTCCTGAATGCAATCTATCTGACCAGTTATTTTTCAATTACAATGATTGTTAATTTTTTCGCATATCCTCTCAGCAGAATCGACAACCGAAAGACTCTGCATTGATGATTTCATATTCTTATATTTTTTGTTATTTTCCTCGAATAGTTGATCCAGAATTTCAAAAAGCGAATTTGCGTTAAGTTTATTCTCAGGCAAAAGGAAGGCTGCGCCATTTTTTACGTAGTGATTTGCATTTAAAGTTTGATGATCATCAGTTGCAAATGGATAAGGAACCAAAATTGAGGGAATCGAATAAGCTGATATTTCAGCCANGCTTGACGCACCTGATCTGACAATTGCAATATCTGATACACTGTAAGCTAAATGCATTTCGCTAGAGAACGGGATAACACATGAAAAATTTGAAAACTCTTCATAATGTGATTTTACTCTTTCAAAATCTGCAGGGCCTGTAATATGTAAAAGCTGAATACCTGCTTCATAAATTTTATTTAGATTTAGAATAATGGCAGAGTTTAGCGCCTGAGCACCTTGACTACCTCCCATTACCAAAATAGTCTTCTTGTCAGGATTGAGTCCGAAATGTTGTACAGCTTCANTTTTATCATACTCTTTTCTTAGAACTGACCTCAGAGGTGTTCCTACCACCTCAAAATTTTTATCCTTGAAATAACTCCCGCACGGCTCCATTCCCAAAAGAATATGATCAGCCCAACGTGACGCGACTCGNTTTGCCTTACCCGGAAAAGCATTCGATTCATGAATAAAGTTTTTAGTTCTATTAGCTCTACCTGCAAGCAATGGTGGCAAAGAGGTAAACCCTCCCATACCCAAGACGGCATCAGCTTTAAAACTTTTCAGTATATTTTTACTTTTCCGGTAACTTNCAAAAAAACTACTCAGGAATTTAATCATCTTGGGAGAATAAAACTTTGGCATTCCAATAGATGCTAAGCATTCATAATTTATATTGCTGTGTCCCTGCATAGCCAAAGCATCAATTTCTTTTTTNGAAATTATAAGAAGAGGTTCTCCTCCCTTATCAATTAGCGCCTCGGCAACAGCAATTCCCGGGAATAGATGGCCTCCAGTTCCACCACATGCAATTATTAAACGAAGGCTCATTAATTTATATCCTTGGTAGCGTTCTATGCCCCTCTAAAAGTTTACTATCTGGATCTACTACCGGTTCATGACCTTGCCTATAAATGTTCAAAATAATCCCTACTGCAGCCAAGCAAAACAGTAAATTTGAGCCACCATAACTAACAAAAGGAAGAGGCAATCCCTTATTAGGTAAACATCCTGTAGTAACAGCTATATTAAGCAAAGCCTGAAGCGATATGAGTGTAATTAGACCAAAACCTAAAAGTTTACCAAACCTATCAGGTGCAGAATTTGAAATCGATACACCGATGACTAGAATAAGAACAAAAATCAATACAACTGATAAGGTAGCTCTGGCACCTAACTCTTCACCTATCATCGGAAAAATGAAATCAGTATGAGCAAAAGGCATATACATTAATTTCTCTCTTCCTTCACCTAGACCAAGCCCTGCAAAACCTCCTTCACCCATTGCTAACTGAGCCCTCCATTGCTGTAAACCAAAGCCAGTTTTATGTGCTTCAAGATCTAAGAATGCAATAAATCGTTCAAGCCTATTTGGATTAAACCAAACCGCCAAAGAGAGAACAACCACAGATACACTCGCCGTTGCAATGAACATTTTTATGTTACTCCCACTAACAAAAAGAAGAACGAGTGAAGCACAAATAAGCAGTGCTGCAGTTCCCATATCTGTTTCAACTGCAATTAAGGTAACAGGAATAAGAGATATTATTATTGGGTATATAAATCCACACTTAATCTCCGAAGCTCGTTCATAATATTTTGAGCACCANCCCGCAAGCACAAATATTAATGAGATTTTTGCAATCTCAGATGGTTGTATTCTTGCAAAACCTAGGCCAAAAGCCTCCAAACCTATCCACCTCGAAGAACCGTTTGCCGGCTGTGCTATTGGAGGAACAAAGCATAAAATCAATGCGACTATAGAAATAACAAACCAGAACCACCTTGATTTATACCAAAAATGATAATCGATCAAAGCTGTTGCTGCACATAAAACTATTCCCATTCCTAGCCAGATAGATTGTCGGTTTACATCATGATAAACGTCAGATCTTTCAGATATAAAGACGCTCGTGCTCAAGAGCATCACTATACCCAAGCCGAGCAAACTAATGATCGAAATAATGAATATCGTTAAACTTTTCTCTCCCATTAAATATAAGTAAAAAGCAATTAATTACGGCATCCGCAATGATCTACCGATGCCTAATGTCCTAGGATTAACATTAGGATTAAGCTTCAAGATCTGATCTATACTCACATTATATTTACGAGCAATACCATAAAGAGTGTCTCCTGATTCAATGGTATACATGGACCCAATACCTACTTTTGTAACTGGAACGCTACTGGCAATTAATGACTCTGCGGGTATCTCTCTAACGACTTTTGCAGATCGGTACTCAGTTTCGGCAGATACTGGAATTGCTCGAGGGATTATTTTACTATCTGGNTGGGTGTCTGTTTTAGAAAGCAATTGATACCCATCATCTTCCTCAGCAATCTTTTTATCAACTTCTTCAACTTCATTTAAATCACCATCTAANTCATCCGAGCTTGCAGTAAGTTCTTCAATAGAAACAAAATCATTATTTACGACATCATCATCACCACTAATTGACATTTTTGGCTTTGGAATTCTTAAAATTCTTCCACTTACTAATGGATGAGCTTCATCTATCAAATTTGTTTCTAATATCTCTGTCCTAGAAACCTTATAAGAATCAGCAATGGCCCTTATACTATCTCCTTTCTGAACAATATATTTTTCAAAACCTTCGTTAGCACCCAGTCTTTCAGTTGATTTGTGACTTTCAGGCTTCTCTCTTACATCTACAGATTCCTCCACAGCACCGTTAGAACTCTCTGACTTTAAAGAANCCGTAACATTTGACTCATTTGATTTAAACATTTCAAATGCTAATATTCCACCAACCGCAACAACGTGAAGTATGAGAACCACAATAAAAGCTCTAGAGAGTTTTATATTTGGAACATCTTTCTTCCACCCCTCTTCCCCCGTGGACTTAGATCTTTGCGTTCTCGCAAAGACATCAATCCATGACTGCTTATCGCTTTTACTATCTGTTTGCCTATTATTTTTACTCATAACTTTTTAGATGATTAATTTTGTTACTGAATTTTTAAATGCGTNCCCNCGANCCTCGTATCCNTTAAACATATCAAAGGACGAAGTTCCTGGAGAGAACAGNACGACCCCTGACCCATCCGCTAGACCAACTGCAGTCCTAACTGCTTCATCCATATCTTTTGCCATATGACACCTTAAAGATGATTCTAAATCTTTGGATACTTGGAANTTATTCTCTCCAAAAAGAACTACTGAGTTTACATTTTTTGACACAACTTCAGCAGCCTCTGCGTAGGAAATTCCTTTATTTTTACCTCCTGCGACCAAAACGATGTCGTGATCACTAAATGAATTTATAGCACTAATCATGGCATGGATGTTGGTCGCCTTAGAATCGTTTATAAATTGCACTCCCTGAGATTCTGCNATCAACTCACATCTATGAGGTGGAGCCTGATAATCTANAGTCGCATTGAGTATTTGTTCATTTTTGTAACCTCTAATCTTAGCTACAGCAGTCGCAGCCATTAAATTTTCAGCATTATGTAAACCTCTTAGCTTAGTCATGCTCTGATCAACTAGNGTCTCTCCATCACTAATTATCTTTGAACCNCTAAGGCAGTAGTCGNTCAGTTCGTCGTATGCAGAAAAAGTAACGGTCTTAGCNCTTAAATTATTTANTTTATCAATACCATTAACAACGGCCCAATCGCNCTCAGTTTGATTTACAAATATTTGCATTTTTGCACTCCTGTAATCATCTACAGATTGATACCTGTCCAAGTGATCAGGCGCAAAGTTCATCCATACCGCAATGTTAGGACAAAATTCGTTTATAGTTTCAAGCTGAAATGAACTTATCTCCAGAACTATNGTGGAGTAAGATATTTTGTCGTTTATAATGTCAGCAAATGGTCTTCCNTGATTACCACCAATAGCGACTGTTTCTCCACACTCTTCTAAAATCTTTCCAATAAGCTCAACGGTTGTCGTTTTACCGTTTGTACCTGTAACGCCAACTATTTCTGAATCACATAAACTAAATGCGAATTCAATCTCACCCACAATCTTAATTCCAGATTCTTTAAATGGCTTTACTATTTCCCACTCCAAACTTATACCCGGACTTAATATGACAAGATCATATGACGTTGAATCCTTACAGACACCTTCTTCACCCAAGGCTACACTAATNCCTTCATTTCTTAGAATCAGTGCTTTTTTTTGAAGTTCTTCTGAATTNCCGGTNTCAAAAAGCTTAACGCGAGCCCCTTCAGACAAGGCCAATCTCGATGCAGCAATTCCACTTTTGCCACAACCTAGAACAGCTATTATTTTTTCTTTGTACTTCAAATCTTATCTTAACTTTAAAGTGGCTAATCCTATCAAGGCGCACAGGAGAGACAGTATCCAAAACCTAGTTATGACCTGACTCTCATGCCACCCTTTAAGCTCAAAGTGGTGATGAATCGGTGACATCCTGAATAGCCTCTTGCCTCGAATTTTAAAACTTAACACCTGCAAGATTACTGAAGTCGCTTCCATTACAAAAACGCCGCCAATAACAATGAGTAAAATCTCGTGCTTAGAACAAATCGCTAATGCCGCGAAGGCACCTCCTAGACCTAGTGATCCAGTATCACCCATAAAGACTCTCGCTGGNTGACAATTAAACCATAAAAAACCCAACCCAGATCCAACTAAGGCCAGACAAACAATTGTAAGTTCACCTGCAAATCGACTATGTGGAATGAGTAAATATTTTTCTCCTAGTTGTTGATTGCCAACCAAATAGCATAGTGCAGCATATGCTAGTGCAACAGAGATTGAACATCCGATTGCCAATCCATCTAAACCATCTGTTAAATTAACAGCATTAGAACATCCAACAACAATTAATACAAAGAACGGAATGCACATGATTCCCATATCTTCAATTATTGGATTTTTATTAAACGGCACNTACAGCTTCGTAATAAATTCTGAAGTGTCTTTATTCAGATAAAGAAAAAGACCAGCCACCAAAGAGACCAGTATCTGAAGCGACAACTTTGTTTTCGCACTGATACCCTTTGAGTTTTTTTCCTTAACTTTTTTATAGTCATCTAAAAAACCAACAAAGGATAAGCCAATAAAAACAAATACAACAACCAGTACAAANGGATTACTTAATCGAGCGAAAAGCAANACGCTTAACATAACAGATGAAACGATAATTGCTCCTCCCATGGTTGGAGTGCCAACCTTACTGTCATGCAATTGAGCTAATTCATTTACCTCTTCAGCTGTTCTTAATGGTTGCCCAGCTTTAATTGAGATAAGCTTNCTTATTATTGGGGGAGCAACAATAAGACTGACTACAAATGAANAAACACAAGCCATACCTGCTCTTGAAGTAATATATCTCAAAAGCTGAATATCGTTACCTGTTGATTCTTTTAAATANTCGTATAACCAGGGGATCATGAATTTTCTATTATTGTTAAAACATTCTCCATTGCTGAAGATCGNCTTCCCTTAATNAAAACCACGTCCCCAGCTTGCAATTCGCTCTCAAGGAATTGCGCGCAATTCTGGTGACTATCAATATGTATAGCTTTCTTTGCTCCTCCGGCCAACGCTCCGCGATTTAGTGGCTTAGCACTCTCACCTACACTTATGATGTATTCTATTCCAATATCCGCAGCCTCTTTACCCACACCCATATGATACCTTTCAACGTCTTCCCCTAATTCTGCCATCTCTCCAAGAACGGCAAACTTTCTTCCCTTAGACTTTACATTTTTAAGACATTCAAGCGCGGCAATTACAGAATCCGGATTAGCATTGTAGGTATCGTCAATATAAGTAACCTTATTAATATCCTTAATTTGCAGTCGACCAGAGCTTAATTCTGTCTTTAGAAGCCCTCTTTTAATGACATCTACCGACATCCCCTCCCTAAGACCCACGGCAATCGCCATAAGCGAATTTAAAATCATATGCCTACCAGGGAAAGGCAGAGATATTTCTTCGTTGCACCCCTCACCAGTAAGTTTGAACCTTGTACTAAAACCGTCATCTGAAATGATGTCAGCTCTAACGTCTCCATAATCAAAACCAACCATTATAGTCTCTGCGCTAGTTCTCTGAGCGATAGACATACTATATTCATCTTCAGCATTGAGAACCACGTAGCCATTACTAGAAACTCTCTCTACTAAATCTCCTTTCTCTTGTGCTATAGAATCCTGCGATCCCATGTTTTCAATATGAGCAACACCTATGTTTGTAATTATCCCAATATCAGGTTGAGCGATACCTGCAAGAAGGCCTATCTCTCCTGGATTACTCATACCCATTTCCCAAACACCAAAAGCATCAGTCTCTTTAGTCTCNAACAAGGTAAGAGGAAGGCCTATATGATTGTTATAATTACCTTCTGTTGCNCTNACAGAGTATGACTGACTCAAGACAGATTTAATTATATCTTTGGTAGAAGTTTTGCCATTACTTCCGGTCACTCCTATACCTCTCACTTTAAGTGAGCCTCTATAAGATCGTGCTAATTTTTGTAATCCAATTAGTGTATCTTCAACTCGAATTAGAGGTAAATCTTGATCATCATCAAAGTGTGCTTTCTTTGAGACCATGGCAGCTGATGCTCCTGAAGCAAGCGCATCAATTACATAATCATGACCATCAAATCTTTCACCTTCTAGGGCAACAAAAAGACTACCTTTTTCTAGCTTTCTAGTATCAGTGGAAATAGACCTTATGGCGCATGAATATTTATCATGATTCACGACTCCATTAGAAAAACCGGCAATTTCTTCAAGGGTTAATTCTTTCATCTTTTCTCCCTATCAACCTCCCCTCTATCTTGAAATCTATTTATTCTAGATGCCTCTTCTTCTTCCCTTAACCTTCGGCTCTCACGAACCATTTCATGCCTAACGTGATCCCTATCATTGAGCATTTGCCCTGCAATAATCCGATCATCGAACTCTATTCTTTCATTACCTAAAAGTTGATAATCTTCATGCCCTTTACCTGCAATAAGCAAAATATCACCAGGCGCAAGATATGAAACACCCTGAGCTATAGCTTCATGACGATCTTCCAAAACCTCGTAATGGTCNCCCTTATATCCTTCTACAATATCTTTAATAATATCAGAGGGAGGCTCATTTCTTGGATTATCAGAAGTAATTATAGAGTAATTAGAAATGCGAGATGCTACAGCACCCATCTTTGCNCTTTTTTCATCATCTCTTTCACCTCCACATCCAAAAACCAATATAATCCTTCTTGGATCCAATTCTTTCAACGATTGNAATGCTTTCTCTAATGCATCCGGTGTATGAGCATAATCAACGTACACTTCAAACGCTCTTCCAGTTGAGACGCTTTCTAATCTACCAGGTATCTGAGGCAACTCTTTGAGATTTTTTGCAGTTTCTCTAAAATTTAAACCACTAGCCACGCACGAGGCTAATGCCGCAAGAGCATTGTAGACATTAAATCTTCCAATTAGAGGAATTGATGTTTTTAATTTTCTTGGTCCCGCCTCAATTATAAATTCAGTCCCCGTACGCCTTCTACTTATATCACTAGCTCTAAAATCCGAGCCATTACTAAGACCATAAGTAACAGTTTTAACTCCTTTACCTGAAAGATAATTCACCAATTTTCTACCCCATTCATCATCAGAATTAATGACTGCGACTTTTCCATTATTCTTCGCATNATCTACCAGTTGATCAAATAACNCCCTCTTCGCTTCGTAGTAATTTGTCATATNCCCATGAAAATCCAGATGATCATGAGAAAGGTTTGTAAAAACAGCCACATCGAAATCAACATGAGCTGTTCTCTTTTGCACGATAGCATGTGATGAAACCTCCATTACGGCAGAGCAGCATCCATTTGATACCATTTCAGAAAGGAAATATTGTAAATCTGGTGCCTCAGGAGTCGTATGCTTAACCTCTATCTCATCTTGACCCAATAAATCATATTTTATGGTTCCTATCAGACCTGGCCTACGGTGAGACATGCCCAAAAGATGTTGAATTAGAAAACTAGTAGTTGTCTTTCCATTAGTTCCAGTAACTCCAATTACTTTTAGTTTCTTAGACGGCGAATCATTAACTGCATCTGACATTGCCGACATCGCCTCTCTTGCGTGAGGAACGCTTACCCATGGAACCTTAGGATCAAAATCATCTTCATCAATTTCAGCAGCTACTGCTACTGCTCCGGCCTCTAGTGCGGAGTCGACATAATTTAATCCGTTGAAACTTTCACCCTTCAACGCGAAAAATAAATCCCCGGATGATAGCTGCCTTGAGTCTAGGCATAGCCTTTTGATTTTTGGATCACTGTTACCCGAGACAATTGCTCCATTCACAGATTTAGCTAATTCGCTAAGTTTCATAGGCCGAGTTAAAGCTAGAAGCTTTCGTATGCCCCTTCCCTAGCATTATCGAGTGAACGCGTTGCTTTTCTATTAACTATTAACGGATCTACTCCTAAATAAGGCATAGCCGCTTTCGCAATCTTTTGAAAAATTGGTGCAGCCACGGTTCCCCCATAAATTGAACCCTCACCCCTAGGGTCATCAACGACAATAATGCCGGCTAATTTAGGATTATCAGCAGGCAAAAAACCCATAAACGACACAACGTATCGGCCTCTGTGGTATCCTAAATTTCTGGGACTTCTAGGCTTTAATGCAGTGCCAGTTTTACCAGCTACTAAAAACCCTTCTACAGATGCGCGAGTGGCAGTACCCCCATCTGAAACAACTGAAATCAAAGCATCGCGAACCATATTTGCTGCCCCTTCGTGAATAACTCTTCGAACTTTTTGAGTCTTGAATTCAGATATCGACACTCCATCACTAGAGGAGATTCTTTTTATTATTTGAGGCTTCAGTAAAACTCCTCCATTCGCAATAACACTCAAAGCGCTTACCATCTGTAGAGCAGTGACATCAACCTCATAACCCATGGCTATACGAGAAAGAGAAGTCTTACTCCATCCTTTTGAATCTGGCTTGGTTATTGTTCCAGAAGATTCAGCGGTTAATTCAATTCCAGTCTTAGTACTAAAACCAAAATCCTTGATATAATCATAGAAAGAATGGCGACCCAACTTTTTAGCTAACATGTACACGCCAATATTACTCGACTTTGCCAAAATCCCTTGAACACTTAGATGATCAAATGGTTTATGATCCTTTAATGTAACCCCTCTTTCCCTGTAGTAACCATTATGACAATAAAACATTGTATCTGGCCCTACCAATCCCCTGTCAAAAACTGCAGCCAAAGAAACAATTTTAAAAGTAGACCCTGGCTCATATCGATCTGAAATCGGTTGAGTTTTTCTTACTCCATCTTTTGTGAATTGATCAAAGTCAGGCCTGCTAGCCATTGATAAAACCTCTCCAGTTTCAGGATTCATGAAAACAGCCATAATTTTCTCTGGACTGTACTTACTAACGGCAATTTCAAGCTGTTCCTCCACGATGTTCTGCAATCCCATATCGATGGTGAGCTCAATATTTGATCCGTTAATTGGAGCAACCTCTTTACTATAATTTGAAAGAACCTCACTCGAGCGCCGAGTTCTCTCAACGAGTCTGTATCCAGGCACCCCTCCAAGCTCTTCATTAAATGTTCTCTCTATTCCTTCTCTTCCAATATTTAGAATATCTGTATACCCTAAAACTTGAACTAGCCTTCCATGATTAGGGTAGTACCTCCTAGAAGAATCCTCAAAATGAAAGCCTCCGATCCTTCGCTCCTCCATCATGACTTTAACCTTCTCAGCGCTAACAAAATCAAGAGCCCTGTATACTACAGCCCGATCTTTGTCTGAATTCCCATAGACTAATTCATTCAATATTTCACCCTTGATCCCTAACGTCTCTTCTAAAAGGTTTTCTGCTAATATAATGAATCTCTTTCTTATCTCATCAGGCCTATAACGCTTTGATATTTCTTTTACTGTAACCCCCTCTGATGCTGCTACCCCTCTGCGACAAACATGTATATCAGTTAAATGATATCTATCAGCAATAATATCACGAACATANTGATTCTGCACTAGAGGCTCTTTATTTCTATCAAAGATTAGCCCTCTAGACTGAGGNAAATCCTCACGTAACATTCTTTCTCCCCTAGCAAGTTCAGAAAACCTCTCATTCCCTACAATCTGAACGTAAACAATTCTGGCAGACACAGNGCTAAAGAGCAGCACAAAAAGTACTGTCACAAAAAAACTGCGTTTATGTAGCGAAGTACTATCCACTTGGCCTATCGAGATCAATTATTGTTATTTCATGGTCTGAACTAAGACCAAGGACTGTCGAATCTTCATATTGAGAGTTTTCTTTACTAAGAGAATAACTGCTTTTAATGGGCACAAGCTTCGACCCTCTGTCCTTCAAAGTGCCCGCTAAAGCCCTACGATCACGCAAAGTTTCAACTCTAAGCTCCACAGTCTGAACTTTCTTCTCCAAAAGCTTAATTTCAGAAATTAAAGCCCTCCGTAAGTCACTTCTCTCAACATGGGCGTTTTTTATAATCACAAACGCGCATGCTAGAACTGCAAAAAAACCACCAAGAAAGACAAATAAAAGTAATGACCTTACTTTTAGTCTTCGTTGATATTTTTTGCGCTTTTGGTTCATATTAATCAGTATTAGAAACCTGGATAGGCAGCCTCTCTGCCACTCGGAGCCTAGCGCTTCGAGCTCTAGGATTATCACGAACCTCATCTTTTGTGGGAATCACACCTTTCTGCATTACTAATTTAAAACAGTAATCAGGATTCTGCTTGGGTTCCGGCCACTCAGGCCTATCAATTATTGAGCGGCTGCAACGCTTAAGGTACGACTTCACTATTCGATCCTCTAGCGAATGAAATGAAATTATAACGAGTCGACCACCTGGACGAAGCCACTTAGGAACTTCAGCTAACGCCTCTTCCAACACCCTTAATTCGTTATTAACCGCAATCCTTAAAGCTTGAAAGACTCTAGTCGCTGGGTGCCTCTTACCCCTCCTGGGTATAATTGATTCAACTAGACTTGCCAAATCAGTGGTGCACTCAAAGAATTTATCTTTCCTTCGCTCAACGATAGCTGACGCAATCCTACGAGAAGCCCTCTCCTCACCATACTCATAAAAGACACGAGCAAGCTCTTCCTCCTCGCAATTATTAATCAGTTCCGCTGCCGTTATTTCAGCATCTGGATCCATCCGCATATCTAAAGGCCCAGGCTTTGAAAATGAGAACCCCCTCTCCGCATCATCGACTTGCCTTGATGATATACCAAGATCAAGAAGCAACCCATCAAGTCCAGTAATACCTATAGTTGATAAAATTTCACCAAAATCCCTAAAATTTCCCTGAATAGCACCAAATTTATCATCATAAGAACTCAGCCGAGACTTGGCAAAGGACAATGCTGCTGGATCCTGATCTAGACCGATAACCCTGGCCCCTCTCTTNAATAATTGCTCCGAATGCCCTCCTCCACCGAGCGTTGCATCAAGAAACAACTTGTCATTATCTGGCGCAAGATAGTGAGTGACCTCATTGAGTAGCACTGATTCATGATAACCTGAAGCTACCTTCCTAGGATCNTTCGAATTATTTTGATTATCCGGTGACATTTGTACCGGACTCTTTCCTTGTCTAAAGCCTACCGTTTCCGACTCGCCCTTACAATTATCNTGCGACCAATCACTCAAGTGATACAGAGTGTTTACTCCACAATTTGTAGAGGACGAGTTGTGGTTTAATAGAAGCCTCGATATGAGTTCCCTCATTTTCTACTTTGATTAGTTTAGTTAATATCAATGTTTTTTATTTTCTATTGAGGTTCCTATTTTGAGGGGGGGGTAATAATTTGGGCTATAGTCCGATTCTGTCAGCTGTATCAGCAAATGTGTTTTCTTCTTTNAGCTGGTTATCAAACCAATTTTTAGGATTCCATGCTTCTATACGCATNCCGCCTCCAGCCANTAGNACTTCATTACTAAAGCCNAGACTAGAGCACGCTTCATAAGGGAGGACGAGCCTACCTTGCCGATCGAGGGGACACGGGGTGGCTCTAGAAAAAAGTTGCCTAGCGAATTGGCGTCGCTCAAGAGGATCAATGTCTTGATTCGACTCCAAATCATTAATCATTTTTTGTAATTCATTGCTTGGCAGAAGAATTAAGAAAGGCTGCCTTGGATCAGGAATGGCAAATAGCTCATTTAAACCTTCAAATCGCCAACGCGCAGGAACCGTCACTCGGTGATTGTCATCGAGCGTATGCTGAACTGTACCAGCAAAAAGCTGGTCACTTGTACTGTTTTTTAAGTCTGCCAAGGCCTTGAGGGGCACTACTCCATTTTGCCCCATTTTGCCCCAATCTGCCCCTAAGTACCTATCTGGTCAACGTCAAATTTTATGGTTTCTAGAATAAAGATGGAAATTAATGAAAGTTTTAAAAAAATATCTAAATTTTTGACCATTTACATTAAAATATCGGCTTTATTAAAAAAAATTAACCTTTTGCTGGGAAGTTTTTAATAATTTTTGAGTCCTAAAAACTGATTGCAGACACGAAGCTTATATTTAGCCTCCCTTAGCGCGCTTTAATCCCAGACGATCTCTTAACCTTCAGACTCTAAGCTAGAATCAACCTGCTCTCCTTCACTATTCCAAAACTCTTCTGAAATTGTTTCTCCGTCTTCAATAATCATTTTAACCTTCATCTGGCCATTTTCATGCCATCCAAACCACTCCCCATCTGCTGGCTTTCCATCCTTAAAATTTGATTGCTCTTTCTTTTGACCATTTTCGTAATACGTGACGATTACACCATCGGGCTTACCATCCTTAAGATTTAACTCCATTTCCTTCTCGCCGTTATCATGCAATTTGAAAACCGTACCAGTATATGGGGTATCTGAATCTTTAAGATATTGGACTCCTTCACGAATTTCTATTTCTTCAGTAGAAACATTATCCGGTACAGACAAAGGGCTAACGGGAAATTCCTCTTGAGTTTGGGGCTCAACTGAAGACTCTTCAGTTTGAGTGCTGTCTAAAGTATTTTCTTCAGATAGAACCTCATTAGCAGGTTCTTCAATAATCTCTTCTTTTGGTTCCTCGGGTTCAGATAAAGCTTCTTTGATCTCTGGTGGTACCTCAACCTCTTCATCAACACCACATCCATTAATAAAAAGTAAAAAAGGGAGTACTAGTAATGTCTTTTTCATAATCAGATTTTTTAGTATTAAGCGAATCCTAGCATCTCTTCTCCAAGAAAATTGTATGCTTATTCTTTGATAAGAATAAGCATTACCTCATTAGGGTTGGAGCCTTCGAACCCTCCCGTTAAAAGGGTCTAGGACCAATGTGACAAAATCAGTGGCAGGTGATAGTTCTTTATTTATATCTGACTCTCTCATCACAGTGAGAGTCCAATGCGACTCATCAACTGTAGCCAAATTTGTTGACCCGTCTGGTCTGAATTCAAAAGCAATAAATTCAGCCAACTCCCGCCTTGGTATCTTTGTAGCTCCTTCTCGCAATGCTTCAGATTCAACCAATGTACTATAAGATTTCTCTGCCAAAACAAATGGTTGAGGGATCATTAACACCTCCTCTTCCTCATATTTTATGTCATTATGATCTTGAGGATTTGTAATAACCTGAGCTGCCTGAGTCGCACGAAACATCGGAAGACTTCCAGGACTCTCAGGGTCCTCGAATTTAAAAAACCTCACTTCTACTGGCCTATTTTCAGTGATTGCACGTTGATGCGCTCCTGCAAGTAAAGCCTCCAGCTGATTAGCAGCTTGTTTTAACTTTGAGCCTTTGAGAGCTGGAGCCATTGCCGGAATAGTAAAAGCAACGATGACGGCAATAATACTTAATACAACGAGTACCTCAATGAGTGTAAATCCCTTGGTGTCGGTTTGTTTTTTTCTAAGCATATCTGGTGATTTATCGTTGGAGCGCGGAGTCACTAAATTTAGAAGCTCTAACTGCAACAGTTTCGTGGAAGACTCGATATTTTATGTTTTTAGACTCAAGGATACGTTTTAATTCATCCAAATCCTTGTCGTAATCAGTTACTTTCTGGAACAAGTTTTTTGGAACAATCTCAGTTAATTGCCCTTCCGTCTGTTCGTTTCTAATTGCTGAGCCTTCATCAATAGCGACCATTGTTACGTCGATTAATGGTGGTAATTGATGCTTTGTTGGGTCCTTCGGTTTCTTATCCTTCTGAAACCTCCTACTATCGTATTCGTAGTCTGGAGCAAGCGTATTATTTGTTTCAGTCGTTGATGTCGATTCTTTAGGCTCAATGATCAAAGCAACGATGTTTTCTGCGATAGCTCTTGAAAAGGGTCTTCCTCCTGGCGTGTACGCTTTCTGAACAACATCATTTTTAAACCACTCAGTATTATAACGTGTCTTTAAGTCACTAGAGTAGACTTTAAAGTTTTCAGTGGGCGGTCTAAATTCCATCAAGCGATAACGCTCTTTACCCGTTATTGTTTCAAATCCAGAAAGAAATTCCGGAATCTGGTCTTCATCAGTGTTTCTCTCAATGTAATAACCCCAGCTATTTAATAAACTTCCAAAAGACTGATTACTCGGGTCTAAAGAAAAACTCAGTGGCGCTTGAAAGAAAATACAGTGAGTGGGAAATCGTTCTGATTCTAATACATCTTCCGATCTTCCACTTATAAAATGAAGGTCTGACTTACGCTCATAACCCGTCGGCCTCTCGTTCGGCCTTGGTACGGCAGTTCTGTATTTATAATCGAAATACGTATTAAGCATAGCTTGACTCATACGTCTCGTTAATCCTTCAAAAGCAACGCGAGCCTCCTTAAAAGTCTGAACTCTCTCAGTGGACTGGCTCCAAGCCTTGGTTGTTGTCTCCAACATGTTGAAAACAACAAGCATCAACAAAGCAAGAACCACCATAGAAACCATGAGCTCCAGTAATGTGAAACCTATTATCCTACGGAAGAATCCTCTTTTTTTATGCTTCATGTAATAATGTAATTAAATTTATATGTTCGGGCGGTTTTAATTCCTCGAGTCTTTTTTAGTGTCCACAATATAGGTCCAATAGGAACGGTAATCTTTTTTTATCTTTTTCGTCTGATCACCATCAGAAGGAGGGTCAGTGAAGTCCGGTTCCGCTCCACCAATATAACCAGCCACTTTAACAACAACTCTTCTTAGATATTTATTTTCTTTCTTTCCTGGAAGCTCAGGATTCTTTTCGTCTACTTCAATTCTCGCCGTGTAAATTCTTCTAAATTTTGATTCTTCATCGTTTTTGATAAGCTGTGTACCCATATCATCAAAGTAATATTCTTTACCATTCCACTGCTGGATTTTTTCATAATCAGAGAGTTGTATTTCACTAACTAGTTGGTTAGCAATTCTGGCACCAACGGTATTAGTACCAGCCTCCTTCATGATATCCATACCAGTTGGCAACAAAGCCATCAATGTCACCATAACCGTAGCAACGATTCCGAGAGCAAGGACAGTCTCTACCAAAGTGAATCCTTTTTCTAATATCTTGATGGTTTTGGCTTTCTGGTAAATCTCAGACTTCATATATAATTATTGGGAGGGTATTTGTACTTTTAAAACAAATCGTTGAACTTAAAACTTTGTTAAAGTTTTCTTTTCGTAAAGAATTTAAAATTTACATTGCATATACGCAAGGAATTTCACAACGAACATAATCCGTTATATTTTATCTGATAATTATAGATTTTGTGAAAAATATTTCGATTGCTACCTTATAATTACTTTGTAACCATCAATTTTTACTCGTCCGAAAACCACAGCCTTATCATCAATTGGGCGGTCATATCGCGCTGTAATAGTAACTGTGCCGTCTTCATTAATCTCCGGGTCACCGATCTGCCTGAATGTGTCAATCGCAGTTCCGTCGGCCCAAGTCTTACAATTAAAGGAAATTTGAGGGATATACTTAATATCTCTTACAATAAATCCACCGACTGGACTACTGAGAGTTCCCGAAGTCGCATCATCAGCTTGGCGCCATATCAATTCAAACCAAGTAAGTCCACTTTCTTTGACTATTCTAGCCTGAGGCATTATGGGAGTGCCATTCACCGACGTTTTACTAGGGACTTCTGGATTACCGACAAAAGCATACTCAAGAAAATTAGAAATCCCATCACCATCGGGATCCGCAAAAGGTAGCCCGTTCTCATCAACTTCAAAAGGTGTCTCAAGTTTTATCCAAGATGGGTAAGAATCGACAACTAGGGGTGTCCCATCAATTTCAAAGTTATCAAAAAATATGGACTCAGTATTCTCATTGCACTTTGCCTCGTAGGCGAACGTGTAACTGTTTGCAGTATCAGGTATTGGAAATGTGTATTTGTAGTAAGATCCATTAATACCTCTATTAAGGTCATTCAGATTTTCTGGAGGATCATTCCTTGGAGCAAGTTGGTCAGTAACACCCTCAAGCTGGCATGAAAACAAGAAATCTGAACCGCTCTTTCCTTTATTAAGGGCTTGGATCGCAAGAATATTCTGACCAACCTTAAGTTTGTTAAGGTGTTGATTCAAAGAGTAGTCTTTCATAGTCTGAGCAATTGAATCACTATTACTTGCTGTGGCCTCAGAATCCCATTGAACAGGATCTGGAGCCTTAAAAGACTGGACTAATTCTCCATTGAGCCATGCCACAAATCCATCGTCGGTTCTCGCTCCAAGGACTAATGATTTAAACTCACTCAAATCTTCAACTGTGAAGGGAATTCTNAGATAAACTGAAGCATTTGTTCTATACATTTGCTCCTCTAGATCAAGCGCAATGAAAGGGTCAAAAGGATCAACTCTGGTACCAGAACGAGCGAATCCGACCCCTCCTCGAACTGTTGTAAAACCATCCTCTGCAAGTTTTTCAACATCCATCCAAGAGGAATCGTCATAGTCCAAATTAATCCAAGAATTTCCAATATCCTCTGTCGGAACTATGGCTTTTTTGACTTGATCCTCCGCAACTAACATTGCCGTAACTTTTTCAGCAGCTCCACCCCCACCTTTGAGATTAAGCTCCTCTTTTTTAGTATATTTATCACCGTCAAGACTAGTGAGACTAGTAAATTTTATGTAGTCACCAGTTTCAAATCCATTTCCAGCCTTGAGCCCAGCCTCAGGCCACCCTCCATCATAAGTTCGGACATCAAAGGATACCTTTACATCAACATAGTTTCTTAAATCAATGCGGTACCTTAGTTTTTCATCACCAGGGTCCTGACTATAAACTTCATGATGATCATTGGATACGGCAAAGCTACGACCTTCGGCAAAACCAATACCCGTATCAGCCAAAGGTAAACCGGTTAGCCAATCAAAGTCAGCAACTCCTCCAATAACACCTCCACCAATTCCGTTACGATCTCGACTAGACCAACCAAGATCATTATTAACATCGAAGCTTGGAGTAAAGTATGTGGAGCCTTCTCCAGCATCTTCAAAAGTAATCGACTGTGGTGGAGAAAAAAGCCCATAGCCAGGAGCAACATTAAAAGCACTCATCCATAAATTAAAACCAGCATCAGAACTTCCAGGAGAAGACTGGTGAACTTCAACCGCCACAACATTCTTGCCAGAGACTAGCTTTCCGGTTCCTTCAGGTGAAGCCTCAAAAAATCTTGTCTCAGATGTTCCTCCCGCAGATCCAGAAGCTAAAGTGCTCCATTTAATTTCACCTGCAGGCATGTTATCACGGTAAAGCTCCACACCATTAATATATATTACGGCTCCATCATCTCTCACTAAACCAATTAGAATCTGATAGAATGGGTCATCGCCCTCAAGTGANTTAAGTTGCGCNGTTGTCACATTAAACTCTTTACGGAAATAGAAAGTAACATTTCTTGCTGAACTCGGACCTCGATTCAATGTCGTTAATATCCCCCTATTTCCAAAGCCAAGACCAGCCGGACCACTCTCCCATGCAGAGTCATCAAAATTACTCTCCCTCCATGCCGTTCCAAGATCAGTTCCATCGTCTAAGTACTTCCAGACACCGTCTTGAACGACGAGAGGAATTTCTTCATCAGCTGATGAATACGAAATTAAATTTAAAACGAAAAGAGAGAGGAGTATTTTCCTTAAAGAGGTTCTCATAACATTATTATTGGTGGGGGTTGATGAATCATCATTGTTATTAATAACTCAACTATAATTAATAATGACACTATCAGGGCAAGACGCAAGATCTTGAGGAGCGATTCCGCTTCACTAGAGTCAATTTATTAGGCATAATGTCCTTTAAAGCCACTTTTATGAATAAATTCTAACCTAACACGGGAACAATGAACCAAAACTTCCTCATTAATATCTGCATACTTTNAACAATATTAGTACTTAGTCCAGCTTCAGCCCAAAGGCCTGAAACACTAAGATATAGTGGTAATTCATACCAAGTCGCTGAGGTCGTTGAAGTTAAGGGGAGCAATGCAACTTTAAGAACCACCAATAACAAACTCATCACTGTTCCAATAAGGTTCCTGAGCTCTAGGTTAAAAGTTAAGGCTGAAAATATAGTAAAAAAATCAAAGTTAGGCGCTGAAGGTAATAAACAAACTTCATTATCAGTAATTGCGGCAAATGCATCAGATACAGATAAAGCTCTTCAACAATCCATAGTTGAAGGAACTCCATTAAAGCGTTGGGTCAATGGAACCGTTTCAAATGAACAAGCCGAGGAAGGCTTACTAGTCGTCTCATCAGTTACGGCTCTTGATATAAAACTTGATAGGGATGGAGTGCCCCTACCTCCTAAAAAAGTTAAAGGGAGTGCAATTTTTATTAATGGGCTAGTGATGATAGAAGGTGCAGGTAAGAAGGCCGAAAACACCCATGTTGAATACATGGCTTGGGACACAGGAGAGACAATAAAATTTCGAAATGAAACGATCCCCAAGCTAACATTGAAAAAAGCCGATCCCCGACCTCTTGTAAATGAAAGGACATGGACAAACACTGATGGCAAGACTTTGATCGCTTTACTCGCCTCAGTCATTGATGAAGTAGGAAATTTTGAGGGTTCAGATGGAAAAGTATTTAAATACCCAATAGAGAAACTTTCGGAAAAAGACCAAAGCCTAATCAAGGAAACTATTGAGAAGAGATACAGGGAATTACGATCAACTCTTTAAAAAAAGCCTATATATTATAATTTTCATAACATTTGGGCCTTTATCTGACAAAAAACCGAATTGACGCTCGTGTATATCAATTGTAAATATATTGAAGAANGCTAATTTAATCATTTCCTCAAACTAAATGATTTTATTAGAATCATTTGTTATATACCAACAAGGTCAATTTTGACCGAAATTTTCCAATAATTTATCTCTTAAAGCTAAATCTATCTTTCTAGTAATGAAGACNAAATCAATACAAGACCCCAAATCTTTGAACAAACATAAATCAAAGAACCGTGACAAGGAAAGCGGCATAGCAATTGTGACCGTACTTTCGGTTCTGATGATGATGACCCTCCTAGTCTTTGGATTCTTTTCAGCGGCTACAGAGGAACTTAAATCTTCCACCTACTACGGATCCAGTTTGAAGACCAGACAACTGACAGATGTGGTCACCAATATGGTTATTGCCCAAGTCAGAAAAGCAACCGGCGAACAAACAAGTGAAGGTCAGCAATTTACTTGGGTCTCTCAACCAGGATGCATAACCACTTTCTCAAATAGAGGATCAGATTATGACACTCTTTCAGTTGCAAAGTTTAAGCTCTACTCCTCTGAAACTATGGAGGAAAATGCTGATGACAACATGGTCGATGATATCCAGGAGGACTGGGATAANAAGCCGCATCATTATGTTGACTTGAATTCTCCTCTTTACTCAGAAAGAGAGAATGAGCTTTACTTTCCAATTCTTGATCCTCGGGCTCGAAGAAGTACCAATGATACTAACAAGGATAATGTAGAGGGTTTCAATTATACACAAACCACATCCACTGGAACTCAAGTTCCTGGAGTCATCCTACCTGGAAGTGATCCCAAATCTCAGCGTGTTCCAATGCCTGTTCAGTGGTTATATATTCTTGAAGATGGCACCATGGGACATTTGGATAAGTCAGATACTTTTGTTCCAGGTTCTGGCATTGGCAAGGCCTCAATATCCAATCCTATTGTTGCAAGGATTGCGTTTTGGACCGATGACGAATGCAATAAGGTTAACGTTAACACCGCATCCGAAGGTGTTCATTGGGACATTCCTCGTTACGATTCAAAACAAGAACGGGAAATGGCTGTAAAACAGCCAGTGCAAAGGGAAACCAGCAGATTTCCTGGACACCCCTCAATGGTATCTCTTTCCTCCGTTCTTTATCCGCATGAAGACGTAAGCCAAGATAAGGCTAAGCTCAGAAATATTTATGATCTAGTTCCAAAAATAGAATATAAAAATTCTTCAGCCTCAGGTTCAAGTTCTACAAAAGGGGTCACATGGGACACTGACCGATTATACGCGACTTATGATGAACTTCTTTACAAGCATGAAAGGAACCGTGGGCTCGAAGAGAGACAAGAGTCTAATACTTTTAGAAACTCCCAAATAAGCAGGAGAAAACTTGAGCAGTCTCGTTTCTTTCTTACTGCTAACAGCATAGGGCCGGAGACTACAATGTTTGGCACACCTAAAATGACAATGTGGCCAACCTATACAAATNCTGGAAGGAATACCTACTTTGATAATTTAATTAATTTCATTTCAACTATCGGTACAAAGAATAGAAAATACTATTGGCAAAGAAACAGTAGCGGCAGTCGTCACAATGAAATTTATGGAAATGCTAATGGCGCTAACCTCCAGCTATTGGACAACTACTTAGTTAACTTAATTGCTCCAAGTAACCAAATTCCAGGATATGGAGGATCTTTAGGAAGAAAATATGGTTCTGGTCCATATCAAGACGGCAAACAAATCCTAACTCAAATGTGGGATTATATAAGAACAACAAATCTTAACGATCCCTACAATAATGATCAATACACGGCTCGAGGAAATGCATCAGGTCACGGCCAAGTTGCTGGGTGCTGCCTTTGTGGCGGAACTTCTCCTCACCAGATCAGGTGGGATAAGCCTTACTTAAAATTCCCAAGAGGATTTGGAAGACTACCTACGCTAACTGAAGTTTCATTGGTCTTTAAGGCAACGGGTCAACGATCAGAAGACGGTTCAGCTCAAGGAAACAGTCAAGGACTACCTCCTGGAGGTGTTAATGTTGAAGTAGGACTTCTTCTTGAAACATTCTGCCCTAGCCACGGTTTCACTAAAATGGTCCCCAAAACATCATTGCAAGTTGTTGGTGGCCGATTTGGTAATCAGGACAAAGAACCTGCATCTATTAGTATCAATGGCGTAAATATTGGTAAACTTGTTCCTAATAACAAAGCACGATGCGAAACATCAATGAGCCTCAAAGGATTCAGAGGTTGGGGTGCCCATGGGGGCCCTCGTCAGCATGGAACAACACAGCCAGTTTACTGGACACCTTCAGGAGGAAATGCTGGAGGAGGTGTACCAGCCGGAGGCGGTGGCTTACTACGAGTTAAGATCGAAGGTGGTGTGGATCGACAACCCGCTTCAGAACCTGACATGAGAGTCGTTCTCTACGATGAAAGAGGCGGCGCTGACGGACGAGATGTTAACAACCTTATTCAAGTGTTTGAACTTGATTTTCCTAATGAATTCACTATCCCAATGCCAAGATATGACAATAGAGATTCATGGAAGCAGACCGTTTCTAAAGCGAGAAACAATCCTCAAAACTTAATTAGCCCCGGCACTGTCGTCAGATCTCTGGTTGTGAGTCACAGTGACTTCAGATTATTAGGAGCTAAAAGAGTTATTGAAAACCATGTTTTCCAACCACATCCAAAGTTTAACACTAATGATAGACAGGCTCACAGCCTAGTTGACCCTGATGGCTACAAATACACTGGCTTTGAGAATGAAAGAGAGTTCATCGTAGGAGCAGATTATTCAAAGACAATTGAACCTGACTTCCCAATCTCACCTGACAACCCAAACTTTTTTGTGGACGTTAGAGGCAACCCGAGAACAGATTATAAGTTCTCAGTAGATCCAATGATCACAGGAGACTGGGATAACGGAATCGCCATGCAAATGGATGGTCCCTACGTTAACCGTGGTGACGATGGCAACAGACCAAGTGGTAATAGGAATCCTTACTTTGATGAGAAGGCACTGACGGCCGCAGACGTTACTTCACAAGCATTCTTCTCACCAAACAGAGTCATCTGTGGCCCTGGAATGTATGGATCCATGTCGAGTGGGGTGCAAGAGGGAATCCCTTGGAGAACATTACTATTTAGACCTGATCCAGACCACTTTGGTTCAATTGATCAACCTAACCAAGGTGATCCTCCTGACCACCTTTGGATGGATCTGTTTTGGATGCCAGTCGTAGAACCTTATGCCATCTCTATGCCTGCGGCGACAAGAGGTAAAATTAATCTCAACACCCAGATAGTTCCTTTCGACTACATTAAGCGTAACACCGCAATGCATGCATTAATGAAAGCTGAAAGAGTGGTTGCTATACCAACTAATGCTGGCGGCAAATACAAAGAACAGAACGGTGGCTCCGATTCTTGGAGAAGTAAGATTGATGCTTACGAAACGATGAAACAGTGGGAAGATAAGTTCAAGGAGAACGAACTCTTCAGATCTCCTACAGAAATATGTGAAATGTATCTTGTCCCAGAAGGAGAAACCTTAGGAACCAGAAGTGGTAAAGACTACCCTAAAATGCGTAAGTTCTGGGAATCTCACAGGCTGACTGGCGACAACACCAAGGAGAGACCATATGCTAATATGCACCCAAGACTAACAACAAAATCAAATGTCTATAAAGTTCATATGATTGTTCAGACTTTAAGAAAAGCAAGGAGCACTGATGCTGATAAGGTGGATCCAGAGAAAGATAAGCCTGTAGGCACTTGGCGTGGCTCAGCCTTAATTGAAAGGTTCATTGATCCAAGCGACAAAAACATACCTGATTATTTCAATGATCCTAACATGCAACAAGAATCACTAGAAAAGTTTTATAATTACAGAGTCCTACATATTAAGCAGTTCGCTCTATAATTTCTTTAAATAATCAACAAACTAAAGAGGGTCGTCGGAAGGCGGCCCTCTTTAGTTTCAAGAACTCAGCTCAACTGAAGAAGGGTTAGGCTCCAGAAAAAAGCTCCAACTCTTTTGGTATTGATTATCAGTCACNTGCTTGAATCCCACTAACGGTCTCCAACGCGGTGCAACCGGGGGAGTTATGGGTAACATTCCACACTCACGAGGTAACTTATTNCCTTTTCTAGTATTACATTTAATACAAGAGGTCACCACATTTTCCCAATTAGTCTCACCTCCTTTATCTTTTGGGAACACATGATCCAGATTCAAATCACGAGGTTCAAATTTCTTTTTACAGTATTGGCATACATATTTATCTCTCTGGAAAATATTGTCTCTGGAAAATTTAATTTCTTTTCTTGGCAGCCTATCAAAAGTAACAAGAACGATAATTGAGGGNAGGCAAAACTGACAAGAAACGCTACCGACAACTGGCCAACCTTCAGGGCGGTCCTCGACATTCAACCAAGATTCAAAGTCATGAGTAGAAAATCTCTCATCTCCAAACATGCCAACGGCATGAGCATGACCAAGAAACAGCAAGCCTATCGCCCTTTTGGCGGAGCACATGTGGATAGGCTGCCATAACCGATTAAGTACAAGCACCTGATTTTCTATTGCGCTTTTCATTCGTTAGCTTAGTGAAAATACTAAATATTTATCAACTTCTGCAATNAATTTATTGTTAAGATAACTTAATTTTTAACTAAATTTTTTAGTTTTTTGATTTTGTTTTTATATTTTTTTAAAACAAATTTACAGATAGACTGTATATTGTCCGGTATCGAAAAATGTCTTATTCCTTAAACTTAAAATTTTCCAAAAATATTTTAATATTACTTTTGGCNNTAGCCTCAAGTTTTGTCACTTCAGGATCTTACGCTCAGGACCCTGGAACTATTTACCTCGAAGCCTATTTGCAAGTTGAAGATGCTGAAAAACTTGAGAAGGAGTCAAAGTTTAATGAGGCTCTTCGTAAGTATACTGATGCAAAAAACATNCTTGATAATATTGCCCGAGAGCATCGTGGGTGGCGGCCTGAGGTTCTTGATTACCGTCGAAGAAAGGTTAACGAAGCCATTGATCGCTGTAAAAAAATTCTACCTAAAGATGCCGTCCCTGAAAAAAATATTCCTGCTTCTAACAACCAACCTGGAAATGATGGCAATCTCTTAGAGCAACGTGAGGAAACAATCAAAAATTTAGAGTCAGCACAAAAGCAGTTGAGGGAAAACTTACAGAAAACACAACTGGATTACAATAAGGCTTTAGACGATTTAAAAAACTCTAAAGATGCCCAAGTCAGCCTAACTAATGAACTAACTTCGGCTCAAGAAAAACTTAAGTCAGGGCAACCAGGTTCAGAAGGTGAGGAAACTCTCAAGGCTGAAATTGCTCTTCTACAAAAAGACTTGGTACTGGTAAATGAATCCTTTGCAAACGCAAAAAAAAGGAACACTGAACTCGAGGCAGAGATAGAAAATGTAAAAGCATCAACGGATTCGATTGAAGCTCAAAAGGCTGCACTTAAAATAGAAAGAGAAAGAATTGAAGAACTCCTAAATGGAGCAACTGACAACGACCTGAAGAAGTTACTGGCTGAAAACGTGACTCTGAAAAAAGAGTTGTCCGATGCTAGAACTGAAGTTCAANGACTATCGAGTGAAAAAGAACGCGATGCAGAGCAGATTGCATCTCTAAAGAAAAGGATAGAAGGAGTTGAAGAACGTTTGGCCGTAATTCAAAAAGAGAACAGTCAATACCAGCAAAAAATTGTAGATCTATCCGACAAGCTTAAGCTTACCGAGGACAAATTAGCAAAATCCCTTGGATCTCCAGATGGAAGAAAATCNATCGCTCAAGAGGCNCTCGTAGAGAACAAAGCGCTCAGAGGTATCGTAAAAAGACAAATCATGCAACAGGCATGGAGAAAGCAAGCAAAGGAGCTTGTTCTTGCAGAGCTTACAAGGCAAGGAGTCGCATCAAGGGGCCTAATTAATCAAATCGAAAAGTTAGCAGGAAAAGGAACAGTGCTCACTGAACAAGAGCAAGCCTTGTTAAGAGAGAGTCTTCTCGGTGAACTCGGCGATCAGTCCGGACTAATCATTGTCCAAGGCAATGACCAGCAGATCCCCTATCCTGAAATAGGTGAAAGCAATGAAGGCGAGCATTCCAAGGTCGGACTCAACGAAAACCTCACACAATACGCAGCTGCTATTGCCTATGATTTCGCTAAAGGAAATTTTGAGAAATGTGCTAAGCACTATTCTGAAATNCTATTATTAGCTCCAGAAAANGTTTACACNGTCAGAAATCTCGGTCTTGTTAAAATGAGACTTGGCTTACAAAAGGAAGCCGAAGAATTTTTTAAGAAGGCCATAGAATTAAATCCTAATGACGGTTACTCTCATTTCCTTTTAGGTGTTTATTATTACCGAATCGGAATGGATGATGCGGCTATCGCGAGCATCGACAGAGGGCTAAAGATATCACCGGAGAACGCNAAAGCTCACCACTACCTTGGAGCNATTTGTATTAAGCAAGGNCTAAGGGAAAAGGCCATCAAAGAATTTGAAAGCGTTATAGCTNTAGATCCAAGCTTCGGTGATGCTTATTACAATCTTGCTTATCTTTATGCTACATCGAATCCGAAGCGCCTAGATTTGGCGAGAGACTGCTACCTAAGAGCACAGCAAAATGGAACTTCAGCCGACAATGCAATGGACTCCGCTCTTGGAAGTTAATTCTATCTAACTATTTCTTAATCACTTATAACCCAAGCAAACTTTATAAACGCTAAAAATCCCTTGAATTTGTATACTAATAGCAATTAGTGTCNCCTCTCCACTCAATGGAAATAATCCCTATTTAGAAAAATAAAATGCTGTTTTTATTCCGAAAATTCCAGACCACTGTAATGCTATTTGTGGCAATCATTGTCATTATCGCTTTCACCTTTTTTTATGATGCAGGTAAAGTGCAAAACAAGCAGGAAGATCAAGAGTTTTTCAATATTGGCGGTAAATCATACACTCAAAAAGATTGGGACAGCACCCTCAGACCATTACCGCTGATCTTCAGAATGGGGTCAGATTATATTGATTTCTACCAACAAATCACCAGTGAAAGAGCCTCTGACTCAGAAACAGACTCTAGCAGTCTACCTCAAGCTTTTGTTTTCAACCTCACACTCCTAAGGAATAAGGCAAAGGATTATGAAATTCATGTTTCAAATGAAGAAGTCATTAAAGAGATTAAAAAAATGGATCTCTTTCAGGTAAGGGACACTCTAGGACAGCCCTTAAACCAGTTTGATATTAGACAATGGGAACTGTTCAAGGATCAGTTTTTGAGCAGTGATTTTACAGAAGAGAACTTCAGTCAGTTCATTGCTGATAAAATTAGTTATGATCGTATCAGGGAATTAATAGGAAGCGGTTCAATACCTTCAGATCATGAAATCGATCTTACTTACAAAAAAGAAAATCAACATATTGTCGCATACGTCATCAATAAAAATATTGATGAAGTAAAAGGTGAAATTGAGGTGACAGACGCTGAGTTAAAAGAGCGTTTCGATAAAATCACAAACTTATCTAATAGCAGTGAAGAGGAAGAGGGCGACAAAGAATTAACAGAGGAGGAATTAAAAAAGAAAGCAGAAGATCGCCGTCTTCTAGAAAAGCAAAAAACGCTAATTCAAAGCAAAGAGAAAAGATCTTTTGAATATATATATTTTCCAGACCCCACTTATGTGAAACCTGAGCCTACTCCTGAGCCTACTCCTGAGCCTACTCCTGAGCCTACTCCTGAGCCTACTCCTGAGCCTACTCCTGAGCCTACTCCTG
>PAHQ01000069.1 GCA_002705125.1 Verrucomicrobiales bacterium | reverse complement strand
GCTCCAAAAATTAAAAACGTTTGGTATTTCCCTGATACTATTGCTGTTTCTGAAGACATAAAAAAATATTAAATATATTGTTTATTAATAAAAGAACTTATTTAAAACTAAATACTAAAGGGATTCAGATCCCCAAAATAATATTGCGCAAGTAAGTACTAGAACTCCGTATACAATACCTGCTCCAGAAAGGCATTTCCATCTGAATCTTGATCTTGTAACAAAGTCAATGTGATCTCGCATTAGATAGGGCATACCTATCCAAAAGAATGAAAAGAATATCCAAATATAACAAATTGTTGAGAGTAAAAGGCGTGATACTGGTTCTTTAAGAAACGCAACATCAAGTATTGGGCATACGAGTAATAAAAGTAAAATACCTAAAGCCCTTACTGCTAAAAATTCGTCAACCCAGATAATAAACGCAGCGCATCCTATCACTATTCCCCAACTTATCGGAACTTCCCATTTTTGAAATTCACCTAAGTCCACTTTATTGACTAACCAGAATGCCCAGATACAGCATATAATTATAAGCACAACGCCGATGGGTTTATTTCTAGGAAAATCTTTTAATAAGTCGATGACTTTTTGCTCCTTATATAAAGCGATGGCATGGCTAGAGATAAGATATAATCCTAATAATACCCCCACAACCTGTAAGCTTAAAAATTCTGTGTATATTTGTCGGGTCATATAATTAATCTAAAATTGGCACACCATATAACACATGACCAGTAGTCCTATCAATTTCAACATCAAACAATTTACCCTTTAACCTGCTAGGGTTACCATCAAATATTACGATTCTATTAGTTCTCGTTCGTCCACTTAATTTGTCTTTTCTACGCTTACTTGGACCTTCACATAGAACTTGTTGTCGAGTGCCTACTAGAGCTTGATTTTTTTCATTACCAATTTGATCTATTAGGCTTATTAGGTCTTGATTTCTTTCAACTTTTACGTGTTCTGGCAGTTGTAAAGAATCATCCATTTCAGCAGCAGGTGTCCCTCTTCTCTTGGAATATCGAAAAACATATGCATTATCAAACCTGACTTTTTCACAAAGCGCTCGAGTCTCTGCATATTCAGCATCACCTTCACCTGGAAAACCCACGATAATGTCAGTGGATACAGCAATATCAGAACGAACTTCCCGCATCCTTTCTATTAACTCAACAAATTTTGCAGCCTTGTAGGGTCGGCGCATAGCTTTTAGAACTTTGTCAGAACCAGACTGCAGAGGAAAATGAACGTGTTCAGCCAATTCTGGAATGTACCCAAAAGCATCAATTAGATCTTGTTTATAACCAACGGGGTGAGGCGAAATAAACCTCACACGTTCGATACCGTTAACTTTGGCAACACTTTCTAACAATTGAACAAAAGGACTCTTTCCATCAACTACAGGAAATTCGTGGCGCCCATAAAGGTTTACAATTTGACCTAATAAAGTCACTTCTCTTATGCCTGCATCAGCTAACCTCTTTACTTCATCTACTATTTCAATAATTGGCCTAGCCCTCTCTTTTCCTCTAGTGTATGGAACAATACAAAATGAGCACTTCATGTTACATCCCTGCATTATAGAAACAAAAGCTGTCACTGCGCCCTCATCAGCAGCACCATCTCTAATTGTGTTCTGAGAATTCTCTTCTTCATCAGTATCGACAATGGATGTTCTTAAATCATCCATTCTTGCCTCAGTCCTTGCACTAAATATTTCTTCTACATATTCGGCCACTCTATGATATTTTTGAGTACCAATTACAAGATCTGCTCCACGCCCTAAAAGCTCTCCCCCCCTACTCTGTGCCATGCACCCCATGAAGCCATATACTATGTGGGGACGTGTTTTTCTAAGGTGCTGTATAGATCCCATTTTATTAAGCGCTTTCTGCTCAGCCTGATCACGAACAGAGCAAGTATTTATTAAAATTACGTCAGCTTCTGCCTGTTCAGCTGTTATTAAATAGCCTTTTTCTTGAAGCATCTCTGCAACCTGTAATGAATCTCTTTCATTCATCTGGCATCCGTAGGTTTTTATATAAACTTTAGGCATGGTGGCCAAAATTGGTATTTCAAGGGGTGAAAACTATAAACTGAGTGAGGATCTAAGAAAGTAGTTTTAATTACTTATTGAATCAAAAAATAAATCATTTTTTGAGGTGAATATGAGTTAATTTAATTTTTTAATTGCGAATTATTCTAATAAAAAAGACTCTATAATGATGATCCAACATCTTTTGAAATTCCCATTAATTTTAATTGGGTTTGCTTGCATTGCTCAGCTCTCCTATTCTAATGAGTATAAAATAGTAAAGGATATTTTTTATTATGATTCAGCTCCTAATCAATATGCTAAAGAGCGCTGTAATCTAGATATATATTACCCCACAAAATCCAGTAATTTTGCTTCTATAGTATGGTTTCATGGAGGAGGACTTAGAGGAGGAGAAAAAAACATTCCAAAATCTCTTAAGTCAAAAGGAATTGCTGTTATTGCGGTTAATTACAGGTTGTTTCCAAAAGCAAAGTGCCCTGAATATATTGAGGATGGAGCTGCTGCGGTCGCATGGACATTCAAAAATATAGAAAAATATGGTGGATCACCCAAAAAGATATTTATCTCAGGCCACTCCGCTGGTGGTTATTTATCAAGCATGATCGGCTTAGATGAAAGTTATTTAAAAGATCATAAAATTGATGCGAACCATATAGCAGGACTAATACCGCTAAGCGGCCATACGATTACTCATTTTACTCCAAGAGAAGAAAAAAATATCTCTGACAAACAACCTATCATCGATAGATTTGCACCTTTGTATCATGTAAGAAAAGATGCCCCACCTCTCATCTTAATCACAGGTGATAAAGAATTAGAATTATTAGGCAGGTTCGAAGAAAATGCATACCTAGCAAGAATGATGAAAGTTATTAAACATCAAAAAACTGAATTATACGAATTGCAGGGACTGGACCATGGAGGAATGGTTGAACCTGGATTAAAAATTCTTTTAAAAAGTATAAAAAAAATTCTGAAGTAATTGAAGCTGATCCATTTAAAGNAATAGAAATTATAGGCGGTTTTACCCAATTGTGAAGTCAGAGGCCGACATTAAAAAATATATTGAGCAATTTATTATGTTTCTTGCCACTGAGCGTGGTCTTTCAACTAATTATCAACTTTTAGTAAGAAGAAATTTAGAAAAACTTTCTGATTGGGTAATCAAACAAAAACAATTTATTGATCTAAAAGATATTACAACAGATGANCTTTCTAGATATCTTCAAACTCGAAAAAAAGACGGTCTAGCATCCTCAAGTATTCGACAGCACATTGTTAGTATAAAAATTTTTTTTCGGTTTCTTTGTAAGAAANCAATTATATCTGAAGATGTTGCAGAAGGATTATTTGCNCCTCAACCAGAAGCTTTGCTACCCAAGACAATCAATCAGGAAGAGGTTGGAAATCTTTTAGAATCAATTGCAACTAATGATCCGTTGGGTATGAGGGACCGGGCTATGATAGAACTACTCTACTCAAGTGGATTAAGACTTGGAGAAATTATTGAGGCGTTACTTGAAAATCTTTACCTAGACGAAGGACACATACGAGTCACAGGAAAAGGAAACAAAACTAGAATTATACCAATAGGGAACAAAGCAATAGAAGAAATTAATTACTACCTTGAAAAGGGGAGAAAAAATTTAGTTAACTCAAAGAGTTCCAGCCATATTTTTCTTTCTATTCGAGGTACAAAACTTAGTCCTTCTCGAATTTGGCAAATAGTCAGAGANCGATCAAAAAGAGCAAACCTCAAACAACCTATCCACCCTCATCAATTAAGGCACAGTTTTGCTACACATTTATTGAGTGGAGGTGCTGATTTAAGAATAATCCAAGAGATGCTTGGACATGCTGATATAAGCACAACTCAAGTTTATACTCACGTGGACGAAAAAGGTTTGAAAAAAATTCACAAAAAATTTCACCCTCGTGGCTGAACTTCTAAACGGAAATCGTTAATTTATCTATCCACTCTAAATATCGACTAGATCCATGTTCTATCCCTAAAGTAATAAATTCTGGGATCTCATATGGGTGAGATATGGAAATTTCAGCTTCTAATTTTTCAATAAGTTCAATTTTAGTCTTAAAAATCGATAAAATTTCAATCTCAGACTGTATTTTGCCATTCCATTCGTATATAGATTCAATTTTTGGTATCAAATTGACACATGCTGCTAGTTGCTTTCTAACAATATCTGTGCCAATTTGACGCGCTAAATCCATATCAGGAAAAGAGCAAAGAACTAATTTTATATTTAGATTATTCATTTATTACATTCTGATGAAATCTCGATTTGTAGACAAGCTGATAGAACGAGTTGACCAAGTAGGATCTAATGAAGTACAAAACTTCTTAAATCGTCTGGCCGAAGAAAGTGATTTCTTTAAGAGCATTTTTGATGCCTTACAAGAGGGTGTAATTGTGGCAACTGAAGCAGGGCTAATTCACTATATTAATGTTGGTGCTTCTCGACTTTTCGGAATTGATAGTAAAAGCGTAAAAGGGGAATACGTCTCAGACCATATCCAGGGTCTAGAATGGGAAAACCTCACAATTGGCACCAATGATGCGATCTCAAGAGACCTCGAATTATTTTACCCTGAAAATAAATACTTAAATTTTTACATTAAGCCGATAGCTCGTGGTTCCGACGACACTGAGACTATATTTCTAATGCTNATTAGAGATATCACAGAATCTCGGAAAGGTGAGGAAGAAAAAATAGAATCAGAGCGGATAGGTGCTTTGACAATGCTGGCTGCTGGAGTTGCTCATGAAATTGGAAATCCACTTAACTCAATAAATATTCACTTACAACTNTTGGAAAGAAAACTTAAAAAGGCCGTTCCAGATCTCTATGAAGCCGAATTAAGAGATCTTGTAGAGACTTCAACAGATGAAGTGAAAAGATTAGATCACATCGTTGATCAATTCTTAAAAGCTATAAGGCCTTCAAAACCACAACTAGAACCTACAGATGTAAATGAACTGCTCAGGGAATCAATGAGATTCTTGGAACTAGAAATCAAAGATAGAGGACTTAATCTGACTCTAGAGTTACGATCTGCGCTACCGGTTCTTGAACTTGATCCTGATCAGATAAAACAGGCATTCTATAATATCGTAAAAAACGCAACTCAAGCCACTGCAGAGGGAGGAATGATAACTATCAAAACAGATCTCACAGATAATCACATTTTAGTCACCTTTAATGATAATGGTGAAGGAATTTCAGCTGAAGATTTATCTACTGTTTTTCAGCCATACTTTACTACAAAAAAATCGGGAACAGGACTTGGTCTTCTTATTATAAGAAGAATTATTAGAGAGCATGGAGGTGACATTAAAATATCAAGTGAAGAAGGCTCAGGTACATCAGTATGTATATCTCTACCTCGCCANCAAAGAAATGTCCGCTTTCTACCTTTAGAGGATACAAACAAACCAACTAAATAAATTCTTAGTAGAATCTGTTAAATTAAGTCACTAATGAACACCATACTTATTGTTGACGATGAAAAAAACACTAGAGAAGGGCTGCGATTATCTCTCGAAGATGAGTTCGATGTTTATATATCTTCNAATNTCAAAGGCGCAAAGGATGTNCTNGAAAGTGAAAGCATCGACGTTTTAGTAACTGACTTGAGNTTAGGTGCAGAAGATGGAATGGAACTGATTGAGCTATCATTAAAAATGGCTCAACCCCCAATAAGCATAATGATGACAGCTTACGGATCGGTTGACACTGCAGTCGAAGCTATGAAAAGAGGCGCTTATCATTTCGTAACAAAGCCTTTAAACATTGATCAACTAGAAATTCTTATAAAAAGAGCCTTAAAGAGCAGGTCACTTAAGGAAGAAAATACTCAACTTAAAAAACAAGTTCAGAAAAAATTTACTATTTCAAATATTCTTGGTCAGTCACCAGCCATGCAACCTGTCTTTGAGGCAATAGAACAGGTAGCAAATTCCAAAGCCACCGTTCTAATTGATGGAGAAAATGGCACAGGAAAAGAATTAGTAGCCAANGCAATACATAATCTTAGTGGTAGACCAAAGTCTAAATTAATAACAGTTCACTGTGCAGCACTTTCTCCGCAACTACTCGAAAGTGAACTTTTTGGACATGAGAAAGGTGCTTTCACTGGGGCAACTGAAAAAAGAATTGGTAGATTTGAACAAGCTGATGGAGGAACTCTTTTTTTAGATGAAATCGGTGAGATTGACTCTTCGACTCAAGTCAAATTGCTACGAGTTTTAGGAGAAAGAACAATTGAAAGAGTCGGTGGAAATAAGACTATTAAAATTGATGTTCGATTAGTAGCAGCAACTAATAAAAATATTCCAGAGTTAGTCTCGAAAGGTGAGTTTCGTGAGGATTTGTATTATCGATTAAACGTTGTCAAAATTACACTGCCACCTCTTAGAAAGAGGTCAGAAGACATACCCCTTCTAGCTAATGCTTTTCTCAAAGAATTTGCAGAGGAAAATAATAAGCCTTTGAAAGATCTATCAGCAGATGCAATGCGAACCTTAATAGCTCACCAGTGGCCTGGAAATGTAAGGGAACTTAGAACTGCTATCGAACATGGCGTTGTCATGAGTAATGGAGCAAAAATTACATTACGTCACTTGCCTGCTGCCGTATCTGGCGAAGACCCGATAGTTTTAGATAATTTCCTAAAATCCAATGAAAAAGATTCCGAAAAATTCAATTTAGCATCTATGGAATCAAAATTGATAGCAAATGCTCTTACACATACGAATGAAAACCGAACAGAGGCNGCTAAATTGCTTGGAATTAGCCGNAGAACCTTACAAAGAAAACTAAAGGAATCTTGTTAAGCAAGTTACTTTAAAAGGGAAATTTGATTTGAGTGCTTAGCATATAACCCATAACATACAGGTTTATGTCTTTAAGAAATTTCTTTTCTACTGATGGTGAAGAACTGAGCGGCGCCCTAATTCTTAGGCGCTTACTTTTTCTTCTCCTTCTTTTTGGTTTGATGTTGTTTTATCTAGGACCTGGTTTCAAACAACTCAGTTCACCTAAAGGCATCGAACAGGCTCAAATTGCAAGAGAACTTGCGAGGACTGGAAGCTTTCAAACTAAAATGATAAGGCCTCTTTCATTGTATCAAGCTGACGAGCACTCTGAGGAATCAGATGGATCTCATATAGTCGGGTTTAATGATACTTATCATGCACCATTAAATCCTCTTTTGAATTCAGTCATCATTAGATTCTTTAAGGGAAAAGATAACTTTGGTTGGGATAACAAATCTACTGTCTACTATTTAGACAGAGTAATAACAACAATATCTATATTTTTCTTACTTGCCTCAATAGGAATAACATTTCTTTTCATATCCAGAATCTTTGACGCAAAGATAGGGGGTGTGACTGCGCTTCTAATGCTGCTTTGTGAATTACTTTGGAGATATTCACAAAGCGGTCTTCCTCAGATGTTAATGCTTTTCTTATTTACGTTAGGGTGTTATTTTGTTTATCGAGCAGTCGAAGCTCAATGTTTGGAGAAAAAGCCAGTAAGCTTTCTTATGTTGGGAGCTGTTTGTTTTGGCTTATTAGCATTGAGTCATTGGATGGCAATATGGCCATTTATGGGGTTGGTTATTTTCTCTTGTTTTTATTTTAAACCAAGAGGAGCCGTAGGATTAGGAATGCTAGTGATTTTCTTAATCATAATATTACCTTGGTGTATTAGAAATTTTTATACNTCAGGAGATATATTGGGTTCAGCNTACTATGGACTCTTTGGGGGAATGGGCTCCGCAGAGGAAGAAATTTACAGAAGTTATAATCTAAACAAGGACAATATTTTCAGAAAAGGATTCGCATCTAAGGTTCTTACATCTTCTCTTTATCAGTTAAATGGAATATACTCCTTTTTAGGTTCAATAGTGGCTGCTCCCCTTTTCTTTCTTGCCTTGCTACACCCATTTAAAAGACCACAAATTGCAGCATTTAAATGGTTTATCTTGGCAATGTGGATACCTGCAGTAATAGGAATGTCTCTTTTTGGAGTTTCAAACCAAAGTTTTGGTATGTCAGGACCCGACGCAAATCAAATCCACTTACTTTTCATTCCTCTAATGACTGCCTATGGTTTGGCAATGCTTGCAATACTATGGAGCCGGATAGGAATTGGCTCAAATATACCAATCATTTCAGAAAATGGATATTTATGGATTGCCGTAGCTCTTAGTACTATTCCGATGCTGTTAAGTCTCTTGCCAGGAATTACAAGAGGTATACAAACAAAAGAAAAAGCAACTAGAGGTGTAGTTATCTCATATTTCGGAAAGCAAGTTGATGAAACAGAAATCGTAATAACCGATTCACCTTGGGAAGTTGCTTGGTATGGCGATCGAACATCACTATGGCTTCCTACTAAAAAAGCTGATTTAAGAGAAATTATGCAGAGAGCCAAAAATCATAAGAATCCATTTTCCGGCATTCTTATCACACCAAGATCAATGACTAAATCCTTACTTAATCTCACCTACAGAGATGAAAGAGAATGGGCGCCTATTATCATCGGCCAAACAGTCGCATCTGCGGGCAGTGGGGAAAATCACATTCAACCAAAAACTTGGTTAGGAGACGGTCTAAATATTATTAAATCTTTTGAAGGCTTACCCTTCAATAAAGTAGATCCTAATTTAACATCTAGTGGATATTTTTTCTTTGTTGATCCTGAAAAATAAATCTTACTTCAACAATTAATCTCCTTTATAAATCTCACTATTTTAACTCGGTGTCGAAAAACTGAATGCATTGACTTCTAAATATGCCTGCCAAAAAACAAAGTCAGAAGAATGAAAGTCTCAATTTTGAGGAGGCTATTGAAAGACTTGAAAATATTATTGAGAAAATGGAAGGTGAACGCATTCCTCTAGAAGAACTTNTGAANGATTATGAGGAGGGCACTAGACTTTTGAATGCCTGTAAAGAGAAAATTAATACTGCAAAAGAAAAGGTAGAAAAAATTAATAATAGTCTGAATGAGGATAAGCCTTCTCTTNATCAACTTGACGAAGTNATTGACTAAGGCGAATAGAAAATTACAAACCCACATTTTTCAGCTCAAAATACAAACAAACAAGTGAAATTATCTGAGATCAAAAGCCCCGAAGACCTCAAAGCACTTCCAGAAGAGGACCTTGATGCACTCGCCGCACAAATTCGTAAGGATTTAATTGAGTGCCTTTCTCAAACTGGAGGCCACTTGGGCCCTAACCTAGGTGTCGTCGAATTAACCATTGCCTTGCATAGGGTCTTTGAGACCCCAAAAGACAAGTTCGTATTTGATGTATCGCATCAAGGATATGTTCATAAAATGCTCACTGGCAGATGGAATAAAATCGACACCATTAGACAATATAAAGGATTAAACGGGTTTCTTTTAAGAAGTGAAAGTGAGCACGATTGTTATGGTGCAGGTCATGCAGGAACAGCGGTATCAGCTGCACTTGGAATGGCAATGGCCAGTAAAATGAAAAGGAACGATGAACGTGTTGTTGCAGTTGCTGGCGATGCTGCTTTCACATGCGGCCCTACATATGAAGCTCTAAATAATGTAGGAAACCTCGAAGGTCCCTTTATTATCGTTCTCAATGATAATGAATGGTCAATTGATAAAAATGTTGGCGCTATAGCAAAATACTTTAACAAAATTACAACAAGCAAGACATATGCCGGACTTCATGAAGCTGCTGCAAATTTTGTGTCTAAAACAATGGGAGAAGGAGTAAGTCGAATCGCTTCAAAAGTTGAGAAGGGTGCAAAAAACATGCTCGTACCCAGTGTTTTGTTTGAAGAATTCGGATTGAGATATTATGGACCTATTGATGGGCATGACTTGCCTCTGCTCATAAAGACTTTTGAATTTCTCAAAGAACAAAAAGAGCCGGTAATTCTGCATATTATTACTAAGAAAGGTCATGGCTATCAACCTGCATTAGACAAACCAGATAAATTCCATGGTTTAGGAAAGTATAAAATTGAAACTGGAGAGACAGACCCAGCATCTTGTCCGACTTATTCTCAATTATATGGAGAGCATTTAACAGAATTCGCTAAGAAAGATAAACTAATAACAGCCATAACTGCAGCGATGCCTGGTGGAACAGGACTCTCAACATTTAGGGACTCCTCAGAAGTTAAAGATAGATATTTTGACGTTGGTATTGCAGAAGAGCATGCTGCACTTTTTGCTTGTGGTTTGGCTACACAAGGTTTCAAACCCTTTTTAACAATTTATTCAACCTTCATGCAGAGAGCATTTGACATGCTCATTCATGATATTGGAATTCAAAACTTACCAGTACGTATTTGTATGGACAGAGCAGGCCTCTCTGGTGATGATGGACCAACTCACCACGGACTGTTTGATATTGGTTATTTAAGGCATGTCCCAAATTTTATATTCATGCAGCCAAAAGATGAAGAAGAGTTTGTTGATATGTTATGGACAATGGCAAACCATGACTCAGGCCCTATTGCAGTCAGGTATCCAAGAGGTGCTGGTACTGGAGCAAGCCCAAAGAAAACTCCGAAAATTATTGATATTGGCAAAGCTGAAATTCTAAAAAAAGGTAATGATGTAGGCCTTATTGGTTTAGGCCATTTATTTGAAATGGCTGAAAAGACAAGTTTGATGCTTGAAGAGCAAGGACATTCTGTAAGCCTCATAAACCCTCGATTTATTAAACCAATCGACAGTTCTGCAATCAAGGAAATGGCTAAAAAAGTAAAAGTCATATGTACATTTGAAGACCATGTTTTACATAACGGATTCGGGGCTGCTATCATTGAGCTGCTCCATGATTCAGGTATAAACACGCCAGTAGTAAGAATTGGATGGCCTGATGAGTTCATTGAACACGGAAACATTCCTGCTCTAAGGGACAAACACGGACTCACCCCAGAGAATGCCGTTGATATGATAATGAATAAGCTTTAGAGCTTATAAATTATTATTCTAACAAACTAAAGGTTACTTTTAAGGAAGTATCCTAATTCTAATATTCTTGAATTCTACTGGTGCACCCTCACTTTCAAGACACAGATAACCTTGAGCAGGTTCGCAACCAGTCCCTCCAGAAACCTCTTCACCATTAACCCATAATCTAACTTCACCATTAATTGCACGTACGTAATAATGATTCCACTCGTTAATACCTTTTGTAAGATTTTTTGAAGGAAAGCTTCTTTTACCATTGGGTGCAACAGGAGAAAAAGGTTTCATCTTGGCCGGACCAGTTGGAAAAACATCACCATGAGATGTAAACCAATCAGCTGGCTTGTTATATTTTTTTGTATACTTTTCGGCATAACCAAGATCTAAAACCTGAACCTCTATGCCATGGGGCAACCTACCTTTACCATTCTCCAAATTTTTAATGGATTCAGGGCTTGCCCAGACAAAGACCCCAGAATTACCTCCCTTTTCTTTATGCATCCATTCACAAACAAGCTCGAAATTTTTAATTGGCTTCTTCATTCTAATCACTCCAACAGGCTGACCGGTACAAAAGGCGTGACCTTTCTCCCATCGCCATGTTTTTGGATTGCAGTTCACATTAACAAAATCTTCACCTTTCAGTTCTCTCCAACCATGACCATAACCCTCGATAGAAGCTTTCTTTAGAGAACCTTGAGACTCATCTTTTTTCTCATCAGCTAATAATTGAACGGTATATATTATTGAAAGTACTAATATAATACTAGTTCTAGAAAGATTATTCATAATTAAAATAGTGTTTAATTTATGTTCTATAAACAACGTTATAAATTCGAGAATAAAATAAAATCTCTGAGGATTTATTGAACTGCGACATAAAACCGATACCCTTTATCAATTGAATTAACAGATAATAGAATGTGTTTATATAATTTCAGATCATTTCTTATAAATTTAAGCATATCTTTTGTCCCCCTAACTTATTTAACGGTTTTATCTATATCGGCAGAAAAGCCGAACATTCTTTTCATTTCTGTTGATGACCTTCGACCCGAACTTGGTTGCTATGGAGTTAATTATGCACAAAGCCCAAACATTGATCAATTTGCAAAAACTGCAGTTACATTTCGTAATCATTACGTTCAAGTTTCAACCTGTGGCGCTTCTCGTTACGCACTCCTAACTGGTCGTTCTCCAGCTAAATCTGGTGCTCTTAAAAATAATGCATTTTATAGTGGCAAAACAGCAATTAAGAATAAACAGCTTCCTGGAGCACAGACGATGCCTGAACTTTTTAGAAGATCAGGATACAGAACTGTGCTCATTGGCAAAATATCACATACACCTGACGGGAAAATCTTTTCTTACAATGGAAAAGGTGATGGAAAACTAGAGATGCCACGAGCATGGGATCATTTAGCAACCCCAATGGGAAAATGGAAAAGAGGTTGGCCGCTATTCTTTGCATATGCTGAGGGAAAACATAGAGAAGATGGAAGGAAACAAATGGAACTTATGGAATTTATTGCAGATCATGATGACGAATTACCAGATGGACTTTTAGCTGAGAGTGCTATATCACAATTAAATCAATTAAAAGAGCAGGGAGAAAATTTTTTAATGGGCTTGGGCTTCTTTAAGCCCCACCTTCCATTCGTAGCTCCTAAGCAGGATTGGGAAGCTTTTGAGAAAACAACTATTCCCGCTCCTTTAAATAATAGATCTTTTGATTCACCTTATAAACATGATAGCGGAGAATTCTTTAAGTACTCAACTCCATATGAGATAAGGAAACCACTCGATCCTGAATCTGCTATAATGGCTAAACGAGCTTACTTGGCATGCGTAAGATATATTGACAGACAAATTGGCAAAGTCTTACGTCACCTCGAAAAAATTGACCTTGTAAAAAATACAATTGTAGTCTTATGGGGAGATCACGGTTGGCATCTAGGTGATGCCCAACAATGGGGTAAGCATACTCCATTCGAGATAGCAAATCGTAGTGTTCTTATGATAAGAGCCCCTGGCGTTGATGGTGGATTCTCAACAAATGCCCTTGCAGAAACACTAGATATTTACCCAACACTAATTGATTTATGTAAACCTAAATTCAGTAAAACTCAGCATCCATTGGATGGCATTTCTTTGGTTCCACTATTGAGAAAAGAAAAAAAAATAGTAAGAAAATACGCTACGAGTTACTGGAAAGATGCAATTAGTATTCGTTCACAATCACATCGCCTTATTGCCAAAGTAAGGAATAAAAAAATTATAGATAAAAGACTATATAACCTTACTAGAAAGCTAGATAGCATTAAAGATGTTTTGCCTGAGAACTCGGAAGTTGGGAAAGAATTAACGAGACAAGTTTTAGAAAGATAGATTTTATACTATTAAATGGCATTAGACTCGGAAGGTTTAAAAGTCAGCCTGACGCGCATCCTCTTTACGTGAGGCTGATGATCAATTTGAGGGTCTTGAAAAAGGTAAAAGCCTCGACCCTCGAAAAATAATATTTTTTTCCGGCAGTCCTCTTTTATTACCTCAATATCAGAACCTTCACTATACCAGTCAGTTTCGGCAATAAGTAATCTTTTTGGGTTACAGAACCTAGTAACTAATTCGTCTTGATAGTTTTGAATTGATGAAAAGATAGACATGATAAAACTTTGATGAGGATTTAGGAAAGACACCTTAACGCTATCTCTTCACCGGCTATTCTTCCTGTGGTCCATGCGCTCTGAAAGTTAAAGCCACCAGTCAATCCGTCAATATCCATCACCTCTCCAGCAAAAAATAAATTTCTTACCAATCGACTCTCCATTGTTCTAAGATCAACATCTCGCATCAAGACTCCTCCACAGGTTACAAACTCTTCCTTATTTAGACTTTTACCGGAAACTAGAAATTCTTCTGTGATAAGTAAATCAACAATGTTTGTAGCAATCTCTTTGGTCAATTCAGACCACGTTTGCTCTTCTTCAGTACCAGCTTTTAGTACAATTCGACCCCATAACCTATTAGGTATTTCTTTTAATGGGCTCTTTTTTAGAATTTTTCTTACTCCGTTTTTATTTCTTTCAGACTCTATAACTTTACGTATTTTCTGAAAACTCCAACCTTCTCCAAGCCAGTTCACTTGAATCTTAAATTGATAATTTACTTGTTCTAATTTTCTAGCACCAAGCGCAGAAATCTTCAGAACTACAGGTCCACTGAGGCCCCAATGAGTGATAAGTAAAGGGCCTGTACTTCTTATTCCTAAAGATTTGATGCTAACACATGCACTTGATAAAGAAAGACCAGACAACTCAATTAATTTATTATCGTCTATTTCAAAGGTGAATAAAGAAGGCACTGGAGAAGAAAACTCGTGGCCAATGGATTCTAGTAAATTCCTAGAACTAGCAGATCTTATACCTCCAGTAGCAATCAATAAATAGTCAACTGCAATCGGATCTTTTTGTTTATTAACCCAAATTCTAAATGAATCGTCATCAGACTTCACTATGCGGTTAACTCGACATTTATTGTTCAATCTAATTTTTTTTTCTTCGGCGGTATCTGTCAAGCAATTGATTACGGTTTGGGATGTATCTGAAACGGGAAAGACTCGACCATCCGATTCGGTCTTAAGTTCGACTCCGTTTTCCTTGAACCACCATACCGTATCTTCTTGACTCCAACGAGACAATGGCCCTATTAGCTCCCGCTTTCCACGAGGGTAATGTCCAACAAAATTTATTTTGTCTTCCATCTCATGAGTAACGTTACATCTTCCACCACCAGAAATCTTAACCTTGGTAAGAAAATGACTGCCACTTTCAAGGATATTGATATCTGCCTTACCTTTTACGTTCTCAGCACATGCAATAGCTCCAAAAAATCCTGCAGCCCCGCCACCAATGATAATGACACGGGGAATATGTTCAGAGATCATTAAAATGAAATCAATTCAATCTCAAAATATAGCGTAGCCTTTGGTGGAATGACTCCAGGATAACCAGCCTCTCCGTATCCAAGTTCGTATGGTATCTTAAACTGGTACTTACTTCCGGAGTTCATTAGTTGAAGGCCCTCTGTCCAACCTGGTATAACCCCGGATAAAGGAAAGGTCGTAGGCTCACCTCTATCATAAGAACTATCAAACTTTTCTCCATCTTCGAAGCATCCCATATAGTGTACCGTAACAGTACTCGAAGCTTCAGGCTTTTCACCTTGACCTTCTTGGAGGGATCGGTACTCAAGACCACTTTCTGTTTTTGTATATGGTTGATCGGATTCTGTAAGAGCCATAATAGGGATTTCTAATAAATTGGAGTTTTATGCAAGCAGTTATTTAATCGATTTCTACTCTTTAATGGATTCAATTCAATAATAGCCTGAAAGAATTAGTTTGTAATGGCTGCTCTTGCATCAGTTAACCCTCCACTTTTTTCCAGGTAGTAGTCATAATCACCTGCATATTTAGTGAGATTGCCATCTTTAATGTGCCAAACATTATTACCTAGTTTTTTAATAAAATTCACATCATGAGATATAAATACTAATGATCCTCCATAATTCGAGAGAGCAATAATTAATGCATCAATTGAAATCATATCTAAGTGAGTAGTTGGCTCGTCCATAAGAAGCAGGTTCGGAGGATTAAGTAAAAATTTAACCAAATTCAATCGACTCTTTTCACCTCCTGACAAAACTTTTGTTTTTTTAAACACATCTTCTTTCCGGAATAAAAATGAGCCCAATACTCCCCTACATTCATCTGAAGTTAAATCAACTGCAGCATCTACACATTCATCAAGAACGCTTTTTTCAGGATCTAAAGTCGCTGCTCGGTGTTGGCTAAAGTAACCTATTCTGCAATTGTGTCCCAAGTCTCTTTCCCCAGATTGAAACTCCAGCTCACCTGCCATAATTTTGATCAGCGTTGATTTACCAGCTCCGTTTGGTCCTACAAGAGCAATTCGATCACCTCGCTCAATATCAACGTTAAGATTATCATAAATAACATTCTCACCATAAGCCATGTTAACGCCCTTCAAACTGACTACTCTCTGACCACTCCTCGTGGGTTGAGGAAACTGAATCTTAAATAGTTTTCGGGTTGGCTTTGGCTTCTCGAGCTTTTCCATTTTATCTAGCTGCCTCTGACGACTTTGTGCCTGAGCGGCCTTTGATGCAACAGATCGAAAACGATCAATGAATTCTTGATTCTTCTCAATTTCTTTTTGCTGATTCTTCCAAGCCTGTAAGCGCTGCTCGAAACGTTTCTCTTTTTCTTTTTCGAATTCGGAATAATTCCCTTTATAGCTAATTAAATTTTTATCTTCTATGTCGTAAACAACTTTAACAAGGTCATCCATAAAAGAGCGGTCATGAGAAATAAGAAGGATGGCACCAGTAAAGTTAGAAAGATACTGTTGAAACCAAAGTAACGCCTCAAGATCTAGATGGTTAGTAGGCTCATCTAACATTAACAAATCAGGTTCCATTGCTAAAATTCTGGCCAAATGAGCCCGCATCACCCATCCACCACTCATTTCTTTGGCTGCTCGGTCAAAGTCAGATTCTTTGTATCCAAGCCCTCTAAGCATTTTTTTAGATTTAGCCTCTAAACCTGGATCACTCAAAGCATCAAATTTGGATTGAGCTTCATAGTATTCGGCACATTCAATCTGCCCACTTCTTTCTAGTTCTTGTAATTTTTGTTCTATCGCTTCTAGCAAACCGGCTTTTCCAGTTGCAATTTCAAGAACTGTCTCCCCCCCAATCGCTTCTCCCTCTTGAGGGAGAAACCCAAGAGTTGTCCATTCATCACGTTGCACTTCCCCTGAATCAGCGCTATCTCTGGATAGTATAATATTAAAAAGGGTTGATTTTCCTGCGCCATTAGGGCCAACAAGCGCAATAAAGTCTGAATAATTTACAGTAAAACTAGCATCCTTGAAAAGGTTACGACCTCCCACTGATTTAGAAATCTTACGAAGATTTAGCATAAATTTTTATCTATTTGTTGGCATGGCTGCCCCAGATTCTTTTAGTAAAGATTCTAATTTATTTTTAAGTTTTAAGGCTAATTGAGGCAACTCGCGAGATAGATCATTTGTTTCACTAATGTCCTTTCTGAGATTATAAAGTTCTATACTATCATTATCATAGAAATGTAATAGCTTATAATCTCCCTCCCGAATTGCTGAACCAAGACGGTTGTCACGATGAAAAGCAAAATTTGGATAATGCCAAAAGAGAGCTCTGTTGTTTAATTTTTTTCTCTTCTTGAGAAGAGGTAATAAATTTTTTCCATCGACAGGATAATTAACGTTAGAGTCTATTCCCGATACCTCCAAAATTGTCGGATATAAATCAGTTAATATTACAGGCGTTTCATCCAATGTTCTTGGTTTAATTTTTCCTGGCCACCTAATAATAAGAGGAACCCTAATTCCTCCTTCATAAAGATGTCCTTTATCTGCTCTTAGCGGGCTCGCGTCACCAACTCCACCGAAAGGGCCATTATCAGAACTAAAAATGACTAGCGTTTCATCGGTTAGATTTAAATTATCTAGTGAATTTAAAACCTTTCCGACTGCATTATCCATAGCTTCTATCATAGCTGCATAGCGATAATCTCTATATCCACGCACAGGCAAATTCTTATATTTTTTTAATAAATCTGCAGGTGCCTCCATCGGCCAGTGAACCGTATAATTCCATAAAGCAACAAAAAAGGGCTTATTCGCCGATTGCTGTTTAGTAATAAAAGCAATAGTCTCATCCGCCAAACGATCTGGCAAATACTCTCCTTTCTTTCGGTTAGCCAGAAAATCAATTNTGTATGGATCAAAAAAAGTAGGAGGCCCCCCATAAGAGCAACCTCCAATATTGATATCAAAGCCTTGATTCAAAGGGTTATATTTTTCATTTTTTCCTGTATAAAGGTGCCATTTTCCAATAAAGGCCGTAGCATATCCTGCATCTTTCTTAAGCTTTTCTGCAAGCGTAACATATTTCAAAGGTAAATGATTAAGCATTCGGGCGGGGAGAAGCTTAGAACTTTTTGGAGTAAACCTGTCTTGATGCGGTAAGTGATTGGTAATTTGAAGCCTAGCAGGAGATTGACCTGTCATGATGGCAGCACGAGTCGGAGAACAAACAGGAGCAGGAGCATATGCATCAGTGAAACGAATGCCACTTTTTGCAAGGGCATCAATGTTTGGCGTATGAAGATTTTTATTACCCTGACATCCAAGGTCCATCCACCCCATATCATCAATAAGAATAAAGAGTATATTCGGTTTACTTAATGAAAGCGATGATATGAATAATAAAAATAAAAATGTACTAAGAATTAACTTCACTCAATTATAATACCATTTATATGTTCATATCCAATAAGTCACTTAAAGACTAATCTCATAAATTATTTTTACTATTTTTTTTCTGATTAGTTCGTGCAGATTGAAAAAAATNCCGTAATAACTGCGCTGTTTGTTCAGCGAGAACCTCTGATCTAATTTCAGTTTTATGGTTCAAAGTAGGTTGATTTAATAAGTTTATAAACCCGCCTCCTGCAGCTCCATCTTTTGGCGAAGAGCATCCATAAATAAGAGAACGAATACGACAATGAATGATACCTCCCGCACACATTGGGCATGGTTCTTTAGTAACATAGAGATCACATTCAGAAAGGCGCCAATCACCAACATATTCCTGTGCCGCGGTAAGTGCTAACATTTCTGCATGAGCCGTGGCATCTTTTAATATTTCAACCTGATTATATCCGCGACCAATAATAATTCCATTTTGGACTATGACAGCACCCACAGGNACTTCATTAATTCTTAGAGCTTTATTAGCCTCTTTAATCGCTTCAGACATAAAATACTCATCGCTATTAAGGTCAATTAAAGTTTGGTCTTGAAAAATATCACTCATAATAATTAAATAATATAGCTCAAGAGCGACTTGCGTCACCCCGAGTGTAGAAGATAGTAGCTAGAGATGCTAAATTTCAACCAGAGGATTATCGCCCCTTCCCTTCTAGCTGCTGATTGGAGCAAACTTGCTGATGAATGCGAACATGCGATTGATTCTGGTGCAGATTGGTTACATCTAGACGTAATGGATGGACATTTTGTTAATAATATTTCTTTTGGCCCAAACTTTGTAAAACATGTCCACCAAATAGTTCCTAATGCTTTTCTAGATACTCACCTAATGATAGAACGGCCTGACAAATACATACATCAATTTATCAAATCTGGATCAAGTAATATAACTATACACGTCGAACCTGATTATGAAATAGAAGAAACTATTTCAGAAATAAAGAAATCAGGTATTACTGCCGGAATTGCAGTTAATCCCGAAACTTCTATCGAATCGGTTCGCCCCTATCTTGATTACGTTGATATACTTCTAATAATGACTGTTACTCCAGGATTTGGAGGACAAAAATTCATGATTGATGAAACAATGCCTAAAGTGAAAGAGGCTAAAGAAATTAGAGAGCAAAATAATTTAAGTTTTCATATTCAGGTAGATGGAGGAATATGTTCTAGAACAGCGAAAATATCGGCAAGCTATGGAGCAAATATAATGGTAGCAGGAACTGGTACTTTTAGAGCACCAAACATGAAGTCAGCGATTGATGAAATTAGAAACGCTTAATACAAACAAACTAAATGTTTATCTAATCAAATCATCTAGACCCTCTTTTTGAACAAAATCACCAGAATTAACACGAGTAAAGACCTCTGTAACATCATCAGATGCATCTAAGACAGATTTTGCAACATACACAGGCGCCTTAGACTGAACAGCTAAAGCAATACAATCACTAGACCTAGCATCAATTTCAAGAATCTTTTTTTCTTCAAGTTCATTCTCAACTTTGAGTATTAGCCTCCCATAATAAACCTCATCTTTAAAATCATTGATAACTACTCTCTGGACTTTTGCTCCAAGGGCTTCAAGAACGTGACCAAAAAGGTCATGAGTTTGAGGCCTTTCCAAAGGCAAGTCCTTCATAAGCATCATAATTGCATTGCCAACCATTTGGTCTATATAAATAACAAATANCTTATCTTCATTACCAAGAAAAACAGCACACCCACCATTTGTTGGCAAGGTTCCCTTAACATCAACTTCAACTACTTCACTATTCATATTTTACTATTTAATGTACAATAATTATGCNGCCTTTTGATAATTCCCAAAACCAATATCAAAGAATTTTTTTCTGGAGATATTTCCGCGATAATTGTACATAATTTTCCGCCCACTTCTTTAAGGATTTTTGTTCATCATTACTCAACGCTCTAACAACCTTTGCTGGCGATCCTAGCACCAATGATCCTGGAGGAATTTGCGTATCCATTGTAACTAATGCTCCTGCACCAATTATAGACCGAGCCCCCACTCTTGAGCCATCCATAATGATAGACCCCATTCCTACTAGAACTTCATCATCTATTTTACATGCGTGAAGAATTGCCTTGTGTCCTACAGTAACATACTGACCCANGTGTGTTCCTTGCTCACGTTCGAGGTGAATAATGCTCCCATCTTGAACATTGGACCTGGGTCCAATAACAATTTCTTGTATGTCTGCTCTAAGAACGGCGCCATACCAAATACTCGCTTCCTCACCAATAGTTACAGCNCCAATCATGTCAGCGCTCTNCGCAATAAAAGCACTAGAATGAACTATTGGTGACTCATCAAGAAAATCTTTNCTATCCATAAAAAATCAAATAATATTTATTAANACTAAAAGCTCATAGCTGCTTGAAAAAAACCTGATGCTTTCTGNAGTGTCTCCTGATACTCTAATTGAGGGTCAGAATCAGCAACTATACCAGCTCCAGCATGAAGAAANAGCTTACCAGATTTAATATANGCGGTTCTAATTGCAATNCTNAATTGNCTTTCGCNATTTNCTCCAAGATATCCNACAGCACCGGTGTATATATCNCTTGGTAAATCCTCAAGCTCATCAATGATTTGAAGAGCTCGACTCTTTGGAGCCCCGCTGATTGAACCCCCTGGAAAACACGAAATGAGTGCACTTAAATGATCAATAGACGGCTTTAACCGACCCTCAATCGAACTAACCAAGTGAAAAACTTGTGCATATTTNTCTAACTTAAGNAGTTCAGAAACACGAACTGTTCCAAACTCACACACTTTACCAAGGTCGTTTCTTTCTAGGTCTGTAATCATGATGAGTTCTGAAATTTCCTTTGGTGAGGTTATAAGCTCAGCAGCAGAACGCTCATCTTCTCCTGGGTCATTAAATCTTGGACGAGTGCCTTTAATAGGTCTAGTTGAAATTCCTGGACCACTCATTTCTAAAAAACATTCAGGAGAAGAAGAAATAATTGTTTGTCCAGCTATCTCATAAAATGCAGAGTAGGGGNCANGAGAGATTTCCCTGAGGGCAATAAATAAATCAAAAGGGTCTTTATTTTCAGGCCATTCAGCTTCAAATCTCTGAGATAAATTCACCTGATATATATCGCCAGATGCAATGTATTCTTTAGCCTTCTGGACCATTAAACAAAATGCTTCTTCTCCCATTCCTTCGCAAAATGTAAGGCTATTTTTTNTTGATGNATCAATAATATCAGAACTAATTAGATTAGATAAGCCACCAATATCTAACCAATCGTTACGTTCATGGAAGTACACCAAAATTTTCGAATAGTCTCCAAATTNATATTTGCCATTAAANGCAATGTGGCCGAAAAGACCACCAATAGGAAANCCGCAATCAATGTGTTGGCAAAACTTCCCAACCTGGTCGTAATAATCCCTTAACTGATCAGGTTTTTCATCAATATGACCACTTAAAACTTGATCAGGCATCGCTGCAATAATTGATACCCCCCCTTTGAAAGACAGCCCAGAAGATCGGTTAACTGTATCAAAAAAAAGGAATCCTGGCAGGTGACGTAGCCTTCGAGCCACCTCAATTGGAGGCAACTTAATATCCACACCATGGGGTATTAATCTATTTTCCCTAATTTTTCGNATGCTCATTAAATTATTACCAAACACTCTATTTTAATGAATTTCTACTCAGTTATACAATGATTTCGCTTAATGTAATAATAGACTATATTACTGAGTTGAATGACTTCCTCTAAAATTAAAGAATTAATATTCGATAAATTCGTTTATAAGGCAACGATTCTACTACTAGGAATTTGGGTGATAACGCTATTAAATGAAGAAACAACTTTATTAGANAGTGCCAAAAAGCCATTAAAAAACACAACTATTGGTCTACCTGAAAATTCAGATGAAAATTNAAATCCTAAAAAGATAATTCAAGAGCCAATTCAGGATTTATTAAGTTTAGAGGAGAAAGAACTTATTTCAGAGGTCCTTACAAATTCATTCAAAGAGTCGAAAGAGGCAAATAGTGATAATCTAATTAAGGAGCCTGAAACCTCAAAACCTTCANAATTGTTAAATGAAGAAGAAAATAAGCTACTAGAAATAATTGAGACAGGAAAAGTACTAAGGGATAAAGGTAAAACACTTGAATCCTTAAAAACATTCAGGGAAGCAACATTTCTCTTTCCTAAAAAATCAATNCTTATTTGGGANCTTCATTTAACGTATGAATTAATGTCTCTTCATGAAAAATCCANAGGCGAATTAGATAAAATAATCTCCATNGGNAAAGCTGANGGAGGTGAATACTGGGAAATGTCTAAATTAAAAATGTTAGAAGATGGGGTTGATGAAAAAGAAAAGAGCAGGCAAAAGTTTTTATTTGGAAAAGTAATAGAATCAATTCCAAGGAATCAAAAAAATGAGCAAACAGTATTTATAAAAATGGAAATAAAATCTACATTAGANGGTGCAATTGATGTTAAAGATGTCACTCTAATTGTAGATTTTTATGATATTGTTAATGGTTCTGATATTCAGCCAACATCATCTGAACAACCAAGTNCAAATTGGAAAACAAATCCAGTTGATTGGAAATCAGCCAACTCTGAAATTGTTGAGTGGAAATACTATTTACCAGATTTTTCAATAGCAGAACAAACAACACACGGGGGAAAAGAATACTATGGTTTTGTCGCAAGACTATACTACAAGGACTTAATAACCGACATTTATGCAAACCCAAGAATTTTATTAGAACCAAAGCAACGCCTAAAAAGTTTATTTCTTGATAGCTCTTTATTTCCTCCTGAAAATAACTAAACGAACGGATGATTATCCTCATCATCTCAGATAGAAAATCAATAACGGGTCATCTAATTGATGCCATTACTGATTTCGTAGATCATGAAGTAATGAGTCTTACTTCTTCTGAATGCACACCCGTAAAACTTTCAACGCTAAAAAATATTGATTTAATTATTCATGACATAAATCAATTAACAAAGATTAGTAAAGCGATTCGTCGGAGGTTCACTAAATCCATATTCATCAGATTTCCAAAAATTGAACCTTCCGAAATCAACAATTGGGTAAAAGAAGTAATTAATCCAAATTTTGACGATTATGAAAAAACCTTAAAAAACAATACTTCAATAGAAAATACACTTGATGAACTAGAGGATAAAAATATTCCACTCGCTAATAGCCTCACAGCAATAGAAAAAAGAATTGGAGATTATGAATTAACTAGATTTATAAAATCAGAAAATGAAACTGAAGTCCATGAAGCATTACAAATTTCAATTAATCGAAAAGTATCACTAACCCTTTTAAAACGTGACCTAAGCCAATCAATAACATCTATAGAAAGTTTTCGTGAGACAGTACGGGAAAAAGCAAAAGTCTCGCATCCAAACATTGCTGCAGTTTATGAAGGCCATGAAAATGATGGATATTTATTTTATACTAGCGAACTCATAGATGGGCAAAGCCTTGAAAACGCAATAGATTGCGAGATAAAGTTTAACCAAGAACAAATTATTTCT
>PAHQ01000068.1 GCA_002705125.1 Verrucomicrobiales bacterium | reverse complement strand
CTGCTGAAATCGTGCAAGAAAACCTTGAAAGAAAAGACTCTTTGAGAAAAAAGCTAGAGCAGCTGCAGGAAATGTTGCAGAACCTATCGTAACTGTGTAGATCTTTACCAAATAAAATTGGAATTAATTAGTGGGCATCAATTCAGACAGCTCTAAAGAAGAAGAATCATTTATTTCCTCAGATGATGGAAATGAAGATGGATCTTCTATAGATTGGACCGAAATAAATTCTATTGATGAAAATGATATTGATGACTTCGAAGAGGTTATAATCACCAGCAATGCCCAGGAGCCAATAGAAGCTCTTAAATTTAATAGCCCTCTTACAGGCAATGAACCTGTTGATTTAACAAGTTCGAATACAATAGAAATCAATGAAGTTAAGCCTTTTCAATCTGAAGAGTCTGAAAAAGATTTTTTTGATAAATCAAATATAGTTAGCGTTGACGAATATAGAGAGGGTAAAACTAAAGTGAGCCCTCTTGAGGGAAGACGAGTAGGAAGTAGGACTGGTTTAGAAGAGAAGCCTAATTTTATGTCCGGGAGGTTTCCGAAATTTATAGAGCGAGGCCTTCCTTATCCTGAGCCCGGAAAATTAGTTTTTACAAGTCTACTTGTTTTGATGACGCGGTTTTCATTGATCGCAACGCTTGTCATTCTTCCTTTATCTTTATATGTTAATACAACAGAATTTGGACTCTGGGTTGTCCTTCCTGTAGTAAGTAGTTTTTTGTTATTATGTATTATTAATTTTGTAGCTACTCAGCAAACAAGGTGCAGAGTATGCAGCTGTCACTTGTATAGATCCAGACGATGCGACAAACACCGACTTGCACATAGATTACCTTTATTAGGTCATGTTTTTGGTAGCGCACTTCATCTGATTCTTTTTCGTTGGATGAGATGTATGTACTGTGGTACTGCAATTCGACTGAGACAGAAAACAGTCAGGGAAGAAAAGGCCGAGGAGTCGTAAAAATCTATTCACGACTCTTGGAATCAATCCAAATAGTCACAGGGCCATCATTGATGAGGTCGACCTGCATGCACGCACCGAATTGACCTGAGGATACACCATTTATAATCTTATCTTTCATCTGCAAAATAAACGCTTCATACATCGGAACGGCGTGATCTGGTTTTGAAGCTCGAATGTATGAAGGCCTGTTTCCTTTCTTAGTACTCGCGTGAAGAGTAAATTGGCTGACGACAAGAACTTCACCATTGATATCATTGACCGAAAGATTCATATTGTCGTTTTTGTCATCAAAGATTCTCATCTGAGATATTTTTGAGCTTAACCAATCAATATCGGAATCAGAATCTTCATCCTCGACACCCAACAAAACTAGAAGGCCATTTCCTATTTTGCTAAATACTTTATTATCAATTTGAACGGATGCCGAAGATACTCTTTGAATAAGTGCTCTCATGAACTTTACAGATAAAATATCACCATTTACTTGAATTGGTAAGCATTCCTTAAATAAATAGAGTGATTAAAAGCTTTACCAGCCATTGACAGCTTTAACACCTGAGGATATCTAACTTGCTGCCTAAGAAATCTTACTTAGATAAATCATTTAATTTAATGGCGAGGTAGCAAAGTGGTAATGCGCTGGTCTGCAAAACCGGTATCGCGGGTTCGATTCCCGCCCTCGCCTTTTTTCTAATCGAGTAAATGATTGTTGATTGCCATAGCAGTGATTTAATATCAATCTTTGATAAACGACTATGAAAAAAAATAGCAAAACTATTATATCAAAGGTTTTAATTTTTACTCTCGGATTTATTACTTCTCTTTCGGGTATAAGCCATGCCAACATTTATAAATCTAAAATCAATCCGCACTGGTCTGAGGATAATTCTCATCTTTGGTATCGTAATGATCTGCCTAAAGGCGAGCGAGAATTTATTTTTGTTGATTTAGAAAAAGGCGAGCGCCGTCCCGCATTTGATCATAAAAAGCTAGCGGAATCTTTGTCATCAATTACAAATGCCAAGACAGATTCATCAAAGCTTCCAATTGATCGTCTTAATTTTGATGTGAAAAAAGGAGAGCTCTATTTTCAATCAATTGGGCGTACATATAAATGTGATTTAAATAATTATAATATTAGTGAAATAGATAAATCGCAATTCCCGGGTCAGTCCAAAAGGTTAGAGCGTGATAAAACAAATAAAGAAAAAGAAGAACAAACAAATTCATTTAGACCAAGTAGAGAGGTTTCACCTGATGGAAAATGGAGAGCTTTTATTCGAGATCATAATATTTTCATTCGTGCAATGGGAAGTGAGGAGGAGATTCAGCTAAGCAAGGATGGTAAAGAGGGTAATTCTTATCAAACTCCTTACTGGGCAATTAATTCAAAAAATCTTATATCTTTTCGTGTAGAGCCGGATCAGGTTGGGGTAGTTCATTTACATGAATCTTCGCCTAGAGAGGGAGGAAGAGCCAAACTTCATACTCGCCGGTACGCTCTTCCAGGCGATAAGTTTACTTCACATGAATTAAATTGGTTTGATGTTGAAAAGAAAATACATACCAAGCCAGAAGTTGGGATCATAGATTTTAGAGGGCCTCGACTAAGATGGACTCAGGATGGGAGGTATTTCAGATATCAGAAAATTGATCGGGGGCATCAAAGATTCAGAGTCATCGAGGTAGATATTTTCACAGGAAACTTTAGAAATATTATTGATGAAAAAACCGAAACATTTATTTGGACTGAGCACCCAAAAAATTTGGGAGTTCCTTTAGTGAATTGGTTGGATGAGACCGACGAGATCGTTTATTTATCCGAGAGTGACGGATGGCGGCATTTATATCTTATTGATGTTAAGAAGGGTAAGCTCAAGAATCAGATCACCAAGGGCAAATTTGTAGTACGCTACGTTGATTGGATAGATAAAGAAAAAAGACAAATTTGGTTTAGGGCATCAGGCCTAAACAAGATCCAAGATCCATATCTAATGCATTATTACAGGGTCAATTTTGATGGGTCCGAATTTACTCATCTAACTGAAGGTAATGGTTGGCACAACATTACTTATTCGCCAGATCGTAAATACATCATTGATCAATATTCACGAGTTGATATGGTTCCTGTTAATGAATTACGACGCGTCTCTGATGGTTCTCTTGTGTGTGAATTAGAGAAAGCCGACATAACAGAACTTATTGCGAGTGGTTGGGAGGCTCCAGAAGTCTTTAAGGCTAATGCGCGGGATGGGAAGACCAGCATATGGGGTATTCTGGCTAAGCCAAAAGACTTTGACCCCTCAAAGAAGTATCCTGTGATTGAGGACATGTACGCAGGCCCTCACGATTCTTATGTGCCAAAACAGTTTAGTGCTGGTAGGCGTTTTGCTTCCTGGACGGACATGGGATTTGTAGTTGTAAAGATTGATGGTATGGGTACGGCAAATCGGTCTAAGGCATTTCATGATGTGTGTTGGAAAAATTTAAAAGATGCTGGCTTCCCAGATCGAATTCTTTGGCATAAAGAGTATTCTAAAAATAATCCTTGGTATGATATTTCTCGGGTTGGCATTCATGGGGGCTCTGCTGGCGGGCAGAGTTCTACTGGAGCGCTTCTTTTTCACCCGGATTTTTACAAAGTTGCCGTGTCGTCATGTGGTTGTCACGATAACCGAATGGATAAAGCGTCATGGAATGAACAATGGATGGGGTACCCGGTTGGCCCTCAATATTCAGCATCATCAAATATAGACAATGCTCACCGGTTAAAGGGTAGGCTATTACTAATTGTTGGAGAGATGGATAACAATGTTCCACCAGAATCGACTCTGCGACTCGTTGACGCTTTAATAAAATCAAATAAGGATTTCGATATGATTTTCCAACCTGGTGGAGGTCATGGTGGAGGAGGTCGGCACGGAGACAGAAGACGTAAGGACTTTTTCCGAAAGCACCTTCTTGGAATTGAGCCACCTAATTATAATCTAGCTAATTAGTCTTAAAAGGCTTGTGTCGGTAGTTATTGAAGAGATTCTAGCTGAGGATCAGAGATTTGATCTTTTGGATGGGGCTGGCACGGATGCTGTGCACAAAGACCCACAGTATGGCTATGGAGTTACAAGAATTACGACAGAGTGTAATAAATTTTTGGGTACTGGTATCGCTTATACTCTTGGAGGCGGTACAGAACTCGTTAGAGATGCTATTAAATTACTATCCCGTGATCTCGTTGGAAAAGATATCGAGGAGTTGATGTCAAATTTTGGGGCTTTCCAAAGATCATTAGCCGAGCATCATCAGATCAGATGGCTAGGACCGCACAAGGGGGTTATCCATCTAGCCCTAGCTTCGATTACAAATGCCTGTTATGACCTATGGGCTAAGTCTAGAGGAGTGCCTTTATGGAAGCTTCTCCTTGAGTTGCAACCTAATGAATTGGTATCACTCATTGACTTTAGCTATCTAGAAGAGGTTCTTACACCAGAAGAAGCCATTTCAATCATAAAACAACAAGTCCCTTCCAGAAAAGATAGAGAATCTCTACTAAATAAAGGGTATCCTGGTTATGACACTTCAGTCGGGTGGTTCGCTTATAGTGATGAAATGGTGATAGATAATGCTCGAAAGGCTATGGATCAGGGATTCACTGCAATGAAGCTTAAGGTAGGCTCTTCAGACTCACTNAGAGATATANGAAGAGCTAATTTAGTACGTGAGGCGGTAGGGGATNAGGCGAANATAATGGTCGATGCNAATCAGGCTTGGTCACTTCCAAGAGCCCTTGAAGTTTGCCAAGAACTTAGTAGTATGAATCCTTATTGGGTAGAAGAGCCCACACAGCCCGATGATATTCTCGCCCATAAAGAAATTGCGAATGCCATCAAACCTATTCCTGTAGCCGTTGGCGAAGCTGTCAGTAATCGTGTAATTTGGAAAAACTTTCTTCAGGCAGAGGCAGTAGGCGTTGTCCAGGCAGACTGCACCAGATTGGCAGGTATCAGTGAGTACTTGGCAGTTTCTATTCTTTCAACAAAGTANCCAGTCAAGGTCATCCCTCATGTTGGAGANATGGGNCAGATTCACCAACATATCGTTTTTTTCAATCATATAGCACTTAATCACACTAAACATTTTCTTGAGTATATCCCACATCTAAGGGATCACTTCNTGAANCCTGCCATCGTTATAGATGGCTTTTATCAAGTGCCACAAGANCCTGGCTGTTCGACAGATTTGAAAATTNCATAAATTTTTTATTATTCAAATTTTCTAATCCTATAAAAAAGAGTTCCTTTATTTTCAGGGCCCATGATGTCATCAACGTAAATAGTAACTTCCTCNTCACCGATCACGCCNTCATCAAGCTCATCCCATATAATNAGGTCTGANGAAGCCTCTATACCGTAGACTGTTCCTTTTGAGGAATTGAACTCAATTGTTACTGCGCCTGTNTCATGATCCTGAATTATTTCATTTATACTAAAGAGAGTGGAAACCGGAGGATCTAAGAAAATGCCGCCNAGTGCATTTGCTTCCCATCGTTCATCATTTTCTCCCCAAACGGTAAAAACGTCTCCAGCATTTCCNGATATTTCAAATATGACATAATCAACATCAGCATTTCTCCATTCTTCATCTATGCCTACAGCATCGACAATTTCAGATTCAATTTCATTTGGACCTGTAATTTTGATTGCCCTTGAGGATTCCCACATCAGTCCTGGNGGACCGTCTGGTGTCGTATCCGTGATGACGCCAAGACGGAAACTNNTATCTTCATTGAGTGTAATTTCGAAAAAATCATCAAGCGTTCCTGTGGGTCCTGAATTTGCCCAATAATCTCCACAGACAAGGTTTTCGATCTCTCCTGTTCCAGATTTAGTGGCATCATCAAATTCGGCTTGATACTGTTCAGCGCCAATACCTTCGTAACCCTTTCCAGGAAGAACAATAATTTCCGCATAATCCGGTTGTAAGGTATTTCTTTCATCACCATCTGGAAATTGAGCGATAAGGTAACCGTCAGTGCCATAAATATTATCCTCATCAAATAAAGGCTTTATAATGTCAGCAGATCGCCATGCGTCGTTTGTTTCATAATCAACTCCGATAACGGTAATGGTTGCAGCGGACAATAAGGATGTGACTAAAGCTGAGGCAAGAGTTATATANTGCAAGTAACTCATAATAAGTAACTTGTATTAACTCAAAACCACATCACAGGCACAAGAGAAAAGTTTCCTCAGGCCCTAGATAGGCAAAATAAAAAGAGAAGAAAATCTATTTTTCTCGAGGTTTGTATTTAATAATGAGTTGGGGTCGGAGTGATAAATCTTTTGTCTCGCTCGTATAAAATTCGTGAATTGTACCATCTGATCCCTTTAGNAGTAGTCCTTCATTAGCAGTTTCCGCTGCTGGTTGTGACCAGTTCCAGTCCGCGGTCCAACAAGGATTTTCCCCCTTGTCCTTTAGTTTAAATATAGGAGAGGCCAAGGACCAGTCATCAATCAATGCGGTAAGGTCACCTTTGAAATTAATATCAAAAGGGCCTTTGATTTGCGATGTTGAGTTTTTATTTGAACCTAAAACAACTTTATCAAAGTCTACACCGGGAGAAGTTGGACCTGCTGTCCTGCTNGCCCAACTCGGTGGAGGTAATGGAAACCCTCCATAATCTACCAAATGCATCCATGTTACCTCGTGACGATTTTTACCGATTTGCGGGCTACCGTAGCTACCACCCTCTCGCCAACCCGAGTTGGCTATACTTAGTCTATGAACTTTAATGCTACCATCTTTGGGAGCATTTTTACTAAAGATCCTTAATGTGATAGATGTTATTTTNTTGTACTTCTTAAAAAGAGAAGACACGTCAAATCTTATCAGACCGATCTTAGTCGTTTCGTTGACCAGCATGATTTCACAGGCTCCGAAATTAGACATACCTCCTGAAAAGCTAGAACCTTTTTTAACATAGGTATCATCGGTACCAGAATATTTGGCATCATTTTTGAAGATAACGGTTTTATCTTCTTCTGCTAAAATAGGAAGATTGGTAACTAGTATTAAGGCAATGAGCCTGCTGTATTTCCAAGCTTTGAAATTCATCGTTTCTTCCTAGTCTTATTTTAGGAATTTCTAAAACTTTCTGTCAGAATAACTTCTCTAATCAAGGACTTAATCCTATAATTATCCTTTTTAGTTTTCTCTATGATCTCATCGATTCGAAGAGAATCTGAGGGGCTTAATTCTCTTGCTGTAGCAAATCTTAGGAGGTGACCGACAAAGGCTCTAGTGATTCTTGATTCTTCTTTCGTCAAAGATTTCTTAAATTCCACGATGTCTTTGAAATCGTATTTTTTTGAAAGCGTGCCACTCATATCTACCTCCCTACCATTTTCGTATTTGTCTCTCCANCGGCCAGTAATATCAAAATTTTCTAATGCAAAACCTAACGGATCGATCCTTGAGTGACATCCTGCACAGTCAGGATTTTCCCTGTGCTTCGCGAAAGTTTCCCTAATTGTCATATTCTTTTCATTCTCCTCTTCTTTGAGTGGTGGAACATCATTTGGTGGTGGAGGNGGTGGATCATTGAAGACGACTCCCAGAACCCAAGCTCCACGAGCTACCGGATGAGTCCTTTTTGGTCCTGAAGTCATACTCAGCATCGCAGCATTGGTAATAATTCCTCCGTATCTTGGGTCATCGTTTGTCACTCTTTTAAATGTTTGGGAGTAAAGTTTCTTTTTTATTTCATCATCGTAGCGACGTTGGATTTCCTGCCTTGCTTTATTAAGATCAATATTTTTTGGTACTCTTTTTAGAGCTAATTCTGTATCAGTGATGGTTTTATTCAGCTGGGTTCTTTGATTTTTCTGATCATCAGTAAGAACTGAGAGTAACTGCTTTTCAGAAACAAATAAATTCAACCCAGTACTAGACGCAGACACTTCCTCAGGGCTTAGGGCTCTATCATAGAGACGTGCTCTTGCTATGGTAACGTCTAGATATCTATCACCAGCAGCGGGTAGGTGCCTTATTCCAAAGATTACCCTACTCTGATTTTTGGGAAAATTTGCTAATCCTTTCTTGAAGGGCTTGCCGTAAAGTTGACCGTTTCTGTATAACNCGGTTGTACCATCCTCTTTATAAACCATGGCAAGGTGAAGCCTTTCGTTGACTTTCTGTTCCGGAAATGATCCAGGAAAATCTTCTGTTCTTGCAAACCCGTTACTTCCCGATATCCAGTGCCTGTCTTTTCTTTCACCTATTACGATAGTATCAAAAAAATCTCCACGGCCCTGAATTCCCATGATGCCTCCACCTTTCATATCGAGGTTCTGAACTGTNCAGAATACTTCGAGCGTCTTTGCCTTGAGGTCGAAGGGTAGGCCNTTACTTTCTAGGTAAGACTTTTTTAAGACAACGGCTCCTCCATTATAAGATATTTTACCATGTCCCTTGAGATCCAGTGAGCCTATCGAGTCTTTTAGATCCCCATTAAATTCCCAAGCAGCGACCGGCATTAAATTGATCGGCTTTTCTGTTTTAATGAGTTTTCTTCTCTTCTCTAAAAGTTTGTTTTTNATGGGTTCTATTAATTCGGTAAGGCTCTTACGAGCTTCACTAATTTTTTCTGATAATTCTTTTCTTTGAGTATCCTTTTTTCGGTTTTCCTCAATAATTCCGGAAGGATCGAAACTTGGTGGTTTTAGTTCGGATTGATACCAAGTGTTAAGAAAGTCACTCCGGTAGCTAAAGTTTGGAGATATTAAATCCATGACTGGCCTGTCTTCTACAAATATTGTGTCNAACAATAGAAGCGGTTCTAGTATCATTTGCAGGCTAGCAGGATTGTTTTTGTCTANGCTAAAGAGCCTAGCCTTAGCCGGATCAGGTGTCGCTGCCAAGGTATTTTCAAGCTGCATCCACTGAGATGGGAAAGTGTCTAGAAACCTCTCAATTTTTGGGTCCGAAAACATATAATTGAGGGCTGTCTGCAGAGTCTCTAATTTATTGAGTTCACCCGAATCAGCAAGATTCAATAGCTTTNCNTCTGGTGCACTGCCCCAAAGGAAAAACGAAAGATTCGAGGCTAAAACGAAAGGGTCTTTGTTTTTTCCACTATGACCATATCGAAAAAGAAATTTTGGAGATGACAGAATGGCTGAAGTTGTCTTCTTCATACTGTCCGTAAAGGAGAGTCCTTCCTTCATTTTTTTATGAGTNTAATNTGAGTAGCGGTCAANCGTTTGCTGATCAACNTTACTCCGGAAAGCAACCCTCATGAACGGCCCTAGCCGACTCTTTATTTTTTTTGTGAGCTCTTCTTTGTCGTCAGGCTCTTTGAAGAAGTTATTCCAAATTCCAACACTNGATTCGTTGAAGTCAGGACTATTTAGAATTGAGACACTGAGTTTGAGAAATGAGTCTAGCAGAAGAGGGGAAAGGGATAATTGATTAGCCTGATTATCAAAACCGTGTTCAGCTCTCAAGTCTTGAGGAAAAGGGTCAACACCTTTCATTCCGCCCTCGTNCCTGAGTGACAGGCATGACACGTTTACGATTTCGGGCATTTGTTTCTCAAGCACGTAGTTTTNATGGCGAGTCATTAATTTTTCTTGAAGATTAAAGATATCCAATTTCAAACCAAAAAGNTCTTTGATGGCATTGTTGTATTGAAACCGGTTGAGACGGCGCAGCTTTGAACTTTGCGTTGTTTCGTTTTTTGTGGATGCCTTTAGAATATTTTTAAGCGAGCTAACCATCCTGTCTCTGTCGGCATCAGTTAGCTCCGGCTCATCTTCGGGAGGCATATCCATCGAGCCAACGACGTCGATAATTTCTTCAATCATCGAAGGTTTGCTCATGAGCGCATCAAGATTTGAAATTTCCTTGATGTTNACCTTACCCTTAACTTTTTCTCCTCCGTGACATTTGTAACAGCTCTGAGCAAATATAGGCTTCAGGAATGACTCAAAATCATTAGCAGAAAGTGCAGTGTTTAGCAGCCAAATGATTGAGATTGCCAGAAACTTCCTGGCCATGGGAAAGTCGATCTGCATTGGGAAATTAAATTAAGTCCAAAGGTCGGAAATCACGCCATTACTGTCTGAGAAACTATCCATTTCAACTCCCATTAACTTGGCCAGTGATAACCACATGTTGGAATTGAGAGTTCCGCTCTTACATTGAATGAACCTCCCTTGTTTGATCTGGCCTTGACCCTTGCCTGCAATCATGAAAGGGAGATCAAAGAACTGGTGAGTGGCTCCGTCACCGAGCGCTGCTCCATAGGTGACTAANGAGTTGTCAAGCATAGTGCTTCCGTCAGCNTCTTTGATTTCCTTCATCCTTGATATCACATACGCGTATTGCTCCATGTGGAAGATATCGATTTTTTGAAGTTCTTTCCAACCGTTACCTTTCTGGTTATGAGTCATGTTGTGGTGTTGGACTGGTTTATCAAANACTCCTTCATAACGTAGCGTAGCGTCCCACCTTTCGGGACCAATCATGAAAGTACTGATATTGGTAATACCCATTTGGAAGGCTAGTAGCATAAGATCAGCTTGAAGCCTAATGTATTCACCCCTAGGAAGAATTTCGCTCTTTGGGATTCTNATGTCGGCATCATTAATCATCTTCTTTTGTCTGGCGATACGGATCTCAATGCTTCTTATCATTTCCATGAATTCATTGAGAGTTTGCTTGTCATCATTTCCAAGTTTTCTTGAAAGTGATTTGGCGTCTTCAAGGACCAAGTCCGTTACCTCTGTGAGATGAGTTTGATAGGAATCCGCCATAAACAATCTCTCGTAAAGTTTTTGGGGGTTCTTAATGGATGGAGCAATCTTATCGCGTCCGTACCAAGAGATATTATTGAAATAAATGTCCTCCTTTGGTTTTGCAAAACCATTACAACTAATTTCTAAAGTTTTGAAAACGCTTCCTTGTCCAACATGGTCCCCAATGACTTGATCTAGACTCCTTCCGTTGGGGTATCGCCAACCNTTTTCTGCTGCCTGCTCTGGAGAAACGCTGGTTAGGTAGCATGACGCGCCTTGGGCGTGAACATCCTGACCATTCTTGAAGGTTCTATCCATCCCAGTCACTAACGTCACATCTTTATGGTGTTTGCTGAGTGGCTGCATCGTCGATGTGAACTCGAGTGGATGAATGCCTGGGTTATTTTGTTTCCTGACATTGTTTTTAGATTTGTCAGCATTAAAACCACCAATGAAGCCCGGCAAGTTTGCCTCTTCCTCACCTGGGAAAAAGCCTCTCCTAACGATTCCGTTAGGAATATACATCATGGCTAATTTTTTTGCAGGTTTGGCGCCTTTCTTGGGCTCGCCTGCGATTGAAGGCATGAAGGGTAAAGTCAGAACCGCTCCGTTGACTCTAAGAAAATTTCTTCTGTTCAAACTCATATGTAATTAATGTCCTTGGATTGATTAATTTTACATACATTTCCACTCAGTTCCAAGTGAAATGCAGGTATTATCTCTCTAAAATAGAAGCAGATATCCTAAAAACGATACCCTTTTGCTTTTTCATAAGGGACTAATGCTTCTTTCTCTGCTCTCGCATTGGCAGTGAATTCTTCCATAAATTTTTCAAGATACTCGGCCGAGTGACGGTTTTTATAAGCATCAAGAACTGGATCCTTGAACTCCACCATCCATTTCAAAAGTTTTTCTCTTAGGTTTGTGATTTCCTTATCATAATTGGAATCTTTATCCTTCGATCCCAAAATATTATTCAGTGAGTCAGGATCTTTTTTNAGATCGTAAAATTCTTCGAGACTACGCTTCACAAGGTGGTTAACTCTAGCTTTTATTTGAGGATCCTTCTCGGCAGCTTTTTGCATTGCCTTAAAAGTTAAACCTGCCATGGGTGCCGTTCTATAGCTTCTTTTTCCATTCGACCATGGATTGAAGATATATGAATAATCCCTCGTGATGATTGATCTCATCGGATAAGGGGTCCTGCCATGAATATGATTAAATTGCGTATAAACTGCATCCCACCCAGTTTGAGTTTTTCCNAGGAGAAGNGGNAGNAATGATCTCCCATCGAAAGAAACCGATGTTGTAACTTCGACGGCCTCAAGAATAGTNGGCATAAGGTCAACTGTGGAAATCATATGTTCATTGTCGGTCATGCCGCTCTTTATGGTTTTAGGCCATCTGATAATGAGTGGGGTTTTTGTACTTTGAACATAACAGTTAACTTTAGCAAAGGGTAACGACATGCCGTGATCTGACATGAAAATCACAATGGTGTTATCGTNCTGACCCGATTTTTTAAGTTCATCAAGAATCGTACCCATCATATCATCTAGCCTTCGGACCGAGGTGCAATAATTTGCCATTTCTTTTCTTGTGTCAGGAAGATCAGGAATGAATTTTGGGATAGTAACCTCATCGCTATTGAAGATCTTGGATGATAGCTTTCTTTCAAAATTAGGTTTATCACTTTTCCCTTTCCCGTAAGGTCGGTGAGGGTCGTGGGAGCTAGCCATCAAAAAAAAGGGCTGTTTAGAATCTTTNGCCAATTGAAAAAAAGAGGAGCAAAATTTTTGATAAACTTCAGGATCTCTTCCCCACTCATCTTCGTCACCCACTCCTTGCCATTGATAGGTAACNGACCATTTAAAAAGTTCCTGTTGGTTTAGAGGTTTGCCAATAGTTCCACAAAGAAAGCCTTTATCGTTGAGGATGTTTGGCAATGTTGNAATATTCGGCAAAATTCTNTGAAATGCTTTGGCTCCATTGTTTTGNGGATAAAGCCCTGTCAGCATTACACTTCTCGATGGAGTGCATATAGATATATTGACATGAGCATTTAAGAACCGAATGCCTTCACTCGCCAGCTTGTCAATGTTGGGAGTTATATTAGGAGCAGCTCCACCAAAGCAACCCGGACTGTCCCAGTTCATGTCATCTGCCACGAGAAGAAGAACGTTAGGTCGTTTCTTGGGGGCCACTAATTGTTGTGAAAAACTGTCAGCGGAAAGTGCCAAAAGACTCAGCAATATCAATAATTTGATAGAAGAGAGATTCATTTCACTATCTTGACGCATAGGCAACAAGAAGCCATAATAAAGTTCCTGTGAAGAGGTTTTTTCTCACCGCTATTCCCTTTTTGTTACTATTAGCCAACGCTTTTGGTGTTAAGAGTTTTGACTCAGAAATATTGCCAATACTTCAGGCGAAATGCTCCAAATGTCATGGAAAAGACAAACAAAAAAGTGATCTCAGGCTTGATAATGTGGAGGGTATTATTAGTGGAGGCAGTTCAGGTGAGCCGCTTTTAGTTAAAGGAGATCCTGCTTCTAGTCTCATTATTAATCGCATAAAGAGTGAAGACCCCGACGAGAAGATGCCGCCTGAAGGCAAGCCAGATTTGACAGCTGAAGAGCGTTTGCTTGTAGAAAGATGGATCCAAGAAGGTGCAGAAATGCCAGAACCTGAAAAGGCTATCGAATTGACGACGGATCATTGGTCATTTCAGAGGGTTATAAGTCCTGAGATTCCAGAAAATAAAAGTGAATGGGGAAATAATGAAATCGATAATTTTGTTCTGTCGAAGATGGCTAGTAAAANGTTAAGCCCNTCCTCTAATGCAGAGTCACGGAATTTAATCAGACGAATTTATCAGGTCATGCATGGAGTCCCGCCTTCAAAGGAAATGCTAACGAGACATTTAAAACAGATTGAGAATAATGACTGGGATTCTGTAGTTGATGAGATCCTAGCGAGTCCACTTTACGGCGAACGTTTTGCCCGCCACTGGCTAGATATTGTTCGGTTTGCTGAATCAAACGGTTTTGAAACCAACCGTGAACGTCTGACGGCGTATCATTTTAGGGACTATGTTATCCATTCATTTAATAATGACCTTCCTTATGATCGTTTCATCCTTGAGCAAATCGCGGGCGATGCTCTCGGCGTTGATGTTGGTACAGGTTTCCTAGTCGCGGGGCCGCATGACATCGTAAAGAGTCCCGATATCAACCTGACACTCATGCAGCGTAATGATGAGATGGCTGATATGATTAACACGACAGGAACAGCTTTCCTTGGTCTAACGATAGGGTGTGCAAGGTGTCATAATCACAAGTTTGATCCAATACTGCAAAAAGACTATTATTCGATGCAGGCCGTTTTCTCGGGAGTTCGTTACGGCGAGCGGATGATACAGAAAAGGCAAGGTGATGAAGCTAAAAAAACGCTTATAGCACTAGAGAAAAAGGCTCAATCTTTGTCGAAAGAACTGGAGAACCTCAAGTTAATGTCAATCAGGATCAAGGCTGAAGGGACTAGTAAATCACTGAAAAGGGAGCCCGTTAATGCTCGTGGTAATACTGAAATATTTGATGAAGTTAAGACAAAATATGTTCGTTTCACGATCCGTCGCACCACAAATGATGGTGAGCCATGCATTGATGAATTAAGAGTCTATAACACCGAGGGACAAAATGTTGCACTATCTAAAGAGGGTGCCCTTACGGAGTCTTCTGGAAATTTAAAAGGGTATGAAATTCATAAACTTTCACACATTAATGATGGAAATGACGGGAACCGGAAAAGCTGGATCTCGGATACGGTTGGCAAAGGCTGGGTAAAGATCAATTTCGCAAAGCCATCAAAAATTAATAGGATCGAATGGGCCCGTGACAGAGAAGGTCAGTTTTCGGATCGTTTAGCGATAGATTATGTTATTGAACACTCGGTTGATGGCCAGTCATGGCACAAAGTTGCTAGCTCAGAAAGTCGTGAGTCATACGGCGGAGCATTACCTGCCCCCTATGAGTTCCTTAATTTTCTTCCTGACGAGAAGGCGAAGAGGGGCCGTGAAGTTCTTCAAAGTTTGAAGACCGTCAGGAACGATATTTCTTTTTATCGTAACGGGTCAAAGGCCTGGATCGCTAACTTTGAAAAACCTGCAAAGACGCACAGGCTATATAGAGGAGATCCAATGGCAAAGAGAGAGCTAGTGGCTCCTGATACGCTTCAAATATTAGGAAGCTTGAAGATGGGCATGGATGAGAACGAGCAGCAGAGGAGGCTTAAACTTGCCAATTCCATTGCGAGTCGAGATAATCCATTAACAGCTAGGGTCATGGTAAATAGGCTATGGCAGTTTGTCTTTGGTATCGGTATCGTTGATACTCCAAGTGATCTTGGAACCAATGGAACTGATCCAACTCATCCTGAGCTTTTGGATTGGCTTGCCTCAGAATTTATGGAAATGGGGTGGTCTGTTAAGAGTATTCTTAAACTGATTCTAGTCAGTGATACTTTTAAGCAGAAAAGTATTCCTCGACCTGATGCGGTTAAAATAGATGCGGGCAGCCGATACCTTTGGCGCTTTCCTCCTCGCCGGCTCGAGGCTGAAGCGATCAGAGATTCAATACTATCAGTATCCGGAAACCTAAATCTTGAAATGGGTGGTCCTGGATTTTATTTACTCGATGTGGATCGGGAAAATGTTGTTCACTATCACCCGAAGGAAAGGATAAGCTCCAAAGAATGGCGTCGAATGGTTTATATGTTTAAGATACGCCAAGAACAGGACTTAATTTTTGGAGCATTTGACTGCCCTGATGGCAATCAAGTCATCCCTGAGCGAAGTCGTTCAACGACACCGATCCAGGCCTTGAATCTTTTTAACAGCCATTTCATGATCGAACAATCTGGCATAATGGCTAAAAGTTTGATAACTGAGGCCGGCCCTTCAATCCGTGCGCAAATTAAAGCGGCTTATAATAGGTACTATGGAAGACCGGCAACTGATGATGAAGTTAAGGACGCGAGTGCATTTGTCAGTGAACACTCGCTATCAGATTTCTGCAGGGCTATGTTTAATTCGAACGAATTTTTATTTACTTTCTGATGCTGGATAAACGTCATCTTATGAGCAGGAGTCATTTTCTCTCTCACTCGGCGAGTGGTTTGGGCGGTGTCGCGCTGGCCCAATTACTTAATTCAGAAAATGTCTTAGGTTCTGAGAAGGTAAGAGAAAGTGCACCTGGAAAGACTCCGATCCGACCTATTATTGAACCAGGGAACCCAAACGCTGCCCGTGATTCACACTTTGCGCCTCGCGCTACTCAAGTCCTACAAATCTTTTGTTCTGGGGCAATCAGTCAGGTAGACACTTTCGATTACAAGCCGGAACTGATTAAGAACCATGGCAAGCCAATGCCAGGAGGAGATCAATTAATCACCTTTCAGGGAGAGCAGGGTAATCTGACGAAGAGTCCTTGGGAATTTAAGCCACGGGGTCAGAGCGGGAAAATGATCTCTGAACTGGTTCCACAACTCGGGGAACTTGCAGATGATATGTGCTTTATTCACTCATTAACCGGCAAGACAAATACGCACGGACCAGGTGAGAACTTCATGTGTACTGGTTTTACGCTTGATGGATTTCCTAGTGCGGGATCATGGATGACTTACGCTCTTGGAAGTGAAACAGAAGACTTACCTGCCTATGTGGCCATTTCAGATGTGAGAGGGACTCCTCAGTCCAGTGTCAATTGCTGGGGCCCAGGTTTTCTTCCGGCTGCCTTTCAAGGCACTGAATTTAATGCATCAAAGCCCGTTCGAAATATTGTGAGGCCAGAAGGGATTAGTGATTTAACCGATAACGCGACAAGAGCTTTCCTTAAAAGGCAAAATAAGCGACACCTTGAAGGGTACCCGGGCGATAGTGAACTCGCTGCCAGAATTGCCAGTTACGAATTAGCGGCAAAGATGCAGATGAGTATTCCCGAAGTTTCTGATATCTCCTCTGAGCCGGCTCACGTCCTTCGAGATTATGGAGCAGATCAGTCAGGTAATAAGGTTAAAGACTTGCGTGCGGCTTACGGTAAAAATTGTATCTTGGCAAGGAGGCTCATCGAGAAGGGGGTCCGGTTTGTTCAATTATTTAATGGAGCCTATCAGACAGGAGGCGAGGGCGTAAGTAACTGGGATGGCCATAAAAAGATCAAGGAGCAGTATTCTATTCACGGGCCAGTACTCGATCAGCCGACTGCGGCGCTCTTGAAAGACATGAAGGCCAGAGGATTGCTTGAAAACACGCTTGTCATTTTTAATTCAGAATTTGGAAGGATGCCAACCTTCCAAAAGGGAGCGAGTGGTCGAGATCATAATCCCTCAGGCTTCACTTCATGGTTGGCTGGAGCCGGAGTTAAAGCGCCTTTTAGTTATGGTGCCACTGATGCCTTCAGTCACAAAGCCGTTGAGAACGTTACCACTGTTTATGATTTTTATGCGACAGTTATGCATATCATGGGATTGGATCATGAGAGGCTCAGTTTTTATCACAACGGAATTGAGCGTCGCCTCACTGACGTTCATGGCCATGTGATTAAAGAAATACTTTCCTAGAATTGACTATTTTTTGCCATGATTCGGCAAGTTGTGCCGCCCTTTTTACTCAACTTTGCCTTGAGAATCGTCTTTGAATTTCCAATCTTTTCATTCACGATTGACCTCAGTTTTCTTAGCCATATCAACACCATCAAACCCTTTCTCCCAATCAATGTCTTCAGATTCGATGAAACCGAGTCCACTAGGCTCAATGATTGATTTTCCTTTTTGGGTTACTTTATAGATTGGCTTTCCTTCGGGGCTTAATGAAAATTCGATACAAAAGTTACTTGAAGGTGACTTTAAGTTTTCCACTCGGCTTTAGATGAGAGTGGTAAGAAAACGAAAATAAAAAGAGAAAAAACGATCAAATTTATTTCGGATTTAAACATTATTATTTGAGTGTTCTGAGAGTGAATTTTAGATCTGACCAATTGATCTTTAGCGTAATTAGAATGGGGTATATATGAGTTGTGGGAGAGTCAGCTAAATTGTTAAGGGCATTAATAATTTGTGTCGGCAGACCTCCCGCAACTCTTTTTTATTAATACATGTTAGCTCAAAAATTTACCGATTCTGGCTTTGGGTCTACCGATTATCGATTTATTTCCCTTCACAATAACAGGTCGTTGAAGAAGTTGCTTGTGCTTTAACAGTATCTCAATTACCGCATCGGGGTTATCGACAAATTCATCTGGATCGAGCTCTAGTTTTTTAAATTTTGAGTCCTTCCTCACTAAGTCTTCAACTGGATCCTCTAATCCACCAATGATTGTTTCGAGTTCTTTTCTGTCCGGTGGAGTTTTTATGTAAAGTACAACTTCATAATCGACTCCTAGATCCTCAGCGACCGCTAAGGCATTTTTGGAGGATCCTCAGTTAGGGAAATGGTAGATAGTAACTTTAGGCATAGACCTTCAATAGTTATATTTATCCAATCATAATAGGGTAAAACACATCGTCAATTCTTTTCAAGAGAGACGATCTTTTAACTGTAATGGATTGCTTTTTTTTGGCCTTCGTTACAGAATCCAAGTCTCCCCACAAGTAGCCAATTACCCGCTCACAATGATGGGCACAAATGACAATCTATGCAACGATCCCTATTACGCTCATTAGGAACTGCCCTCTTTCCATTTATTGCCTTGGCACCAATTGAATCAAATGCCATCGATTCGATCGTGGTATTTAACGAAATTAATTATCATCCGGCAGAAAATAATCA
>PAHQ01000067.1 GCA_002705125.1 Verrucomicrobiales bacterium | reverse complement strand
GCTGAAGAGGAAGCTCCAAAGGCTGAAGAGGAAGCTCCAAAGGCTGAAGAGGAAGCTCCAAAGGCTGAAGAATCATCAGATAAAGATAAGAAGAAGAAAACAGCAGCTGATGTTCTTTTGGAGCTTGATGGGCCTGACGCCGATCCAAAACAAAAAGTTGTAAAATCTAAGGGGAGTAAAAATGTTCACTCTGGTGTTGTTCATGTATTAGCAACTTTTAATAATACAATTGTTACAGTAAGTGATAAGAGGGGAAATGTTATAGGTTGGTCAACTGCTGGTAAGATGGGCTTCAGAGGATCAAGAAAAAGTACTGCATATGCAGCTCAGGTCGTTTCTCAAGATGCATGTAGACAGGCAATGGGACACGGTTTGAAAGAGGCTGATGTAAAGGTTAAAGGTCCAGGGTCTGGTCGTGAGTCTGCGGTAAGGGCAGTTCAGGGTATTGGTATTGAGGTTAAATCAATATCAGACGTTACCCCTATACCACACAATGGCTGTCGCCCTAAAAAGGCCAGAAGAGTATAAAAAACAAAAATTTAAAAATATGGCACGATACACTGGTCCAAGAGATAAAATAAGTCGACGCTTTGGAGTTCCTTTGTTTGGTCCTTCTAAAGCTTTAGAAAGAAAAGCCTATGCACCAGGTATGCATGGAGGTAAAAGAGGAGGTAGAAGGTCAAAGGGATCTGACTATTCAGTGGCTCTTGCTGAGAAGCAAAAATTAAGATTCCAATATGGTGTTTTAGAAAAGCAATTTAGAAGATATTTTGCAGAGGCCCAACGACAGAGAGGTGTTACAGGTATTCTTCTCATACAGCTCCTTGAGATGAGGCTTGATAACATTGTGTACAGAATGGGGCTCTCGAATACTAGGGCCGGTGCACGTCAATTTGTGAACCATGGCCATATTCTTGTAAATGGTAAGCGTGTTGATATCCCTTCTTATAATACTCAGCCAGGTGATAAAGTTGAAGTTAGGGATAACCCAAGATCTAAACAACTCGCGTTGCGAGGACTTGATCTTACTCAGGCTATATCTCAAGCAGAATGGTTGGTTGTGGATGGTGATAGTTTAGTAGGAACTATTTCACGTGTCCCTGAGAGAGATGAAGTTGATCCAATGGTTAACGAGCAGTTAGTTGTTGAGCTTTACTCAAGATAACAAATTTTAATCCCCAAATTGAAGGCGGTCACTCTGTTTTAGGGTGCCGCCTTCTTGCTTTAACAATCAAAGTATCGGTGGCAAAATAGAGATAATGAATAATAAAAAAGAACCGCATTTTGAAACTGATTCTATACATGCGGGTAATGAATTTAGAGAAGGAACAGGAGCAATTATTCCTCCGATATATGCCACATCTACATTTGAATCTGATAATGATTATGGATTTGATTATACTAGATCAGGCAATCCAAATTTTACAAACTTAGAGAAGACTATAGCAAAAATTGAAAAAGCCGACTATGCAACTGTTTTTGCCAGTGGAGTTTCAGCTATAACTGCCGTTCTTTCAACATTAGATAAAGGTTCAATGATACTAGCGGAAGAAAACATCTATGGCTGTACCTATCGATTGATAGATCAAGTATTTTGCAAGTTTGGTGTTTCAGTTGAATACGTCGATTTTACAAACGAGAAAAGCATTAAGAGGATTTCAGAAGTCTCGCCTGATTTAGTCTGGATTGAATCTCCAACTAACCCTCTTTTGAAGGTTATAGATATTGAGTCAATAGCTAATGAAACTAAAGATTCGGAAACAGCTTTGGTTGTGGATAATACTTTTTCATCAAGTTACATTCAATGCCCATTAGAGCTAGGGGCAGATATATCTCTTCTAAGTTTAACAAAATACACTAATGGGCATTCAGATGCATTGGGAGGAGTGGTTTGTACAAGAGATACATATTGGGGTGATAAGATGATGTTCTCTCAAAAAGCACTCGGTCTTCAACCTTCTCCATTTGATTGTTGGTTGATTCAACGAGGTCTTAAAACTCAGAGTATTAGAATGGAAAAACATTCAAATAATGCTTATGAGATTGCAAAATACCTTGAAGAAAGGTTTCCAAATGAAAAAGTATTTTATCCATTTCTTGAAAGCCACCCTCAGTATGAAATAGCTCTAAAACAGATGAAAATGGGATCAGGAATAATTACTGCTGACCTAGGAATAGGTCTTGAAAAAACTGTTTCCTTACTGAATGAACTTCAGTATTTCACAAAGGCCGAAAGTTTAGGCGGTATTGAATCATTAAGTTGCCATCCAGCTTCGATGACTCATGCTGCCATACCAAGAAATGTGCGAGAATCAGTAGGGATAACAGATTCGTTATTTAGATTGTCTGTAGGAATTGAAAATGTAGATGATTTGATTATCGATCTAAGTTCAGCATTAGATAAAATAGGAGCTTAATCGGATTTTTTGAATGAAGAGAAACGTTAGTTTAGACCCACCCTATAAATCATCAGATTTAGGGCATCCCTTGCCTGATTCTAAATATGCGGTTTCTGTATCATTGCCAACTTGGGATAGTGTTATTGGTTATGAAGAAGGTCGCGATTCAGTCATTAATAAATTGCAGACTGGCTACCCAAGGTTTTTTGTTTCACCAATAATTAAATCCTTGGAGTTTAATGTTTTGCGCGACCTTAATTTATCAAGTGATCAAAGATGTCTATTATTTGATGTCGAAAACACTGCTGTTAGATGTCAAAAATTCATAGTTGATAGAACAGATGGTTGGGAGGTTTTAATTAAACCTATCTTTCATGGAAAGGCGTACGCAGTTGTATTTCCAATCCAGATCGAGCATGTTGCAAAAAAATTCTGGAGATTTTTTGGTGAAGGAGTAAGCGTGAGGCGAGCGAAATCTTTTTTAGCAAATAGGACGGATGAAAAAAATCAGGGGGGTGAAGCTGTTGATCAAATCAAAGAAAAGATTTCTCAGGATACAGGACAAGACATCGAAAATATTTTCATATATCCATCAGGCATGGCGGCTGTTTCCGCCACTCATAGAGCTCTGACTAAAATAAGACCTAATGCTCGTTCAGTTCAGTTTGATTTTCCATATGTTGATGTACTTAAACTTCAACAAGAGATAGGTTCGGGGGTAATTTTTCTTCCATCTGCTGACTCTGAGTCAATAACAACGCTAAAAGATATTATAGATAAAGGTGAATTGCTTTGTGGTATTTATTGCGAGGTCCCAAGTAACCCTTTATTAAGAAGCGCAGACCTGGCTGCAATTAAGNCNNTTGTNAATTCNNGTAATANACCGATTGTCGTTGANGATACAGTNGCNACCAATGTAAACGTGAACGTNNTTAAGTATGCGGATGTTGTTACAACNAGTCTAACGAAATACTATTCAGGTGCTGGCGATGTTATTGCTGGNGCTGTAATAGTNAATAGNAGTTCCGCTCACGCTGAGGAGATTATATCTCAACTTAAGAATCAAGGTGATGCGTGCTTATTTTTTGAAGACGCTTTAGTTCTCAGAAATAACATGAGTGATTACAACCAACGAATAGNTAGGATTAATGAGACAACACCTAGACTGGTTGATTTATTAATAGAGGATCCTTTAATAGAAAAAGTGTGGTACCCAAAATACGAAACGCGTGNGAGTTACGACGCTGTCAGAAGAAGCGGTGGAGGGTTTTCTGGATTGTTTTCGATAAAATTAAAAAACTCTGAGGAGAAAGCCCAGCAATTCTATGATGCATTGAAGTTATGTAAGGGGCCAAGTTTAGGCGCAAATTTNACTCTTGTATGTCCTTACACATTATTAGCCCATTACGATGAGCTAGATTGGTGTGAAAAGCACGGAGTGTCTAAATGGCTTATTAGAATTAGCGTAGGACTGGAATCATATGAGTTTTTAAGTAAACGCATATTAGAGGCACTTGATGAAATTAGATGAATTTCTAATTTAAAATTGGATGCGGGGGTAGGATTTGAACCTACGACCTCCAGGTTATGAGCCTGACGAGCTACCGAGCTGCTCTACCCCGCACTTTAACAATGGCGATGTAGAGCATGTATTCAACATTAAAATGCATAGTTTGATAAAAGAATTTGGATTCAATTAAGATGTTTTATCTAATAATTGAGTGCTATTAATGATTTTGGGATAAACTTCCCAGATTTCCTTATAAGCTTGTTATCAAACCAAATTTCTCCTCCACCGTATTCNGGCCTTTGAATACATACTAAATCCCAATGAACTTGGCTTCTATTACCGTTGTCAGCAACCCCTTCATAAGCTTGACCTGGAGTGAAGTGGAAACTACCAGCAATTTTTTCATCAAATAGTATGTCTCGCATTGGTTCTTTAATCTTTGGATTAAATCCAATAGCAAATTCACCAATATATTTGGCTCCAGGATCAGAATTCAGAATTTTATTTATCGCTTTTGTATTGTTNGCNGTTGCCTTTACGATTTTACCTTTTTCAAATGTTAACTCAATATCATCGAATGAAATGCCTTGATATATTGTTGGTGAATTATATTTAATTACTCCATTTACGGAGTTCTTAACTGGTGCGCTGAAGCATTCACCGTCTGGTATATTGTGTGTTCCTCCACAAGCAATTGCTTTAAGTCCCTTCATAGAAAATTCTAAATTTGTACCATTCCCTTTAATTAAAACTTTATTAGTTTTGCTCATCAAGGCCTCNAATTTTTTCATTGCCGGTAATAGTTTTTTATAATTTAGGAGACAAACTTCAAAAAAGAAATTTTCAAAGGATTCTGTGCTCATTCCAGCTTGTTGCGCCATTGCAGGGTGAGGCCAGCGCAAGACACACCACCTAGTCTCATTGACTCGGTAGTTCTGTACAGAACGCATTTTCTTCATCGCTAATGCCATATTCTTTGCAGGAACATCAGCGGTTTCAGTTATGTTATGACTTCCCCGTAGTGCTATGAAAGCGTCCATTTGTTTCATTTGAGCTAAAGAGTACTTAGCAAGAATATCATACTGTTTTTCAGAAGCATTCATTAAAAGTTCTCTACTGACCTGTGCGTTTTGAATGTTAACATAAGGTTGTGCGCCAGCTTTTCTTATTGCTCGAATTAGCGCTATGATTATTGAATCTGGGACGTCATAAGCATCGATTAAAACATTGTCGCCGCGTTTAACGGAAGTTGAGTAATTTACAAGTTGTTTTGCGAGTTTATCAATTCTGGGATCGTGCATTATTTATCTAAATTGTTAATTTTTATAACTACATAGAAGTATAAAGNAATCTCGCTCAACCTTTAATTTTGNTTTAAACAACATTTTTCTTCCTTGCATATTTGTGCCATAGGGATTCAGTAATTATTAGTCTGAAAACCAAAAATAAATTCAACTTATCTCAACTGAATCCNGCCCAACGCGAAGCTGTTGAGCATATTTATGGTCCCGTTCTAATTCTTGCTGGCGCGGGAACAGGTAAAACAAGAACAGTTATTTCAAGGCTGGTTAATATGTTGAGGCAAGGCGTTTCTTCAGACTCTATCCTTGCCGTAACCTTTACTAACAAGGCGGCTAATGAGATGCGCGAAAGGATCAGAGGAATGGTTTCTAAAGAGTCGGCTAAAGAAATGACGGTATGTACTTTCCATTCTCTATGTGTGCGAATTTTAAGAAAGGATATTGAGAAGCTTGGCTACAAGAATAATTTCACAATCTATTCATCCTCAGATCAAGTTGGNTTNATTAGAAAATTGATATCTAGNAAATCTGCTAAGGATGAATCCCTTGATCATAACCTTGCGATATCATTGATTAGTAGAAGCAAGAACAAAGGGGTGCCTGTTTCTGATAATAATGACTCCTTAGTTAGTGAGATAGAAAGGTTTTATAATAAAGAGCTCAAACATCTAAATGCTGTAGACTTTGATGATCTTTTNATTTTAGCCGTTCAAGTATTAAAAGAGAATGAAGATGTTNTTAGTTTTTGGAGGGAACGGTTTAAATATATAACTGTTGATGAATTTCAGGATACTAATAAAAAGCAAATGGAACTTGTGCAGCTATTAAGTGGTTCTGACCAAAATGTTTGTGTTGTTGGAGATGATGATCAATCAATCTATGGTTGGAGAGGAGCTGAAATAAGTAANATTCTTGAATTCGAAAGATTTTTTAAATCACCAAAAGTTATCACNCTNGAGCAAAACTATAGAAGTAATCAGGCCATACTTCATACTGCGAATTCTTCTATAATAAATAATACAGGTAGGCGTGAAAAATCTCTCTGGAGTGAAAAATCTTCTGCTGATAATGTAAGAATTATAGCAATGCCNGGAGAGGATGAGGAGGCGCAATTTGTGGTTGATGAGATCCTAGAAATGACAGCAACTGAAAAACGTTCCTACGATGATATATCCGTTCTTTTCAGGATGAATAGTCAGTCTAGATTATTCGAATCTAAGTTGAGAGAGTATAAAATTCCTTACAGGGTAATAGGGGGGCAATCATTTTTTGATCGAAGAGAAATTAAGGACCTCTTAGGCTATTTACTCGTCATCAAAAATCCTGATGATGATATTAATCTTTTACGTGTTATTAATAATCCTCCTAGNGGTATTGGAAATGCAACTATTGATATAGCTGTTGAGAAGAGTAGGGATCTTGGATGCAGTCTTTATAATATTNTAATAGATGGAGATTTTCTTTTAACAATACCCCCAAAGTCTAGATCAAAAGTAGAGTCTTTTGTAAGTCTTATGGAATCATATAGATCACCAATGACTTCTGAATATAGTTCTTTTGGTATTCTTTTTGACCAATTAGTTGAAGAAATTGGGTTCACTGATTTTTTGCAGAGGAATTGCAAAACTGATAATGAATATCAAAATAGAAGAAATAACGTTTTCGAATTNATATCCTCTTTGAAAGATTATGAAAAGAGAGGTAAAAAAAATGGTATGCAGGATTTTTTAGATGATGTTGCCCTTCAGCAGGACCGTGANGAAGATGATGATTCTAGTTTGGGAGTAAATTTAATTACCCTACATGCAGCAAAGGGTCTTGAATTCTCTGATGTATACATGGTTGGCGTGGAAGAGGGAATGTTACCGCACAAAAGATCGCTTGAAGAGGGGACAAGAGATGAGGAAAGGCGACTTTTTTACGTTGGAATGACTCGTGCAATGAATCGTTTAACTATAACTTATTGTGCCTCTAGAAAAAAGTACGGTGAATTAATCAGAGGAGAGCAAAGTTCGTTTTTAGAAGAGTTAGACCCNACGCATATCGATGTTTTATCCAATGAAGAGGCGATAGGGGCTCCAATAGATGAAGGAGATGCCCATGCCTACTTTTCTCGGATGAAAGAAATGCTTGGAGATGATTAAAATGAGAATGCTAACTTAGCAATTGATGTACTACTTTTCCATGAACATCAGTCAGCCTGAAGTCTCTCCCGTCGTATCTATACGTCAGTTTTTCGTGATCGATTCCAAGTTGATGTAAAATGGTTGCATGTAGATCATGCATATGCACTTTTCCTTCAACTGCATGGTGTCCAAATTCATCAGTTTCACCAAAGCTAAACCCTTTTTTAAACCCTCCTCCGGCTAACCAAACCGTGAACCCATCTGAATTATGATCACGTCCTGTCCCTTTGTCTTGAGCGTAAGGTGTTCGTCCAAACTCACTTCCCCACCAAACAATCGTATCCTCCAGAAGNCCTCTTTGCTTGAGGTCAGTGATTAACCCTGCAACAGGTTTGTCAGTGGCTCGAGCGTGCTCCATGTGTTTAGGCATATTCGAGTGTTGGTCCCAGGCAGGGTTGTTTGTGTTATCAGTATAGTTGATTTGAACATAACGTACGCCTGCTTCGCTTAATTTTCTTGCCTTGAGGCAATACTGACCAAAATCGTTAGTCTCTTTTTGACCGATCCCATACATTTCCATGGTGCTAGGGCTCTCGTTTTTAATATCTAAAACATTAGGAGCATTATTTTGCATTCGCCAAGCGAGTTCATAAGAGTTAATAACAGAATTAATCTTATCGTTATTGGGGTAAGTTGATAATTGCTCCGCATTAATCTTCTGCAATAATTCAAATTGTTTCAAATTTTGTTGATGATTTAAATTTTGGTTAACGAGATTCTTTATAGTTGCTTCTTTGGCGGGTATGCCTGCACGACCGAGTGGTGTTCCTTGATAAGATGAGGGTAGAAAGGCATTGCTAAAATTTCTTGGGCCGCCGTTGCCCATTGAGGGGCCGATGCTGACAAANCCAGGTAAATTATTATTTTCTGTTCCTAAACCATAATTGATCCATGNCCCCATTGATGGACGAATTAAATTTATATTTCCAGTATGTAAGAATAGGGTGCTTGGACCATGTGCAATTCCATTTGTGTGCATGCCTTTGATGAAGCAAAGGTCATCAACATGATTTGCAATGTGAGGGAAAAGCTCACTCACGTCTCTTCCTGACTGACCATGTTTTTTGAATTTCCATAAAGGTTTCATAACACGATGGTCTATAATTTTACGCGTTTTCGCGAGAGTCCTAGCATCATCAAATCGCATCATTTTACCATCATGCTTTACAAGGTTTTCCTTGTAATCAAAAGAGTCCAGATGACTAACTCCTCCAGCCATAAAGATGAATATGACTCTTTTTGCCTTTGGTCGGTGATGGAATATCTCTTTTGGTGAGTCGCTTGAAGCAATAGCATCCTTGTGAGCAAGAGCACCGAAAGCAAGGCCACCAAAGCCACAAGCCAGACTATTNAGCGTTTGCCTGCGATTTATATTCCAGTAGTCCATCAATAAATTAAAATTAACTAATTAGCAGCTTATTTCAAGAACCTTAATTAGTATGGCGGAATTCAAAACTTGAGAAAAGGCTGTGAAATATGTTCGACCATGCTTCTGTGCTTTCATTTTCTAGTTCTAGGAAATTGTAGAGTATTTGTTTTTCTTTGTNTGTAGGGTTTCTAGAAAGTACCCTTCTGTAAGCCATTTCTATTTCCAGAGATTTATTTAAAAGTTTTTCTTTAATTAATCTCTCGGCAGACTTTTTTGATTCTTCTATAACAAATGGATTGTTCAGCATGTAGAGAGCCTGTGTTGGCACGCTGCTTGTTGTTCTTTTCCCTGTCACCATATTTGGATCAGCAAAGTCGAATACTTGCATTATCTCAGGCAAAGTATTTCTAAAAACAGGATAATAAATGCTTCGTTTTTTCGAATTAAATGAATATCCATATTCAGTTTTTGTCCCTGACTTAATTGCCGCTCCACCTTTGTCTTTATCAAGACTTCCACTTACAAATAGAATTGAATCTCTTATTGCCTCAGCTTCTAAACGCCTCTGATTTTGTTTCCACAAAAAAGTATTCTCTGGGTCTATCTTTTTACTCTCATTGTTTGTTCTAGAGCTGAGTTGATATGTGCGAGACTGCATAATGTCTCGGATTAGTGTTTTAATGGACCAAGAATTATCAATAAATTTAACAGCTAAATGGTCAAGAAGTTTAAGGTTAGTTGGAGGAGTGCCCATGTGGCCAAAATTGTCCAAGCTCGATACAATACCTTCACCAAACAAATGAAACCATACTCTGTTTACAATTACTCTTGCAGTTAGAGGGTTATGCTTACTCGCAATCCAATTTGCTAAATGGATACGCCCACTTGATTTCTGATTAAATTTTGGAGTTTCTTCATATGTCATTACCTCGATAAATTGGCGGGGTGTTCTATCTCCTTTACTATGAACATTGCCTCTTAAAGCAATATTTATATCGCCAGGTTTTTTGTGGTCTTCTGCGGCAATAACTTGAATCTTTTTTGGTTCTTTTTTCTGAAGGTCTTTGAGCTCTGTTTCGAGTAGGTTTATCTTTTCATTAATCTTAGATATATTTATTTTTTGGTTTGAATCATCTTTAATTTTTTCCCTAGACTTCCCTTCGCGAATAACTTGAATGGAATCAGCGATAACTACTGCGGTTGTGTTCTTATTGGAAATAACAACTTCGAATTCAATGTCTTTATTAAATTCGTACACCCCAAGTGATACGAATGAACCATTAATCGGAGGTTGCAGTGTTTGGTTTATTATTACCGTGGTTTCACCGTTTGTGTGATTCACCGTATAAGGGGTTTTAGTCTCCCTATTCGTGCCGTGTGTATATGAAGCTCTAATTTCATATCTTCCGGTATCTGGTGCTTTAATATTGTAAGTGACCGTTTTGTTACCCTTATCCATTGAATCGTCATGGATATAATTTTCATCGATGAATCCTTTAACAGCTGTTGATTTAATCCAGTTTCCTTTTTTTATAGCCTTTTCATTATCTATAATCAGACCAAGAAGATTTTTAGATTTTTTGCTTAGGTTTTTAGTATTTGGAAGCTCTAGTTTTAACGTCTTTATCTCATTTTGAATTTTTTGAATTTTAGTTCGAATTATTTTTGCGTTTTCTTCCTGTTTTTCTGATAAGGGAAGTGAACGTTTGTTCCATGTAGAAACATTGCTGTGGATTACAGATTTTGTGCTTTTGAGTATTCCTGCCAAGCCATAATAATCCTCTGTAGTTATAGGATCGAACTTATGATCGTGGCAACGGGCACATCCTAAAGTTAGACCCATGAAAGATTTTCCAATTGTATCAAGCTGTTCATCAATGATGTCCATTTCTAATATGGTCTTATCTTGAAGTTCATAATTGGTCGGCCCGAGTAGTAAGAATGCAGTTGAAATTAAGCGCTCTTCTCGCTGTTCAGGGTTCGAACTTTCCAGTAGATCACCAGCGATTTGCTCTTTGATAAATAAATCATACGGCTTGTCATTATTTAATGATTTGATGACGTAGTCTCTATAACGCCATGCTTCATTCAGTAATAGAGTTCGGCCTCCACCAGTTGAATCAGCATATCGCGCAATATCAAGCCAATGCCTTCCCCATCTAATTCCAAAATCATCCCTTGATAGCAATTCATCAATAGTGCTTGTTATCGTATTATCCCGATCAACAGAGACTCTTTCTAGAAATTTTTGAATTTCTATGTCTTGGGGGGGGAGCCCAGTGAGGTTGTAATAAATTCTTCTTAGAAGTGTAATGTCATCTGCATCATCTGAATGAATTAACTTTCTTTTTTCATGCTCTGCTAATATAAATTTATCTATTGAGTTTTTTGACCAGTTCTTATTTTTTACTTTTGGAGTTGGGTAATCTTTAATCGGCTGGAATGACCAGTACCTACGCGCAGCTTCAATGTTAAGGCGTTTGTCATTGTTTGATATTTTATCTGAGGTTCTTGGGTCGTATGCGCCATCAGCAACCCATTTCTCTAGATCTTTAATCTGTTGAGAGGATAATTTTTTCTTTGGTGGCATTGCCAGGTCGCTGTCTGTGTGTCTGATTGCCTGAATCAGTAGACTCTTTCCTACTTGGCCTGGAATTATAGCCTGTCCGGAGTCACCACCACTTAGCCAACCGCCTTTCCAATCTAGTCTAAGGTTACCCTTAATTTTTTTTTCCTCACTGTGGCACTTGTAGCATTCATCGACCAAGATAGGTCTAATTTTCTTTTCAAAAAAATTCAGCTCTGAGGCCTCTGATAAACGGCTTAATAAGCTTATGAAGCCTATAAAAATCCATTTCATTAGGTAGCGCATTGAAAATTGTCTTTTTTTGTGAGGTTCTTAGTATCAGGCTATACGGAAATACTTAAGTATGCAAACCCAAGACCCTTACTCACTAGACAAATCGAAAGTTCTTGATCCACCTAAATCAATTGGAGGGACGATTAAACATTTAGGCCCAGGATTTATATTATCAGCTTCGATCGTGGGGTCAGGGGAATTGATTGCAACAACCAAGCTTGGAGCCCAAGCTGGATTTATTGCTATGTGGGTAATCTTAGTAAGTTGCCTTGTTAAAGTGGCTGTTCAGCTCGAGTTTGGGAAAAGAGCAATAATGACAGGGGAAACGACATTCGCTTCTTTTAATTCATTGCCAGGATTTAAAATAGGTAAGGCAAATTGGTCAGTCTGGACTTGGTTGGGTTTGATGTTAGTAAAATTTTTGCAGGTTGGAGGAATTGTTGGGCTTGTCGCTGTATTGCTTAACATGGCAGTGCCGAGTCTTTCTGTTTTCTGGTGGTTGTTAATAGTAGTTTTAGCGATTTCTGGAATTGTAGTGTCAGGATATTACAAGGTTTTAGAGATTATGTCTGTATCCATGATAGGACTCTTTACGCTGTTTACATTTTTCTCATTAATAGCACTTCAAAACACCGAGGCTGCTATATCAATGGGCGATGTGCTTTCTGGTTTGCAGTTCAAAATGCCTGAGGGTGCTGAAATGACTATTTTAGTCATTGGAGCATTTGGGCTGACGGGGGTTGGTGGAGATGAGATAATGGCTTATAATTATTGGTTGATAGAGAAAGGGTATGCCTCAAATACAGGTAAAAATGATGGATCCGAAGAATGGGCTATTAGAGCGAGGGGATGGATCAAGGTTATGTATATAGATGCAATATTTGCGATGCTTGTTTATACGGTTGTAACTGTTGCATTTTTCCTTCTAGGTTCAGCTCTTCTTCATGGTAAGGGTGATTTTGAGGGAGGCGGGAAGAATTTTCTAGAGAATCTATCAAACCTTTATACCGTGACTTTGGGTAATTGGGCTGAGCCTTTCTTCTATTTTGGTGCATTTGTAGTCCTATTTTCGACTGCATTTTCTGCTTTAGGGGCATGGACTAGACAATTCACTGATGCTTTTGGTAGGATAGGAATACTTAATTTCGATGATTACAAATCGAGGCGAAACTGGTTTGCAATTCTTGCCGTGGGTATTCCTGCCATATGGGCAGGGGTCTTCCTTTTATTCGAGAGTCCAGTTTGGATGGTTGTCGTTGGTGGTGTCGCGACTTCGATAATACTTTTGGTAGTTCTTTTTGCCGCAATTGTTTTTAAAGCGCAAAGGAAGAACTCAAAAATCAAGACTGGTAAAGTTTATGAAATTGCTTTTTGGCTGAGCTCAGCAATGATCCTATTCGTAGGAATCTGGACCGTTTTGAGTAAGTATCTAACTTAATAAGATTACTTAATTATTTGTCGAATCCTATTGTCATCAACTGCCCTGTCCACGACATCTTGAAGAGCTTCAGATGCGACTGAGGCGATCTCGTCAACTTTTGACCAATATGACACATTTGGTGAAACCTTGGTCTTCGTAGAATAATAATACTGGCTAAAAATTAGACGCCCTGTTTTTGCCTGATATAAATGTACTCTAATTCTGCACTCAGCATTTTGTGCAGAGAATTGGGTGCACTCAAACTGTAAAATATCTGCTTGTAACAAATACTTTGCATCTTTTTCGCTAAGAAGATTTCTACTTTTTAGAGCATGAGAAAAAGCCGTTTTGGTAATCTCGCTAACTGGCTGTTTTGCATAAATTGATTTAATTGGAATTCCGAATTCGTTTTTTATAGACCCTATTTCGGCACCTTTTAGATTTCTAACATCATTAATCTTATCAAGTTTGATAAGTGGTTCTCCTTTGATGATTCTTTGGCTTAAGCTTGGAGGATTGTAAGTCAAAGATACTTTGTAAGTTTGACACGATGATAACAAAGTTATCGCTCCAATGATTATGCCAAGTCTTTGAAATGACTTTATCATATTTAAATATTAAACCATTCTTAAATATTTGTCATCGTTAAATTTGTGAGGATCAGATTTTTTTAATAAAAAACCTTAAATTATAGGGCTTGAGTAATTTAGATGATAAGACCAATGGCCAGACTTTTTAAAGCATAAGCAGTAATTATTGAAACTAGAAGTGCCATGCATGAGAGAATGGCTAATTCTCCTATGAATAATAGGGCAAGAGTTTTGCGGTCGCAGCCGATTAGAAAAAGAGTTTTGATTTCTCGTTTTCGAGTTTGAATGGATAAGAGAATTAGAGCCAAAAGAAAGAGTGAGGCGGCAATTCCAGTCAGTATAAAAGAGGTGTTGAGGAATTGTTTAATTTTAAATACAAACTCTAGTAGTTCACTAACAATTTCTCTCGGTCTAATTGACTGGACAGTTTTGTCGTTGATGTAATTTCCTTTGAGGATCGTCTCATCTTTTATATTTTTTGGGAATGCCAGTAATGATGAGATTGGGAGATTTTCTTGTTCTTTGTGAAAGTGAAAGGCATTGATGTTTTCATCATTAACTTCAATGTAATTTTCTAAAGAAGCGTTTGCAGTGATAGAAGATTTATTTTTTGAAAGAATAGATTCGGATGATGTTTTATCATCGATCTTCACGTGACCATGACCAATGCCAGATAAGAGCCATGAAGTTTGAAGGTTTACGAATAAAGTCTCATCATCAGCAGATTTAGATTCTTCTAGAATGCCAGTGATATTGAGTTTTACTGGATTGTTTGCAGATAGATTATAAAGATTAACTTGATCAGTTAAGATGTGATCACCTTCCTTTAGGCTTAGTCTTTTGGCGCATAAATAACCAAGGGTCACGTCTCCCAAAACTAGTGGCAACGTTCCTGATTTCGGAACCAGTGTACGTTCCAGGAAATATTCTGTGGTAGTACCAACAACTGGATATTTTTTTGCAGTGAAGCCAAGAATGATGGGGACTACCGAGCCTCGGTTTTCATTTTTAACTCTATTGTATTCAAGCATCGAGATTTCACTTGAAGGTGCACCTCTGAAAAATAGTGAATTGATAGTTAAATCGAAACGATCACCTTTTGCTCCAAAGATCAAAGGCGTTTTTTTTGCTCTTGATTGAAGCTTGTCGGAAACTTCACCAACAATCATATTCGCGGTGATAGGTAGGCACATTGTTATAGCTAATGCTGCCACCTGCACAATGGATTTACCCCAATGATAGAGGATGTGATTCCATGAGATCTGTATTATTTCTTTTATACTGTAATTGGGTTGGTTAATTTGTTGAGGTCAATTACTTGATCAAATGACTCTAGGAGACGGGGGTCGTGAGTGATCATCAGTAACGTTGAATTACTTTTGGAGGACTGGTTAATAATTTCATTAAGAACCTTGTTAGCAGTTTGTGTGTCAAGGTTGCCAGTAGGTTCGTCAGCAATAACTAGGGCAGGTGATGTTATTAATGCTCTTGCTGTTGCAAGCCGTTGTCTTTCACCTCCTGAGAGTTGATTGGGGTATTTATGTAGTTTATTCTCAATTTCTATTCTTCCTGCGATTGCTTTGGCTCTGTTAATAGTTTCTTCATTCAATGATAGAGATTTATTTAATTTGTATGGGAGAATTAAGTTATCCAGTACGCTTAAGTACTCTATAAGTTCAAATTCTTGGAAAATGAAACCTATGTTTTTTATTCTGTAAGCTCTTCTTTCCCTATCACTTAGATTACTAATATTTTGTCCCATGAATCTAATGAGGCCTGATTGAGGCTTCAGGATTCCCGATATAAGATGAGCCAGTGTTGTTTTTCCTGAACCACTTTTACCAAGGATTGCAACCTTGCTCCCTTTATTAATTTTCAAATTAGAGATTTCTAATTGAAACCCTTTTCCTGTATACCAGAACTTAAGATCCTCTATTTGTAGAATCTGTTTTTCATTTTCCATTTGGCGAGGCGACACGTTTTTGAAGGTTTACAGAAGAAGATGCTATTTTCCACAAATCATTTTCTACTGACAATGTGTAATCAGCCTCGTATTCGTTACTTCGTTTATGGCTATGGCCCCAGTGTCTGACGTTTCCATGAACCTGCCATTTGCAATATATCTTAAAATCATTTGAATTTTCAATCCTGATTGCATTTACTTCGATATAATCGACCCTATTGATTCTAGATATAGCGCCTCCTTCATCTCTTAATATTAGACTTTGGTAAACTTCTTCATATAGGGGGCCAATGAGTTTTTGAGATACCGACTTGGCCAGATTATTGTAGATTGCATCTTCGCTTTCAGATTCAAAAGCTCTGTAGATGCTTCTGTGAAGTTTAGTAAATAGATCTGCAGCTGAGGAAGAGTCGAGATTCTTGGCCAAAGTTTCAGAGGATTGAGAGGTTTCGATAACCAAAGTATTGCGGAGAATAAAGGCTACAATAAAACTTGAGATTATTATACTTAGGCGCAGAAAAGTTTTACCCCTTTGTCGGGTTATCGTTAAAAAGAAACCGATCACTAAAACGCAAATCGATATTATGGGAATTCCAGCATTTACTTTTTTTATGGGTTCGATTGATGCGATCTCTACATTATCTGTAATAATTCTAGCTGGGGCATGCCAAGTGAATTCTGGTTCTTCTTTTGTTAGGTACATTGGGTGGGCTTCGCCACCAACGAAAATGAGCATATCCAATATGTTTGGATTATGAGAAATAGTTTCTTCTCCATTTTCAGTTTCCACCTTAATCGCCTGATCGGTGAACCAAAGCCCCCAACCGAATTTAATGTTTCTAACTTCCTCAGAAGCTGGGTAATGAAAGAGCATTTTGGCCATTGTCAGATCAGCATTTTCTCCCAAGTGAGAAACTTCCTCCATTTCTTCAAATTTGAGCCACTGAGTATTGGGAGGAACTTTTTTTCCATTTATGTATACGGGGCAATTCGAATTAAAAAAGCTTTCTATTTGCTCTCTTGATTTATCCAGTGTTGGGCGAGGTTTATTATCTCCGTAATTTATGTCTTCTAAAGGAGGAAATAAAAATGTAGCTATCCATAATTCGATAACTAAGTGATCCTTTTTTAATTCAATATCAGGATAAAGGTTTGTTTGAAAGGTGTGAGCGGATAATTTGCTTGTGAGGAATATTGATATAAAAAGAAAAGCCAATACAACAAAAGGAATAAATGGTTTCTTTGTGAGTTTGAGCATGTTCTAGGTTGAATTGTAAATTATAAAATCTGTCACTATTTATAACAATGCTATTAATTAGTTCAAAGCCTTTCTAAGCACCGGAGGTGTGAAAAATATTAGAAAAGTGTGGCTTGATTACGTTTAACTTTGTAAGTTTTAAAATACGATGAAAATACCAATTCTTTTAGTCATTATTTTTATTCTTGGGCCAATTGCAAAATTGAAGAGTGAGGAGATGTGGGTTTATTTTGGAACTTATACCCGAGATAAAGAGAGCCAAGGAATTTATGTCTCCAAGTTAAATCTAGAGAACGGTATACTATCAAAACCATCACTTGCAGCTACAGGTGACAACCCTTCATTTGTAACGATACTTCCTAATGAAGAGTTTCTTGTGGCCGTTGAGGAGACAAATGACTACCAGGGTGAGTCGAGTGGTTCATTAGCTTCCTATAAGATTAATCATAATGATGGCACATTAAAACTTATAGATCGTTTGTCTACTAGAGGTGGAGCCCCATGCCATATTTCCGCTGATCAATCTGGAAAGCATGTGTTTTTTGCAAACTATGTAGGCGGCAGTATCGGTACAGCTTCAGTCAGTGGTGAAGGTAAATTGAAGCTAACATCATTTGTTCAGCATAAAGGAGGAAGTATTCTTCCAAGGCAAAGGTCTCCTCACGCTCATTCGATAGATATTGATCCAAGTGGGAAATATGTGGTTTGTGCTGACCTTGGTTTGGATAAAGTAATGATATACAATTTTGATGCAGATAAGGGTGAGTTAAAAGCAAGTACGCCGGGTTTTGCAAAGGTCGCTCCCGGTAATGGTCCCAGACATTTTTCTTTTTCTCCGAATGGAAAATATGGATACACAAATAATGAGATTGCCTCTTCAGTAACGGTTTTTGATTTTAACTCTTCTAGTGGAACTATGAAGAACATACAAACCCTTAGCACTTTGCCTAAGTCACATGAAAACAAAAACTCTACGGCTGAACTCTTGATGCATCCTAGTGGGAAGTTTTTATATTGTTCAAATAGAGGACATGATAGCGTGGCAGTTTTTAAAGTTGATGAAAACTCAGGTAAATTATCTTTGGTAGAGGTTGAAGTTTTAGGGGTAAAAACGCCAAGAGGTTTTGGAATTGATCCTACTGGAAAGTATCTAATTGCTGGTGGCCAGAATAGTAATGACGTGAGGGTATTTAAAATTAATCCAGCAGACGGAGCGATCGACCCCGTGGGTCCTCCGATTTCAGTGCCGTGTCCAGTGTGCGTTCAGTTCCTATACCTCAAAGTAAATAATTATGAGTCAATATTTGATGGAAAAACAATGAAGGGTTGGGAAGGCAGTGAAGAGTGGTTTAGAGTTGAGAGCGGAGCCATTGTCGCGGGAAGTTTAGAGAAGAAAATTCCAAAAAATCAGTTTCTTGTAACAAATAAATCATATAAAGATTTTGATTTAAAATTTAAGGCTAAGCTAATTGGACAGGGAAAAAATGCTGGCGTTCAATTTTGGAGTGAGAGGATTCCTAATCATCATGAGATGATAGGATTTCAGTGTGACATAGGAAGTATGGCGGAAGTTTCAATTTGGGGGGCTCTCTATGACGAGTCTCGGCGTAGAAAATTTCTTACCAATGTTCCCACTCCTACACAGAAAGTGACTAAGGTTGACGGCTGGAACGAATTTAGAATAAGAACTCAAGGTGATATTATTACTATTTGGATTAACGATGCACTCGCCACAAGATACTTTGAGAAAGTTAATGAAACTAAAGTCCCAAGAAACGGTCGGCTTGGATTGCAAATTCATTCTGGTCCATCTGCCGAAGCATGGTATAAAGATATTCAAATAAAAGAGCTCTAAGTTATCGCTCATAACTCCCACACTTATGATTCAAATACTTGCATTTTTAATATTTACCGGACTCGTTGGGTTTTTCTCATGGCGAGCTACTCGACGCGACAGTCATAGTACAACTACCGGATATTTTCTTGCTGGACGAAGCCTTCCTTGGATTGTTGTGGGCGGATCTTTGCTTTTGACTAACCTATCTACGGAGCAACTCGTTGGTTTGAATGGAGGTGCCTTTGCTAACGGAATGCAGGTTATGGCTTGGGAGGTCTGGTCATCTATAGCTATTGTCTTGATGGCTCTTGTTTTTCTTCCAAGATATTTGAAAGGTGGAGTTGCTACTGTTTCCCTTTTTCTTGAGAGAAGATACTCAAAGACCGTAGGTGCCACCGTTTCAATTTTATTACTTTTATCTTTACTGACAAACTTACTTCCTTTTGTGCTGTATTCTGGAGCATTGTTCATGATTAAGGTTTTTGGGTTGGCTCAGTTTTTTGGTGGCAATGAATCTTCCGCACTTTGGGCTACGGTTATTGCTCTTGGGGTAGTAGGGAGTATATACGCGATATTTGGTGGACTTAAGGCAGTGGCTATATCAGACACTTTAAATGGGTTAGGGCTTCTTATAGGAGGGTTGCTTATCCCGATTCTTGGGCTCATTGCTCTCGGGAATGAATTAGGCGGAGGAGGAGGATTCGGCGCAGGTATTTCTTATCTCTTAGAGAATCATCCTGAAAGGCTTTCGCCTATAGGCAAAGAAAATGAAAACATTCCTTTTTCGACTCTGTTTACTGGAATGCTACTTATTACTACTTATTATTGGTGCACTAATCAGGCCATCGTGCAGAGGACCTTTGCCTCTAAAAGTTTAGCGGAGGGGCAGAAGGGTGTTCTTTTTGCAGCAGGGATGAAATTATTAGGACCTCTTTATTTAGTGCTACCAGGAATTATTGCTTGGCATATCTTTGGTGAAAAAATAGAAGCTGATGACTCTTATGGAGCTTTGGTTGGTAAGGTATTACCTGCTCCGTTGTTAGGTTTTTTTGCGGCTGTAATTTTTGGTGCCATTCTGAGTTCATTTAACTCGAGTCTTAATAGTGCAGCAACTTTGTTCAGCATTGATATCTACAAGGGAGTAATTAATAAAACTGCCTCGGATAAACAGATGGTTCAGGTGGGTAAAATGTTTGGAATTTTAATTGCGATAGGGGCAATTTGCCTTGCTCCAATGATTGATGTTCTTAAGGCTAGGGGGTTTGATGGGCTTTTTGATTTAATGAAAAATCTGGCTGCTCTATATAACATTCCTTTATTGGCAGTTGTGCTGATGGGTATCTTTCATAAGAAAGTGACTTCTTCAGGTGCTATGACTGCGATAATCACTGGGTTTTCATTTTGGGCTGTATTTGGTTTGTGGAAGGAAAATAACCTATTTGGTTGGGAAATGCATTGGTTGCATTTAGCNGCTATTAACTTCGTTCTGATATCACTTATAATGATTGTCATGGCTGCCATTAATCCTAGAGAGAAGGCTTACGAACAAACCTATACAAANGATGTTGATATCACTCCTTGGAAAGGCGCAAAAGCATGTGGAGCCATAATTCTGGTGCTTATAGCACTCATGTATTGGGCAATGTCCTTCTTTGGGGCCTAATCAATAGGGACTTGGTAGTATTCGAGTGCCCATTCACGCATGAATCGAACGTCATTTGGTAATATTTTATAGATTATTAGTTCTGGGTTGTCTGAGCTTCCAAGGTATTTTCTGAGTAAAGGATTAGTCTTCCAGATTTCTTCTATTTCACCCNTGTCATTTAAAACGGTTGCTATTCCGCTGATTCTTACTTGATCGTGTGATGAGGATATGTAGCAGAGCTCAACCTTAGGGTTAGCCTTGATCTCTTGAGTTTTACCATACTGCCTAAGATTAGCCACATACACAGTAAAGCCCTCAGTCTTGACAGGTGAAACTGGTCGAGCTCTGGGTTGGTTATCGTCTACAGTTGCCAGTACAGGAAATTTTGCTTCATTCATGCATTCAATTGCGATCTCTGGTAACTTTTCTTTATCAAATGGTTTAGATGTTGGCATTCTTAGATTTTATTTGTAATTACTTTAATACTAAATTCTCTTATCAAAAGTCAACTAATGCGCCTTGTTTGGATACTGATAGTATTAATAATTTCTTTCGTTCTTCCATTTATCATATGGGGTAGTGAATTTGAAAATGCATTCTCTACGGATGGCGAATGGTTAAGAAAGTGGGGCAACTGGGCCTGGTTAATCGCTATCCTACTGTTAATGTCTGATCTCATTCTGCCGATTCCAGGTACAGCTGTTATGGTAACACTAGGTTTGATATATGGTCCTATAGTAGGGGGGATAGTAGGGTCTATCGGTTCAATACTCTCTGGAGTCGTTGCGTATTTACTTTGTCTAAAATTTGGTAGGGAAATTGCGATTAAAATTGCAGGGGATAAAGCTATTCAACAAGGAGAAAATATTTTTGAAAGAACGGGAGCATGGTTAGTTGTCCTATCCAGATGGCTGCCAGTAATGCCAGAAGTTATTGCATGTATGGCTGGTTTATCTCGAATGCCTTCNAGNCTATTTATAGCTGCTCTTGCNACTGGGAGCATACCATTGGCTTTTATTTTCTCAATAATTGGTGCCTCCAGCAAAGAAAACCCAAAGCTCACAATAATTTTAAGTATTTTAGCTCCAGCAGTCCTTTGGTTATTCGTTAGACCTATTTTTATAAAAAAGTCGGGTAGAAGGTGAGAAAAAATTAATCTTTAGACAAGTGAATGCCTAACGTGTCGCTTGATATATAGTAATGAGGATCTTATTCTCGTTATAAGATATAAAACCGATAGGTTAGTGATTACGTTAATTAAAATGATTACAATGAAAAGTATATGTCTCTTACTAATATCAATTTCCTTTTTATTTATTAAAGGTACTGAGGCATCAGGTTCGGTTGAAAAACTTAAAGAAAGAGAGAAAAAAGTAAAAAAAATTGTATCGGAGTTAATGCCAACAGTTGTTGCTGTCGTTGGGAACGATCAGCCTGCAACAGGTAGTGGAGTTATAATTAATGAAGATGGTTTGATAATGACTGCCGGACATGTAACAGAGGCAGCCGGCAAAGAGTTAACAATAATTTTTCCCGATGGAAGGAGTGTNAAGGGTGAGTCTTTAGGTGCTAACAGAACCAGAGATGCAGGTCTTGCAAGAATAACAGAAGAGGGTAAATGGCCATTTGCTCCGATTGGTAATTCAGATGAGGCCAAACTTGGAGAGTGGTTAATAGCCATGGGGCATCCAGGAGGATATGATCTTAATAGAAGCCCTCCAATTCGTCTTGGAAGACTGATAAGTACTGGTTCGATGGGTATGTTGAGAACTGACTGTACGCTAGTGGGTGGTGACTCNGGTGGACCGCTTTTTAATCTGGATGGCGAAGTGATTGGGATTCACTCTTCGATTGGTGGAAGCCTTGCCGAAAATAGACATGTTCCTTCATCAGTATTTAAAGCTGGTTGGGAGCGCATGGTCGGTGGAGAGATTTGGGGTAGTCTTGGGATGATGGCTGCAGGAGTCAACCCTGACAGGCCCATGCTTGGAGTAAGAATGAATGAAAGTGAAGGTAAGGTCACGGTTGATAAAGTTTTCCCTAATTCTCCAGCTAGGAGAGCTGGCATCATGGATGGTGATGTTATTTTGAAAATAGACGGAATGCCNGCTGAGCAAATGTCAGATGTTATTAACCAAGTGTCATCAAGTAAAGCTGGAGACCAACTAGAAGTTGAAGTCTTAAGAGGTGATATGAACCAGTTGTTCACAGTTAAATTGGTAAGTTGGGAGGACCTTGCTTCAGGTATTGGTAAAGAGGAAGAGAAAACACGACCTCAATTGGGTATAATATTGGATGCAGAATATGAGGGAGGAGGAGCTAAAGTATATGAGGTTATCAACGGCTCTATTGCTGATATTGCCGGGGTATTAGCAGGTGATGTTGTAATGATTGTCGATGGTGATGATATTTCTAATGCTGATGAAATGGTATTAAAAATTAAAGACACCAAGCTTGGGGCCAAAATTAATTTTTCTATNAGGCGTGATCNAGTTGAGGAACTTGTTAAGGCNGAATTGATATTTGAATAANTATAACGATGAGAGTAATNACAATGAGACTANTTAGGAAACTCACACTGACAGGAGCCGCGTTCATTGGGTTAGTACTAGTTTCGGATGTTTTATTTGCTGAAGATTCAACGGAACGAGGTTTAATCGAGCAGTTTGGAGACCAGTTAAAAAAATTGTTTGGTGGCGAGGGCGNACCTAGGCAGGGTGAANNAAAGCCTGATGCTGAGAATGGTCTTTCTGATCTAATGGAAGACTTGGTTAGGAAAGCTCAGGAGTTATGGAACGACGAAGGTCTTCAGACTCCAGGAAATGGCGGCCTAGAGCTAGACATGAACGATCCAAGGATGGCTGACCTCATGAAGTTTTATCAGGCCCAGCTTGAAAAAAAGAGACCTTCCAGAAATGAAAAAGATCACAAAAGTGTTTTTTCAGAGTATAAACCCGTGATTGCCGGAGTCATCGATTCTACGGCGAGTATTATTAACAAAAAAGGCGATCAGGTTGCTCTTGGTACGGTGATTGATCCAAGTGGTCTTCTTGTTACAAAGGCCAGCGAATTACCCAAAAAGGGAGCGCAGTGTTTATTTACAGATGGAAGAAAATCAGCATTTACTCTTATCAATACGGATGAAAGATGGGACATAGCTCTAATAAAAGTAAATATTGATGGACTAAAAGCCGTTGATTTTGATGACAGCAATTCAGTCGAGTTGGGGTCATTTTTGGCTGCTTCTGGCACGCTTGATTACCCTATTGCTGTTGGAGTAGCTAGTGTTGCCCCAAGAAACCTTTCAATTAATGATAGAGGATTTTTAGGGGTTGGTATGGAAAATACTCCTGATGGGGTAAAAGTGACAATGGTTCAGAATGGTTCGGGTGCGGATAAAGCGGGCATCAAAGATGGAGATGTTATCTTGAAGATTGACGGAAAAGAAATCAACTCGCCGTCAGAATTAGCTAAATCAGTTTCTGGGCTGAAGCCTTCCGATGAAATAGAAATTCTTTACCTTAGAAACAACAAGAAAAAAACTGTAACAGCAGTATTAGGTTCTAGGTCTAACGTTCAACCTCAATTATCAATGCCTGATCCTGGAGCGCAGTTCGGAGGTCCACTGAGTAATAAAAGGGTAGATTTTCCGAACGCCTTACAACACGATCTAACGATTAGACCAGATGAGTGTGGCGGTCCAATTGTGAATTTAGATGGAAAGGTTGTTGGAGTCAATATTGCTAGAGGTGGAAGAGTTAAAAGCTACGCCATACCTAGCCTCGATCTGATAAAAGTTATAAACTCTCTTAAATTGAAAAGTTCTGGCAATGCGAGTTCTCTTAAGAGTGAAATTGAGGATTTAAACAAAAAGATCAATTTGATAGAAAGACAGCTTCTTGAATTACAAGATCTTAAAAAAATTAAGCAAAGAGAATTAGATAGCTCCTCATCGGAGTAATCTTATGTGAATTTAGTAATAATTGCTTTTATCTTCCTGCCAATTGAGTTAATTCTCAGTTTCACTAAATTCACATGGAAGAGAAAAAAGAAAAAATACGTTGGGGAATATTAGCAACTGGAAGCATCGCTGCTTCCTTTGCAGAAGGAGTAATTAATTCTAGTTTTGGTAAATTAGTTGCGGTTGGCAGTAGATCCCAAGATTCAGCAGACAAATTTGCTGACAAATTTGGAGGTATACCCAACAGGCATGCTTCATATCAACAGTTGCTAGAAGACGACCAGGTCGATGCAATATATATAGCTACTCCGCACCCGATGCATAAAGAGTGGGCAATAAAAGCAGCAAATACAGGAAAACATATTCTATGCGAAAAGCCAATTGGTCTTAATGAAGCAGAGGCCAAGGAGATTGTCCAATCAGCCGAAGATAATGGAGTCTTTCTAATGGAAGGATACATGTATCGTTGTTCGGCCCAAACAAAAAAAATTGTTCAAATAATTGAGTCTGGTGCTATCGGTCAAGTCCGTTCAATTGAGGCTTCATTTTCTTTTGATATTGGAGACAATTTAGAGGGAAGGCATCTCAATAAAAGCTTGGCAGGCGGAGGAATCCTTGACGTGGGAGGATATCCAATGACGCTTGCTGGTTTAATTGCAGGAATTGGTAGTGGAAGTTCATTTTTGGAACCCTTGGAAATAAAGGCAGTGGGTCATATTGGTCAGACTGGAGTTGATGAATACACTAGTGCGGTGGCAAAATTTGATAGAGGAATTACCGCACGGCTTAGTTGTGGAGTAGCTCTTGACGAACCTATTAATGCAAGTATTACAGGAACTAAAGGCCGCTTATTTATTCCTCAACCCTGGAAGCCATCACCTCAAGGAGGCACTACTGAATTGCATTATTATCCGTCAGGTGCTGGCACGCCTTCAAACAAGCTTGAATCTGGCTCTCTTGAGGTTATTAAGGTAACTACAGAAGAATATTTATACGGCGCTGAGGCTGATGCAGTTGCTGTTGGAATAAGAGAGAAATGTGCGCCTTACCCAGCAATGTCCCTAGAGGATACGCTTGCCTTAATGAGATCATTAGATACTTGGAGGCGTGAAATTGGACTTTCCTATGAAGGTGAGTAGAAATTTGGCTGCCACAATCCATAATTGTTGATAGATTTAAAGGTTTTTATGATATGATTAGTTAAGAAAGACTTTTTCCTCATGCAAGAGCCTGCCATTAAAGACCAAAATATTAATGAGCCGGTAAATGGTATAGGGGCTATTAATTCATCAGGCTTTAAACAGAGCAAAGTTGCTTCAATTGCAACGACCATAGTTATTCATTTATTTATAGTCTTAGTTCTGTATCTGATAGTTGTTTCTTTTGGTCCGGACAAAGTTCCTCAGATCGTTGCGGTTACTGATACACAAACAGATACACCTCAAATAGAAAAAAAAGACTTTGCCAAAAAAGTACAAAAGAAACCTCAACCTGCTCAGAGCGCAGCGAGAATTGACCCAGTTTCGTCTACTGCTGTGTCAGCTATATCTGTACCATCTCTAGAGGACCCAGTTATTGATCCGCTCGGTATTGGTACAGACTTTGGACGAGGATTTGGATCAGGTAAGGGGGATGGTGATGGTGGTGGCGGAACGTCTACTTTTTTTGGCGGTACAGCGAAAGGGAATCGTGTCGTATTCGTCGTTGATTTTTCAGAATCAATGATCAGAGAAGGCGGAGGGGTAAGGATACAAATGCTTAAACAAGAGTTGGTGAAATCAATTAGTAAGCTGCCAAAGGATATGAGTTTCCAGGTGATTTATTACTCTACAGCCCCATGGCTAGGTGGAGAGTCTCTTTATACGTCGCCCACACGATTTCCGGACAAGGCTGAAGATAGAATACCATGGAGCAAGGCAACGAAAGAAGGTATTGCTTCTGCCATTAATAATATAAAGAGTGCTAATCCTGAAGGAGCTACAATTTGGAGAGACCCCTTGGAATTAGCCTTCGCGATGAGGCCTGTTCCAGTTGTTGTATGGCTTCTCTCAGATGGAGAAGCGCAGGATGCTGAAGAAGTTGTTAATAAGATGGAGCAGATAAATCCATCAAAGATTCCAATTAATACCATTGGCATGGAGACTCCTGGGCGAGCTTTCGGATACCTCGTTGAAATTTCAAAAATAACAGGAGGTAAGCCGAGCATCGTTAACAAAGGGAAGCTATATAGTGGTCCTGCGGCACTTCAATTTGCAGATGGATTTGGTGAAGTAGAGGGTTTTTAGTTATAGAGTTATAAAATCATATTTAGCTACAGATGTTAAAAAATATAAAAAGATTGTCATTGTTATTAATTATTCTTTCAAATCTGAATAGTGCAGAGAAACCCAATATTATTTTTATAATGGCGGACGACTTAGGGATTGGTGACTTATCCAGTCACGGTGCCAAAGACATGAGGACACCAAATATTGATAAATTAATGAATGATGGATGTCGCTTTGAAAACGCATACGCCAATTGTCCAGTATGTTCGCCAACTAGAGCCGCTTTTTTAACTGGCCGTTATCCTGATATGGTGGGTGTTCCTGGAGTAATAAGAACTCATAGGGTAAACAATTGGGGGTACTTCTCTCCGGGAGTAAAAACATTACCGTCTTTGCTTAAAGAGGCTGGATATCATTCGGCTTTGATAGGAAAGTGGCACCTTGGTTTATTAGAACCTAATACACCCAACGGTAGGGGGTTTGACTACTTTAAAGGATTTTTGGGTGATATGATGGACGATTATTATAATTATCGGAGGCATGAAGTAAATTACATGAGAGAGAATAAGAAAGTCATTAATCCAAAGGGCCACGCAACCGATCTTTTTTCTGAATGGTCCGTTGAATTTATCAAACAGAGGATTGGAAAAGAGGACCCATTTTTCTTATTTCTCTCTTATAATGCTCCCCACACTCCTATCCAACCTCCAAAGGATTGGTTAGACAAGGTAAGTAAGAGAGAAGAAGGAATTTCACCTCAGCGAGCAAAACTTGTATCGTTAATTGAGCATATGGATCATGGCATTGGAAAAGTTATGAGAGCAGCCGAAGCGCATGATAATACGATAATAGTATTTACCTCAGATAATGGAGGTCAGGCGAATGTAGGTGCAAGAAACAGCCCATGGAAGGGGGAGAAGCAACAAATGTGGGAAGGTGGTATACGTGTTCCAGCATGTATGGTTTGGAAAGGGGTAATTGAAGGTGGTACAACCTACACTAGAGATTCAATGACAATGGACTGGATGCCAACAATGGCTGAAGTTGTTGGTTTAAAAAGCCCTGAAGGAATAGAAGGATCAAGCATGCTTTCGGGAATTCTTGGCAAAGAAATTAGTAAAAAAGAGGATAGGTCACTTGTTTGGGTGAGGAGGGAAGGTGGGAGCAGATATAAAGGGCAAGCTTATTATGCTATCAAAAAAGGGCCTTGGAAGTTACTTCAAAATACTTCGACTGAATCTTTTGAGCTTTATAATCTAAAAAATGATCCTGGTGAGGCGAGCCCCGTAACTAATAATGTCAAAAAACTTAGAGAATTGGAAAATTTACTTCGTGAGCACATACGAAATACCGGTTTTGTGCCTTGGCAGGGCAGGTCCCCAGACCTTGAAAAAGTTGATTATAAACAATAATAACTTTTTCATAGTATGTTTTGCTTGCACTCTGTCCCTAAAAACGTAGTATTATCGCCCGCTAATATTACCTTTTTCTAGGTATAGGCGTTAAAAACATCGGTGAAATGAAAGAAGAACTGCATCCAGAATACCAAACGACAACTATCACATGCACTTGTGGGACAGTTTTCGAAACTCGTTCAACGGTAAGCTCTCTTCAAATAGGTATATGCATGACTTGCCACCCATTTTTTACTGGTGAACAAAAGTTTGTTGATACTGCAGGTAGGGTTGAGAAATTTAAGAAGAGGTTTGGAGGAACGCAGGCGAGAAGAGCTTCCAAAAAAGTCGAGACGACGGAAGCTGCTGATTCTGTGCCAGCCGAGACAGAGGCTTAAGCGTCGTTATCACTAAAGTTTGTAATTTGAGGGTTTAACTAAACCTCTATTCATGGTGTATTAGTTATATTGTTGATATAATAATCTAAGAGAAAATCTGAATACTTTCTATGGAATTTGAACCGCTAATTGATAAAAGAAGAGACCGGGTCAAAGAGTTGGAGCACGAAATGTCGCAAGAGGAGTTTTACTCCGACACTAAGAAGGTTGCTGAAGTTTCAAGAGAGTATAATCAAAATAAAAAGCTATTAGAGGAGTGGGAAAAATTCTCCAATGCGCGCCGACAGCTTTCAGATAATCATGAGTTATCAAAAGGAAGTGATGAGGAAATGGCAGCGCTAGCGCTAGAGGAAATTCCCGAGCTAGAGAATTTATGTGAAAAATTAGAGCTTGAAATACAGTACTCTCTGTTACCTAGAGATATTACAGAAGATAGAGATGCTATCGTTGAAATTCGTGCAGGCACTGGAGGAGATGAAGCTTCATTATTTGCTGGTGACCTCTTCAAAATGTACCAAAGGTATAGTGAGCTTCGTGGATGGAAAATAGAGCCACTGGAATCAAGCCCTTCTGAAGTTGGTGGATTTAAGGAAGTGACGATTAAAGTCAAAGGTGATGAGGTTTTCCGAATTTTAAAATATGAGAGTGGAGTTCATAGAGTCCAGCGGGTTCCAGACACAGAGACCCAGGGAAGAATTCATACATCAACAGCTACTGTTGCGGTAATGCCAGAGGCAGAGGATGTTGACGTTGAGTTAAAACCTGATGAATTAAATATTCAAGCAACCAGATCGGGGGGGCCTGGAGGGCAGCACGTAAACACGACAGATTCTTGTATTCAAGTGACACATATTCCTACTGGCATTATGGTCAGATGTCAGGATGGAAGAAGTCAGACGAAGAATAAAGAGAAAGCGCTTACCATATTGAGATCAAAATTGTTAGAAGCTAAGCAGAGAGAGGAAGCGGCAAAGTATTCAGAGAAGAGAAGAAACCTCATTGGTAGCGGTGGTAGGGAAGAAAAAATAAGAACTTACAACTTTCCACAAAATCGAGTCACTGATCATAGAATTGGTCTGACTTTACATAATCTCGAAGGTGTTCTTGCTGGTCAAATTGAAGAGCTTGTTGAAGGGCTTCAAGCTTCTGAGATGGCAGAGAGGCTCGAGGAGGCAGGGTTGAAGTGAAATATGTTTTATGAAAACCCTGCTTGAAACATTGCAGAGTGGTTCGATGTATCTTGAAAAACGTGGGGTTGAAGATGCTAGGCTTAATATGGAGCACCTAACCGCGAGGGTCTTAGGGTGCAGTAGAATTGATTTGTATCTATCTTATGANCGCCCCCTTGAGGAAAAGGAATTATCTCCTTTAAGAGAGTTTATTAAAAGAAGAGGTAGTAGGGAACCATTGCAATACATTCTTGGAGATGTTGAGTTTATGGGTAAGAAATTTTTTTGTGATAGAAGGGCGCTTATTCCTAGGCCTGAGACAGAAGAGTTGATTGGTGTTTTAGCNGCTAGGTATGAAAGNATAGAAAAACCAAAACATATTTGTGATGTTGGTTGCGGTTCGGGAGTTATCGGAATTTCACTTGCTTACCTTTGGAATGATTCGCTAATTAATATGATCGATTTGTCGGAAGATGCTCTACANCTATCTCGCGAGAATATTAAACTATCAGGTATTAGTTTAGATAGATTTAATGTTTTAAAATCTAATCTGTTGAGTGATACTCANGAAAATTTTGATTTAATTGTTTCTAATCTTCCATACATAGAATCTAAAGATATAGAGTTATTGGATGAAGAGCTCAAACATGAACCTAAAACAGCTCTTGATGGAGGCTCTGATGGAATAACTTTAATTAAAGAATTAATTTCACAGTCAAAGTCACTTCTATTAGAAGGAGGTATGATTGCTCTAGAAATTGGTGATGGGCAGGCTGAGACTGTTTCAGATGTTTTGTTAGAAGAGGGCTATAAAAAAATAGAATCTTTGAAAGATATAAGCCAAATCGACCGTTTTGTAGTAGCAACATTATGACCAAGAGATCAGACTGTATATAACTATGGAAAAGCTTTATGTAGAAGGAGGAACGCGACTATCCGGAAATGTTAGGATCAGTGGATCTAAAAACAGTTCTCTGCCAATCCTGGCAGCCACATTACTCACTGAAGGAGAGTGTGTTTTACGAAATGTCCCAGACCTTAGTGATACCAACTATATGGTACAGATTTTGTCCACTCTTGGTGCTGATGTTGAANGGGCAAGTGGAAACGTTGTTGTGAGTGCTAAGAAAGTGGCTTCGATGGCTCCCTATGATTTAGTTAGGAAAATGAGGGCCTCAGTTTGCGTGCTTGGGCCAATGCTGGCAAGGAATGGAGAGGCTTTGGTTTCTCTTCCAGGAGGATGTGTAATTGGAGATAGGCCCATTGATTTGCATCTTAGGGGACTTGAAGCGTTGGGGGCTGAAGTGGAGGTGAAAGGGGGAGATATTAAAGTGGTGGCTCCATCAGGCTTACGTGGTGCAACCATAAACATGAGCGGACAGTATGGATCCACCGTTCTAGGAACTGATAATGTTATGATGGCTGCAGTTTTCGCTGAAGGTGTAACAACTATAGAAGGTGCTGCTGCAGAACCTGAAGTTGCAGATTTGGCAAAATTCCTAAACTCTTTAGGCGCTAGAATTGAAGGAGCAGGGACAAGTAAGATTGTCATTCAAGGTGTGGAAGATTTATCTGGAGGCGAGCATGTAGTCATTCCTGATAGAATAGAGGCAGGTACATTTATGGTAGCTGGTGCGGTTATAGGAGACGGAATAACTCTTGAAAATGTTTGTTCTGAACATCTAGANTCTCTCACNTCAGTGCTTCTAGAATCTGGTCATGATATTAAAGTTGTGGATGAAAATAAAATTCATGTGAATTCGTCAAAGGATCCGAAGCCAAATGAAATTACAACTGAACCATATCCTGGGTTTCCGACAGACATGCAAGCTCAGATGTGTGCTTTGTTTGTAAACACACCTGGTATTAGCATGGTCAAGGAAACCATTTTTCCCATGAGATTTATGCATGTGCCTGAACTTAAAAGGATGGGTGCTAATATTACGCTAAAGGATTCGATGGCAATTATCAGAGGAGTGGATCAATTAAGTGCAGCGCCTGTAATGGCGAGCGATCTTAGGGCATCGGCAGCCCTTGTTCTCGCTGGCCTAGGGGCTGAAGGAACTACTGAAATTAATAGGCTCTATCACATAGATAGGGGATACGAACATTTAGACCGTAAACTTGAGGCTCTTGGGGCTAGATTACGAAGAGGAAAATAATTATTTNTAATTAGTCCTCAGATTTGTCTGAATTCTCGTCAACTATTTCTGCATCTTTTCTCAAATCATTGATAAAATTCTTTAATTTTAAATCACNATGCTCTGAATTGATCATTTCACTAATTTCGGTTTCAACTTGATCAATAGGGATTTGCTCAGGATGTTTTTTGTCTGTTACCTTTGCTAAATGCATTCCCCATTGAGTTGCAAAGACTGGGCTTATTTCATTAATATCCATAGAGAATGTGATTAACTCAAATTCATCCATAAGTTCTCCTCGCTTGTACCAGCCAAGGTCGGCCTCCTCTTCCGGTTTGTCGCTATGCTTACGTACAAGGTCCATGAAGTCGGTTCCTTTCCTAGCTAGTTCTCTAACTTCTCTCATTTCTTTAAATAATTTTTCTTTGTTTTCGGCCTCTTGTAATGATTTGAAGATATGAGATGACCTTATTTCTTCTGCGGTCATAAAGAGAGTAGAGTTCTCTTTATAATATTTCTGNATTTCTTCTTTTGTGGGCTCATGATTTTTTCCTGTTACCTGATCAATCAAAGAATCAACNCTCATGGTTTCAATGATATCCTTACGGACTTCATCTTCATTGCCTGGAGCAATTCCTAGCTTAAAGAAAAATGCCTCTTTACCTCCGTTTTCATCGATGAGTTTGTTTAGGTGCGCGTCAATATCTTCGGGACTCGGGTCAGGAATAGTTGATTTTGCTTTTTGGGAAAGAAGGACTCTTGCAATTAAGTTGTCTTTTGCGTATCCCATAAACTCGTCATCTCTTTCACAGCAACTCACATTGGCTTGTTGCTCAAAATGAGCCTTAATTTGACTAAATTCTGCATCTAGAAGACTGTCGTCGATGGCTTCACCATTAATAGTTAGTGGCATTGTTGCTTTGAGAGTTATAAATTTAAGTTATGTTATAATTATTATGAGGACTGTAGTGCTTACCCTGATTTATTCATTTCTTGCAACGAATTTACTATTTTCACAAACAGTCGCTGATTCTGACAAAAGTGATAAGTCAAAAAGTAGAAATAATCAAAATAAAGGAATTAAGACGCAAAAAGCAAGTCCAGTCATTCCTTCAGTTGATGAACTGTTAGAAAAAAGTAAGGAGGGTAATGTTGAAGCTGATTCAATGTGGGTAGTCATTGATCATGCCAAGGGAAGGGGAGTGACCTGTATTGATATACAATCAAATGGCAGTTGTTGGGTGATTGAAAAGACAAACTTAAAAGGATTGGCCACGACCCCATACGTTGTAAAATATTCTCCAATACTTGCTAATGGAATGGGTAAAAAGTTACTTTCATTAGCAAGTAGGAAAGATATTCTTTTTGCTGATAACAAAAGCTTTTCCAAAGCCTCTAAAGATGCGGAAAAGGTTAAGATTGGAGTTTCTTCGAATAATGGTAGATCAGTACATACATCTCCACTCATTCCTTTTTCTGATTATCCAGAAAGTTTTCGAGAAAATCTTGCGTTGGTAATGCAATCCGNTCGGACAATGCCTCTGAGTAGAGAGGCCATGGGTGTCGTGTCATCAGAATTTGTTAACCCTACACAATCACGGAGGTTGACCGTTTTGCAGGGGCAAAAGCTTATAGCGGTTAAAGATCCAGGAAAAAATGCTAAGGTCCTGTCTGGTATAATTGCCGCATCGAGGATGCCNGGTAGAAAAGTTGTTGTGACTGATCCTGAGGAGTGGTTGAAGGTTATTACCTATTTGAATTATAACAAAGCCGGTTCAGGTACAAGGGAAGGCAGGTTTTTGATTTCAGTAGGGAAACAAACGTATCGTATATTTGTCGAAAAAACGATGAGATCTGAATAATTATTGGCAATAGAATGGGCTAATATTTAATTATTTTATAAAAATCTTTANNTTTTCGTAAAAATTTATAATTTTTAGCACTACTATACCTTCTATGCTTAATATATTCTATTTTTTAACTATCTGTCTTTTGGTGGCGACAAAGCCTATTTTGGGTCAAAGTATTCCTAAAGGAGCTGAGATCGTTGAGTTGGCTACTCAGCCAGACGTTTCACCTGACGGAAAGTTTTTTGCCTTTGTTTGGGATGGAGATATTTGGACTGCCAGCACAGAAGGAGGAAAAATCAGACGGATAACGACTCACCAGGCACAAGAGACCTCTCCAAAAATTTCACCTAATGGAAAAAACATTGCATTCGCAAGTCAGAGAAGTGGTTCTTGGCAGGTTTATACAGCTTCTATTTATGGTGGTAATTTGAAAAAAATAACCAACCATTCTGAAGGGTATTTTCTAATGGATTGGTATCCCGAGGGGAACCATTTACTAGTTCGTTCAAAACGAGATCATCGTGGGCCGAGAGTGGATAGGTTTTTCAAAATTAGCAGTAAGGCGATAGGTCATGAAGAGTTATTATTTGATGCACATGGTGACGAAGGTCGTATTTCAAAAAATGGNAAAGTTATTTTTCAGCGAGGTGGAGTAGGTCTTTATAGAAAGGGTTATAAGGGTAGTCAGTCAGCTCAGATTTGGNTTTGGAATGATAAAAAGTTTACAAAATTGGTTTCAGAAGAAGAGGGAAGCCGTTCTCCGAGATGGGATGCTGATGATAGTTCATACTATTATATTTCAGGGAAAAGNGGTGCTTTTAATCTATATAAAAGATCGATTAATGGTGATGATGAAAAAAAGATAACGCACTTTGAAGATGATTCGGTCATGCTTCCGAGTGTATCTAGGGATGGGAGTGTTATCGTGTTTAGACATCTTGCTGCATTTTACAAAATTGATTTCAGTAAGGAGGAAATAGAACCAGAAAAAATTGTAATTTGGAATAGGGGTGAGAGATCTGGCNGTAGGGATGAAGAAAGACTAGAAATAAGAACCGCCGGCCAGGCTGTTTTTTCGAAGGATGGGCTTGAGATTGCTTTTGTTGCTGGAGGTGATCTTTGGGTGATGGACACGGTTTTAAAAGAACCCAAAAGAATTACAGACAGTGCTACTGAGGAAAGGGAGCCAGTATTTTCACCAGATGGTAATAGTATTATCTATATCTCTGATGACGGGTTGTCTGCGAGGTTATGTCGAGCGAGTAGAGCGGATGATAATATTTATTGGTGGCAAAATGAGGAGTTCAAAACTGAAAATTTAAGTGAAGATGGTGAGGTAATTGAAGACATTATTTACAGTCCTGATGGCAAGAGTATATCTATGATAAAGGGGCAGGGAGATTTGTGGATTGCCGATGCTGATGGAAAGAATCAAAGAAAAATAATTAGTTCATGGAATGCTCCTCGATATGATTGGTCGCCTAATAGTAAATGGATAGCTTACTCTGTTTATGATAATAACTTTAACAGGGATATCTGGATTGTTCCGGTTGATGGGTCAAAGGCTCCTTTTAACTTATCAAGACATCCAGACTCAGATGGAGGGGTTAAATGGTCGCCGGATGGTAAGCTGCTTGCATTCACTGGTAGAAGGTTTGATACGGAAACTGATATTTATTATGTATGGCTCAAAAAATCTGATGAACAGATTAGTAGTCGTGAGCGGGATTTGGATAAGGCTGTCGATCTAATGAAAAAGGCTCGTCCAAAAAAGCCTTCAAATTCAAATCCAAAGATAGAAAAAGCCTCCGGAAAGGAAGACGTTCAAGAAAGTCGTTTTATTAAAGGGTTGAGAATGATGTTCAACCTTCCTGTAAAACAAAAGAAGGTTGAGCCTAAACCCGAGCCACCTAAGGAAGAGAATGCGGCAGCGCCTAAAGATTCATTGATTGATTTTGATGTGGAGGATGTTTGTAAAAATTGCTTAATTTTAGAACAATTGTCTTTAAGAGCATGTTGGAG
>PAHQ01000066.1 GCA_002705125.1 Verrucomicrobiales bacterium | reverse complement strand
ATCAGCTTGGTACACCGCAGAGGTGATAGACAAGAGTTGGCAGTGTTTGATTGCTAAAGGAGAAGGTAACGGATGGAGAGTTCACCGTCGTGGTGGAGACAATCCACCTGAGATGACCTTTACTGGAGGTAACGGAGATGTGGACCGCCACAATGTCGCGATGACTGTTGGCGAAGACCCTGAAACTTGGCACCACGTGGCTGGTGTAACCGATTCTTCGACCCAGGAGCAAATCCTTTACCTTGATGGAGAGGAAGTGGCTCGTAAGTCTGGAGCAACTTTAGCGGACAGAGGTAATCCAATGCGTATTGGAGACAACCCTGATGCGGCTAACCGTAACTGGCAAGGCAAGGTAGATGACGTTGCTATTTGGGGAAGAGCCCTAGCGCCATTTGAGGTTGCAGATATTTGGAATGGTGGAGATGGAAAGAGCATTGAAGAAATGCTCGGACTCGCGATACCATTTGAGTTTACCAACATCATTTACAATGCTGCCGAGGATGGCTTTAGGCTTGAGTGGAACTCAAAGCCGAATAAGACCTATGCCTTGTTCTTCTCAGAAAGTTTAGAGGAGTTTGATGCGGATATTGATGACTCCATTACTTCACAGGGTGAGACCACTGTCTATCCTGGAGAAGATGAGTGGTTACCAAATCCACTNGAAGGAGCACCTAAGCTCTTCTTCAGAATCGAAGAAAATCAGTAAANNTNACTNANTAANNAANNACTCTCNNAAAGCGGCGGGTTCCTTCACAGGGATNCGCCGTTTTTTAATGTAAAGAGTACAAACCTAATCAGGTTGGCAGCCAATTATTATTCCAACTATGACTGCGACAAAAATGAATATGAGAACTAGAACTACGGTTGGCATGTTGNTTAAATGATAATTAAATTTGGTCTTATGACTAATGTTTTTTATTTTTTTTTACAAATTGTATATATTTGTACGTTTAATTAGTGGTTAATGAATACTCCTACCTTAGATCAACGGGAAAGTATGAGGGTTAGGCCTAACAATCAGTCTCCTGTTATGAGGCAGCGTTGGGACAATCTTTTGTTTATTCATTGGGAAGTTGATGTCCAAGATTTGCAGAAAACGTTACCTTCAGGCCTTTATGTTGATACTTTTGAAGGTAAGGCTTATTTAGGTTTAGTGCCATTTTTCATGCGNAAAATAAGGCCTAACTGGTTTCCAAGTGTTCCATACATTTCAAATTTNCTTGAATGCAATGTTCGTACATACGTGCATGATGAAGAGGGAAATCCCGGGGTATGGTTTTATTCTTTAGATACTAACAGATGGTTGGCATACAAAATAGGAAGAATAGCTTTTTCTCTNCCATACTATTGGGCCAAAATGAAGGCGGNAAAAAATAATACCGAGGAGATATCGTATAATTTNAAGAGAAGATTTTGTGATGCACAAAACGTAGAGTTTAAATATTCAAGACCTAGTAATGGTCGAGAGGCAGAAAGAGGAACATTAGATTTTTTTCTCCTCGAAAGATATTTGTTATTTGCTTCGAGAAAGTTTGGGGATGGATTGCTTTCATGTAGAGTTCATCATCAACCTTATGTATTCTCAAAATCTACCAAAAAAGATTGGCCAAGTGACCCATTTCAATGGAATGAATTTGGATTTGAGGCTGGTGAATTAGCTCATGTTTGTACGGCAAACAGAGTAGANGTTGAGATATATAAACCAGAGAATAGGAAATAAAAGCAGTTCAGAGATTCAGAAACTCTTTAGGCCATTGAATTTCAATTCCTTTTTTTATTAATAAATTTTGAAAGTCCTTTAATTTTTTAGGGTTGTTTCTTATTTCACGAGGGTAACATTTTTGAGCAATACATGCGGCAGCCAAATTACCAGCGACTTCTCCAATATTCCATTCAACAGGGTGNAGCCTATAACATCCATTGGTCACATGCGTACTGCCAATATTTTTTGATCCGGCTATTAAATTATTGATTCTAATAGGGATTANTGCACCAAGAGGAAGTTCAAATGGTAAGGCCGGAAAATCGATGTAATTGTCTCCTTCAGTTGTTGGATGTAAATCGATTTGATAATGTCCGATTCCGACGGAATCATGGTACTGCTTGGCCTTNATCTTGGAGGGNTGAAGTCTGAGTAATTGAGCTCTATTTTCAACTCCGCAATCTTGCTCAAGTATTGTGGTAAGAGCTTTAATTCTTAACGACTCTCTTACATATGGGTATTTGGCCATTCCATCGCTTGTTCCAAAGATGTCCTTCTTGATTCTTAGGCCAGGCCATCCGGTGCCTCCATCATCTTTNGGGGCTTCTGTCTGTAACCAATATAAGAGTGATAAGTTTAATTCCTTTGATTTGTTAATATGTGTCTTTCGTTCTTCTAGACTGACACCTGTTAGATTCCCAAGAAGGTAGTCATTCTGAGGCCAATTAATTAAGCTGACATCTTGTAAATTACTTTGATTTGTAAAGTTTTCTTTGGCTCTTATACGACGGTATTTCCACAGATTTATTATGCCAGATTTGTGCTGCCCTGATGGATTAAANCCTAGAACTTTNTTCAATCCTGTCGGTGGGTGAGTATAAGANAAATCAAGCAGTCGACCTGGCCAAGGAGGTGTTATTTTCGGTATAAAATTCCTCCAAAATTTATAGCTATCAGGTTTATCAATAGTGTGATTTTCANCNGNCATGTGTTCGATGGCAAAGCACATTGTAAAGGCTTGTTGATTTTTACTGGACTGCCTCTCAGGCATATGTAACTCGTTAGTCTCATTTTTACCTTCGGTCCCAACCACATGTTCACATTTAGTGATTGTAAGAAGGTCGCCAAGCTCAGTAGAGTCCACAAAGTAAGAACCCCTTAGGAGGCTAACATTTCCGGTTCTCTGGTTTTCGACGCTTATGCACCTGATTTCATCTCGTATTAATTCTGCAGACTTTGGAATAGAGTTTCTTAAGATAGTTAGTTGGTTAGTTGCTAAGTATTTTTGAAATAGATTCTCAATGCATTTTAAATAGGCTTTCGGTTCTGCACAAATTCTTGATACGGAACCGTTTCCAGGATTAAGAAGAATATTGTTCTTTGCTGTTTTTGTTAATGGATAGTTCTTTCGATAAAATTCTCTTACTGAGTCACGTAATTTTCTGTAGCTTTGAGTGCATCCAAATTTTTCTATCCATTTGTGCTCGTCGGGTGGAACTCCTTGAGATGTTAATTGTCCACCTAGCCAATCAGTTTCTTCGCTTAGTATTACATTTAGCCCAGACCTAAGAGCGCTTAGTGCACCTGCGCATCCGCCTAACCCTCCCCCTATTATTATAATGTCGCTATGAAGCTCCTTGGGTGGTTTAGAGGGATTAAAACGAGCATTCAAGGATGATGCAGTAGCTCCCAGTGTCAGTCCCGAAAGTGCTTTTCTACGGAGCATTAATTTTTTCTAGGAAGGTTTGATTCTTTTAGATTAGATAATTCTTTTTCTAGGTTATCAATTCGAGAAAAGGTGATCGGAATTGCTTCTAAAAGAGGAATTGTTTGTTGGATATTTTCGATTTTGGAAATGCTTGAGTTTATGCTTTCTAGTTTTTCAATTCTCTTTTCAAGTTGGATTAACTTTTCTGTGTTGTCGGGACCGCTGCATGCAGATAATAGAAGAACTATCAGAGGGAGTGCTAGTTTCATTTTTAGCATAATATGTAGTTTATTATATTTTGTTATAACCACTGTTTTGTAAGAATGGAAATAAACAATTGTTCAATAATAAATAAGAGTGACCTATTATAATAATAAATAGTTTAAGAATTTTGATTTTTTTATTGAGATCGTAGGTCACTTTTATAAATATTCAAACTATCAAGTCGTAAACATTTTTCAATTAATTGACTCTCAGGATCATGCGTTACATCTATCATTTCTTTTACATAATCATTTTTTTATTTGTTGTTTTTGTTGATGCCCAGAGCCAAAATTCTGGTTCCGAAACTCATTATCAAAAGGGGGTAAAATACATGTTTGGTGATGGAGTTGAAAGGGATACTGCTAAAGCTGTAGAATTATTCAAAATTTCAGCTGCTAACGGTAACTCTAATGCGCAAACGAGTCTTGCCAAAGCTTACTACAGGGGGGATGGCGTTGCTCAAAGTTATAAAGAGGCTGCAAAATGGTTTAGGAAAGGTGCTGACAAGGGAAATGAAGAGTCTCAGACTCAGCTCGGTTTTCTCTATGCTAAAGGCTTAGGTTTAAACAAAAGTGAAAGTCAGGCTGTCTATTGGTGGCAAAAAGCATCTCAAAAAGGTCATAAAGTTGCGCAAGCTCACTTGGGCGTTCGGTACGCGACAGGTATTGGTGTCATTAAGAATACGGTCACTGCTGTCAAGTGGTGGAGATTGTCAGCTGAACAGGGTGATAAGTTAGCTCAGTATAACTTAGGAGTTATGTGCGCAAGAGGTCAGGGGATTGAAAAGAATGTTGATGAAGCTCTTAAGTGGTATCGCAAAGCCGCTGCCCAGGGACACCAAGGAGCTAGGCAGGCATTGCAAAGATTGAAATTTTAATTAACTCAATATTAGATTCTAATGACTTGCATGCTGATGCTAGTCTGTGTAAATCTTCGGAGAATAATTATTAAAATCTATGGTTTTTGAAAATGTAAATGCTGAGGCTTTAGCGAATATCTATTTTGATGGCAAGGTAGTATCTCATTCGCTAATAACTCAAGAAGGAGACAAGATTACAATAGGTCTCATTTATCCTGGGGAATTTCATTTCAACACCGATCTCGCAGAGAGGATGGAAATTATATCCGGAAGCTGTAAAGTTAAAATAGATGGATCTGATAAGACCGAAGAATGCGATTCAGGAGATCATTTCGATGTTCCTGAGGCTTCAGGATTTGATATCGTTGTCGATTCTGAAATATGCCAATACGTTTGTAGGTTTATCAAGTAATCCGGCACCTACAACGTAACTGAAAGGGTTTTTGTATCCTTGCTAGATTTTAGTCCGCTAATAATCTTTTCATTGCCTTTTTCACCTACCTTTATTGTATACGAACCGGTTGAAAATACTTTTGGCTTGAACTGATTTCCTTTGATTCTAATTGTATAGATCGTGTCTCCAGAGTCTTCATTTATCACTTGGACGACTTGATTGGATTTATTAATTTTAAGATTAGGTAAGTAAGAAATTGCTTTTCGACCATAGTTATCGAGTTGATTAAATGTGAAAGGCCAGCCTGGATAAGGTTTAGAATTTGCATCTGATATATCAATGTTTCGGGGCCAGCAGGTAAATGTTATATCTCGAGTTTTCTTGTTGATTCGGGTCACTCCAAAACCTGCAGCTCTTGTTGTAAGTTTATCTCCTCCTTTTTCGGCGGATGGGTTNGCCACAGCAATCGCGGTGACTTTGTTGTGGAATCCATCAAGGTGATCTCCAAGAATGGGGTCTTGGCCTGGTCGAAGGTTCTTTCCAGGCTTTAGTGGTTTCCACCACCGAAGATATAAATTGGCTATTGAAGGNACGCAAAATGAATAGATTGAATCACGCCATTCATCAATGCCATGATGGAATACGGTGGCTAGGTGTTGGTCACCTGCAAAATGGAATGCATAGGCTTTTCTAAGAGCTTCGATGGCTTTGTTTCTCCCTGTTTGCGGCCAACCATTTGAATCTAGGTCGGCATGGAGTCTTCCTCCAACTTTACCGTGAATGTGCGCACCTCCACAGAATATGGTTTGTGATAAGGCTACTTTCATGTCTGCNTGNGTCCAATCCTTNCCCCACTCGTCAAGAAATTTGAGTTGTCTTTGTCCTAATAGTCTAGCTTTTTCAACATCAACTGATTTCGGATCATATTGAGGGTTGCGGATGTGGTCTGGTCTTGGTCCTTGTTTGGGGATCATTCCAGCTGGGCCAGTTTTAAATTTCCGATCCTCTATGATTGCAAAACTAATNCGGCCCCAATTTAAACTTGTGTAGTAAGTTCCTATCCCTCTTTGGATAGGGGTGGGATCATAAGGNTCNGGAAGATGACTGGTTTGTGCNCGTTCGACTTCTTTNACGTAATCAACGGGCATGGTGTAACCGCCGTCAGAGGCACCGGGAAGGGTNGATTTNTTTCCATTATGGCCCCAAAGGTTAGGTTGACCAACATCATGATCATCAGGAATAGTGACGGTTGGGTAGTTTTTAATTACTTCACCAAAATCCCTTCCAAANCTTAACCAAGCCGCATAATGACGTTTGTGATCATAGACTTGATCACCTGAAAAGAATAAGAGATCAGGTTTAATTCTTTTGATATTNTCTACGAGATCGTTTTTTGGGATGTCGCCTCCATGTCCAGGGTTGATTGAGTTTCCTGTGAAACCAACCATAATAAATTCAGATTTATCTTTTGGATTTTTTTGAATTATNCCATCGTACTTTGCATTTTCTCCGTGCCGCACTCTGTANGNAACGCTTATGGAGTCATCCCAGTCATTTACTCTGAAAGGTGCAGTCCAACCTCGTTCAATAACTTTTGTTTTTGCAATGTTNATCCATTGTCCTTCTTTTTTAACTTCNAGGTGTACATTTCTATCCTCTCCATCTTTTAGTGGGTATAGTTGCGCAGTAAGTTTCAAAGTTTTGTTATGAACGGTATAAAGTGCAAAGCAAATAACCTTGTCACGAGTGACTTCAGGTATAGCCAGTGGATCGAGTCTCTTCTTCTTTTGTCCAAATGAATTCGAAGTAATCGGANAAAAAAGAAGAGCGANAAGTGTGATCTTAAGTAATGAATTCATAATTTTATTAACCTATAGGGTTTTACTAATATCTAATTAGTTTAATCTCCGCAAACGTGATACTCGACCCGTTGAAACCCATTCAGCAACAAAAATATTACCGTCTTGATCAAAACAAGCGTCGTGCGGGTGTACAAATTTCCCGGGAATCCACTTCTTCGAATCATTGCGTANTCCCTTCACNTTTTTAGTAACTCGCTCCACGTCATCTCCNAGCCTAGCGACNACCTTATTTTTGTCATCAAGTAGAGTGACTCTAGCGTGTAGCTCGGGAACAAGTAGAAGGTTGTTCCATGAATCGATATTAGCAGGAAGTCCATAGCCTTCTAGTGTTTCACTGTATTTTCCATCCATCGAGAAATATTGTAGAGTATGATGCGCTCTATCACAGACCACGATTTGGTGCTTTCTTCCGGGCCTGCGGTCGATCCATATTCCGTGAGGTGTATTAAATTTGCCCTTTCCGTTTCCTGGGCCTCCAAATTTTGAAATCCAGTTTCCATCCTTGTCATAGCGGTGGATGTAAAACGAGCCGTATCCATCCGCGAGTAGAAATCCTCCATCATCAAGAAACGCAAAATTAGTTGGCATAAATGCGTCTCTTCCCCAGCGCTTTACTCGCACTTTATCNTCGTCTTTTCTGTAAACTCCACTTTCCATGGGGGCATATTTTTCCCAAACTGTTTCCCCTTTAAGTGTTAATTTTGCAAAGGATTTCACCTGTTGATACGAACAAACATAAAGATATTGGTTAGTTCCCTCTGTTCTTACTTCGATCCCGTGGCCCCCACCTTGGAACTGATTTCCAAATGCTCTTATAAACTTNCCTTGTTGGTCAAAAACAAAAATAGAAGGATGATCCTTTTTATCTACATGTCCCTCGTGAATAACATAGAGTAATCCTTCTGCATCTACCGCGACATTGTGGGTCGTTTGCCAGGAATATTTATNAGGCAATTTGGCCCAGTCATGTTGTACTTCATACTGGTGGTCGCCTTCTCCTATNATTNTGTTTTTATCTGCTTTCTTTCCTAGTAGCAATTNTGGTGTTGAAAACGATGCTGCAGCTATTGAAGATGCTGTGAGGAAATGCCGACGANTTTGTTGCTTGCCTTTGTTCATTTTAGTGAGAGTTGGTTGAAAGTTATTCTTTCTTTATTCGATAAAGNTTTTTTGCCGTTCTTACGTAGATTGAATTTTCATCGAATGCTGGNGTGGCCATAAGTTGCCCTTCGGCTAGCTCATTTTCTGCAATGATTTCAAATTGTCGATCCGGTTTAATTATTGTGCATAGGGTGTCTTCATTAAAAAAATAAATTAGGTCATTTGCCAATATTGGAGAGGCCGAAAAACGTCCTCTCATTCTTTTTTGCCAAATTGATTTGCCGGTTTTTGCTTCTAGGCATGAAATGTAGCCATTTCTATCTACGACGAATAATAGGCCATTAACAATGAGTGGTGAGGCTCGAGGAGGCATCCTTTTAGTTTCTTTCCATTCTATATGTGTTTTTGTTATGTCACCTTTTCCGTTTGGTCTGATAGCCCACATCTCGGGCCTGTCCCGGTCTATCATGGTGAATACTAAACCTTCTCCATAGACTGGTCTGGGCGCAATTGACCAACCCCTGTGAGTAGCTTTCCATAATTCTTTTCCNTTGTATGGGTCATAGGAATAAACACCTTTCGCGCCTATGCTTATCATTTGTTTTTTGTCACCCCTNGGAATGATTAAAGGCGTGCCGTAAGCTTTTCGTTGATTTACTTGCACGCCAGTAAAATCGACTGACCGGTTGGTTTTCCAGGCCGTTTCACCAGATTTTTTATTTAAAGCGATAACGTATTGAACGTCCCTGCCGTCTACATTGAATATTAAAAAATCATTAAATAAGAAAGGTGAGCTTGCAGGGCCTGCGCCGGNCTCATGGTCNCAATTGAGATCCCTTCTTTCCCAAACTTTTTCTCCGGTTTTAGTGGAGATGCATGCTGTTCCATAAGTTCCGAAATGAACGTATACCCGATCCTTTTCGATGACTGGTGTTGGGGATGCATAAGTATTGTCTATCGTTATAGCTTGAGGCGATTCAACATCAAAAACGTGGATATCATGAATAACTTTTCCTGTTTTTTTATCTACGCATACCGCAAACATTTTGTGCCCTTTTTTTGTGGCTGTTGTCATCCAAATTTGGTCATTCCATATTACTGGTGACGACCAACCTCTGTCATGAATAGGAGTTTTCCAGACTACATTTTCAGTCTCATTCCAGCTGACTGGCGCGGAGGTTTGGGATATGTATCCGTTTCCTTGTGACCCTCTAAATTGCGACCATTGATCCTTCGCAGTAGCAATTTCTAATATTAAAAAAGGGATCAGAATCTGTAATGAGAGTTTCATAATAAATAAAATTATTCACAGGTAATTTTTAAAGAATATCAATGCGGTTACTTTTTCACGTTCTTTTTAACCGAGTTAGCCGCCCATCTGATTCCTGCTATCAAATGCCTCTTGGCAAAGTCATTATCGATTGAGCGAACATCATGACCTAGGCCAGTGAAAAGATAGCGTCCTTGACCAACCTTACGACGCCAACAAATTGGATGGTCATCTCCCATTGGCTTTTTTCCAACATAGTTGGGATGTTTTCTGATCGGGGTGTAACTGTTTTCGTCTAGCCTGAGTATTACCTCTACTCCAGGAAGTCCTGTCACTGTTTTATTGAAACAAAGCCAGTCTGCTGTATACGTGAATTCTTTTTTCTTTCCAGCAACGAGAGGATCTCCTTCAGCCTTCGGATCAATTAAAAATCGGGCCTCTACGAAATCTGAATCTGAATCATAATCACACCCTGCAATGTTAATTAATTCTGGCCATGTTCCGTTCTGAACAATTCCGGCATGCATTGCCATTATCCCGCCACCTTTATTAAACCAGTTGATTATATCCTTTTGTATTTCCTTGGGGATGCTTTCGCCGAGGTTTGTAGAATTGTTCAAGAATAACAAATCGTATTTTTTTAAACTCGAAGTTTTCAGATCATTAGGGTCTTCAGTTACACTGACATTAATATTTTGTTCTGCCCCAAGACGAACCAAGAATCCGTTTAACTTTGGTATTTCAGGGTGTCTGTACCATGCCGTTGCCGAATAAATTATAACTTCTATTGGGTTAGCTAGTGAGACTGTTAATAGTAGACAATATGCTAATAAGATTGATAGGATACGCTTCATTGGTTAAACGATTCAAAATGCATGTGTGGACATTGTCGAGTGCTAACTAACTTTAAAATTTACAAATTACAGTTCAAAGAAATTTTAATAATTCAGGCATTTGAAATAAAAAATGGGATTTATAAAATATGATAAATAAAAAAGATGTTTCTTTAAGGCGTGATTTCTTGGGCGCAGCCGGTGTTATGACGACATCAATTTTATTGCCTGATCAGGTTTTGGGTTCTTTAAACAAATTAAATAAACCAGTTAAGATCGGGGTGATAACTGATCTTCACCAAGATNTTATGCATGATGGTCCTTCGAGGCTAAAGGCCTTTGTTGACTCAATGAAAGTTGAAAAACCAGATGCGTTAATGCAGTTAGGTGATTTTGCTTACCCTTCAAAACAAAATAACATTGTAACAAAANCTTTTGAGGAAGCGCATNCGAGAACTTTTCATGTTCTAGGTAACCATGAGATAGACGCAGGGCATTCATTTGATGAAGTTGCCAAACTCTGGGGTATGAAGGGAAGGTATTATACCGAGCGCCTTAATGGTCTTGATCTTGTTGTTCTCGACGGAAATGAAAAACCGGAAAATCATAAAAAAGGCTATCCNTCCTATATTGGAGATAAACAACTCGAATGGTTGTCAGATAAATTAAAGTCGCTTAAAGGTCCGATTCTTATTGTCAGTCATCAACCACTGGCGGGTCCTTCAAGTATTGATAATGCTAAAGAGGTTCAGGGTCTTATTAGTTTGTATTCTGATAAAGTTCTGATGGCACTAAACGGTCATACCCATATCGACTATTTGACTAAGGTNGNAGCTGTAAATTACTTACATGTCAATTCTGCCTCTTATAAATGGGTTGGGGGTTCTTTTCGAAATANGAGTTATCCAGAAAATATTCACTCTAAGTTTCCTTGGATTGAATACACCTGTCCTTATCGTGACAGTCTATTCATGACATTAACCATCGATCCAAAGGGAAATCGTATTCTAGTCAAGGGGNGTGATAGTGAATGGGTGGGTAAGTCTCCATCGCAACTTGGCATTGCGTCCAAACCAAATTTAACAGATGGTAAAGAGATCTGTCCTAAAATCCGTAACCGGCAAATTGAATCAATTGTNCATTAGTTTTAATTTTGAAATGAAAATAATGATTATAATTTAATTAAAATTTATGGGTAAGGTGTTTCGCAGATATTTTTATTTTTTTATATTTTTGAAGATCTTGGTGGGAACTTCTTTTGCTGATGATTCTTTGGTCAGGATCAATTCAATATTAGATTCGCATTGTATCAAATGTCATGGGGAGGGTGGTAAAGTTAAGGGCAAGGTAAANTTGAAGGANNTGCNATCGNCTAATTTNNTTTCATCTAAACCTGAACTGCTCGANNCATTAATTGGAGTTNTAAANGACCGTGAAATGCCGCCNGAGGATGAGCCNCCTCTTNNTGATTCTGANCGNGGAGAATTGTTAAAATGGTTAGAGGTTAAACTCAGTGATTCCATNAAAGATCAACCGTTTTTGCCTACCCAAATTCGGAGGATGAACCGTTTTCAGTACAATAATTCTGTAGTGGATTTACTTGAGCTGGACCGTCCAATATTCAGGCTCAATGAGCGGCTTATGCGGCGGCGCGAAAATTATTTCAAACCTGAAACCAAAAAGATGCCTCCACAGGTACGTATCTCGACCCGACCACTAAGTAAAGACATTGATAACCAACGTCCGGAAGGATTCAGGGGGGTCGCGTCATTCCCCCAGGATAAGCGTGCTGANCATGGCTATGATAACCGTGCCGATCATTTGACTCTCTCGCCACTGTTAATGGAGTCTTTTCTTAATTTGAGTCAAACGATCTCAGAAAGTCCTGACCTGAACTCNAAAGAGTGCCGAAGCTGGCCTTGGCTCTTTGCATCTCCAGAAAGTGCAAACGCTGAANANGCAGAGGAGATTATTAGATCTAGGCTNANTAAGCTTTTTCGGCGTGCATTTCGCAGACCCGTTGATCNAGTGACCTTGGATAGGTTCGTTAAATTTACCTTAGATCAGCTCGATACTGGAGCAACATTCGAAGACACGATGCGTANTGTGATCGCTGTGGTCCTAAGCATGCCAGACTTTCTCTATTTTTATGGAGTTTCCGACTCTAAAAATTCCGCAGATGAAAATGATGAAAGTCAGATTATTAGGAATTTTGAATTGGCTTCGCGCCTTGCTTTATTCTTTTGGAGTAGCATTCCAGACGATCCGTTACTAGATCTCGCTGAACAAGGTAAATTAAGTGACCCACAAGTTCTTAGTTCTCAAATTGATCGAATGTTAAATGATCAAAAATCGAGTAGGTTCTGTGATAATTTTCCGGCTCAATGGTTNCAGCTTGATCGTTTAATAACGTCAGTTCCTGACCCTAAAAAATTTCCATACTTCTATCTNGTTGATGGCTATCGCTCCAGTATGCATATGATGCCTGAACCACTTCTCCTTTTTGAAACTATTTTTATTGAGGATCGCTCGGTCATNGAATTGCTTGATCCTAAGTACACTTGGGAGAACCCTATGCTTAAAGCTAATTATGAGGGGCATGCNAAGGCTGGACATGATGTTGTGACTCAGCTCTTTAGGCGAGTCCCACTAAATGATCCCCGACGAGGCGGCGTTATTACAAATGCGGCCGTCATGACGATGACGGCGACTCCAACGAGAACTCAGCCAATTACTCGTGGTGCTTGGATTAATGCCGTAATATTTAATGATCCCCCTGAACCNCCTCCTGCTGATATTCCTCCACTNCCTGAGGATGATAATGATGAGCTTGCTAAGCTTACTATTCGTGAGAGGCTAGCGCTCCATCGTGAGAGGAAAGACTGCGCAGGTTGTCATAACAAGATAGATCCGATGGGGTTTGCCATGGAAAATTATGGTCCGACCGGAGTCTGGCGTGATAAATATGAAAATGGCCGTGAAGTTGATGTGAGTGGCGTTTTGTTTAATCAGTATGAGTTCAAGACATTTCCTGAGTTCAAGGCGATCATCATTAAGGAAAAAGACCGATTTGTGAGGGGATTTATTTCTCATCTACTTTCTTATGCTCTGAGCCGTCAACTTGATCCGGCAGATTCGCCTGCGCTCGATGAAATGACGGANAGAGCGATGTCAGGAGAGGATAGCATGAGAGCTGTNCTTAAAAGTATCGCTATGAGCGANCCTTTCTTACAAATGGACAATTTTAAAAGAAATGAAAAGATAGAAGATTCGAAAGGTAATGTGCCTCAGAGCCCATGAGATCAAGACTAATCAGTTTAAAATTGTAAGAGTGAAGATTAACACTAAAATGAAGTAAGCGTAGTACCAATATGAGAGATAAAGAAAACATTCGCCCCGTTTCACGCCGTAGGTTCATAGCTTGTGCTGGTGGATCCTCTTTGAGTCTGCCTTGGCTTGAGAGCTTTGCTGATAACAGTAAAAGTGTAAAAGAGA
>PAHQ01000065.1 GCA_002705125.1 Verrucomicrobiales bacterium | reverse complement strand
GGTTTAGAGTCATCATTATCAGTAGTTTCAATAATCCCTTTTCTCTTTTTTTCTTCAAATAACCACGTGCCTTCTAGATTATTATCTTTTGCTTTAACTTTAATTTCAGTGCTTATGTCCCACTTAGTATTAGGAGTTTGATCTATCCCATTACTTTTTAGTTTGGCTTCTTTGGCGCTAATTAATTGATAGTCTATTTGGGAGCTCCAAGTGTCTACGAGCTTTTTGTCCCAAATTAAAGGCAGGTTACCATTTTCAATAAAGTACTTTTCGATTTCATGTGCTTCATTATTTAGAAGATCATTTGTTAGCATCATTTTTTCTTCAGATGCTTTTAATTCACTTGCAGTGGGTATATCGATTTGAATCTTTTGATTTACATATGCTGTAAAGGCATTACCAACAGATACTGAGCTTAGAAAAATGGCCATCATTAAGGATTTCATTTTTCTTGGTGCTTGAGTGTAGAAAAACTCTAAAGCAACTATAGATACCATCACTTCTGCAGAAGTAAGTATTAAGTAGGCTAATAATTGCCAGCTTATATGAGGGGTTTCACCACGATCTATAGCTTCTTGAGATAGAGAAACAACTACAAATGCAACAGCCATCAGAGCTAGACCCGTTCCAATTTTTCTTAGAGGGGTGAGTTTTATAATTTTNCCAACTAATGGATAGATTACGAAAGTGAAAACAGGAATTAAAACAAGAATGAGGAATGGGTTGGCAGCTTGAATTTGAGATGGAAGTATTTCGAATCCGAGAATTGTTCGATCCATGCGTTCAGCTTGAAATACTANCCTGCTCGCAGTTTGATCAAATAGNGACCAAAAGACACCTACGAAAATAACTAATGGTATCAGCTTACTTATAACAGAAAGCCCTTCCTTNCTAAATAACTCTGAAATAAAAGATGAGCCTTTTGCAGGAATATGCGCGAATTTTTCTCTTCCCATCCAGAAGAAAACAGTTGCAAGTGCCATTAGGATTCCCGGTATGCCAAACGCTATATGTGGTCCATACCATTTAAGAATCCAGGGAATGAGTAAGTTTGAAAGGACTGCGCCAAAATTGATAGAGAAGTAAAAGATGTTAAATATTTTTGTGATTAGATCTTGGTTTTTGCTGCCGAACTGATCTCCCACATGAGCTGATACACAAGGTTTGATTCCTCCAGCTCCTAATGAGATAAGCCCTAAACCCGAAAGTAACCACAATTGGACAGCCCCTCCGATCCCCATCAGTGCAAGGCAAAGGTGGCCGAGGCAGTATACGACTGAGAGAGTTATTATTGTTCTGTATTTACCAAAGAAGGCGTCAGCTATTAAAGCTCCTAATAATGGAGTGAGATAAACGGCTGTATTAAACCAAGAGACGTAGGAGGTTGCACTAGCTTCGGACAAGTTGTTTCCTCCTAAGACACCTAAATAATTTGCCAGAAAAATTGCAAGAGCTGCCTTCATTCCATAGAAGCTAAATCGTTCGGCTGCTTCGTTTGCAATGATGTAAGGGATGCCAGGAGGGTACTTATTGGTGGAGAGAGGCGCTGTACGGTATTTGATCATGTATAAAGATATTAAGAATTAAATGCCTGTTTAGAAACTTGAGTTCTTATTCTGTTTTTTTGCCGGTTTAAAGTCCACCAAAGAAATATCAGCAAAACCGTATGAGCAAAGAGAGAAAAGTAGCCAGAGATCTGCAATAGTTTCTCATTATCTGTGGCTTCTGTTAATGGGAAAAGAAGTAAAAAAACCGGAGACGCTAATGCTGATAAACCNAAAAGTAGAGTAGGTATCGTCTCGATTCCTCTAACTCCGAGGACAGCGCTCGTAAGTAATGGAACAAGCCAAGCAAAAATGACAAATAGCAGGGTGGCTCTTCTACCAAATCTTTCTAAAAATGCATGGTAGCAAAGAGCATATGGAACTAGCCCTAAAGGGATTAGGATCAAAACTAATGGATTATAAATACTTGAATGGCTTTCATTTATTAGATTCTGTGTATTTTGAATAAGTATAGACCATGCTCCAAAGGTGAGTAATGCAAGTGCGATAGTGTGCCACAATGACGTAGCGCCATCGGCATTGTGAGGAGCTTTAACCTCAATGCCTAATGATGTTTTTTCAGTTATTTCGTCACCTTTGAGTTTTTGAGCTTTTCGTAATGCTCTGGTAAATTTATCGCTGTCTGGTGTTATTATCGTAATCATCCCAAAAGTTAGAGCTAAGAAGCCTAGGCCTAATGATGCTAGAATACTTGATTGAGCGATCACGTTGGTCGCTTCTCTTGGGTTAAAGTTTTCAATTTCTTCTAGGTTTTTTTCTGCCATCCTTTGTTCTACAAGCATCTCCGCGACTCTCTCAGACCTACCTCCACTTAATTGGTTTTCATTTTTTATTATTGGTANTGCGTTACCGGTGATCAAAGTGAGGATCCAAAGGTGCACCACAAATGCAAAGTTCTTACCTAAAAGGTGATTAGTCGGTTGGCGCCATTTTCGATAAAGGATGACCATGAAAATAATAATCAGAGAGCACTGGATTAGAAGTGAGAAGCTTAATGTGTTTAGTTTCCAATCGAACAATGGTACCCCTCCGATTTTTTCAGGGCTAGGTAAATTACTAAATGCTGGCCCTCTTATGCTATCAAACTGTTCAACCAGAATTGGTCGCATAGTTAAGTATTCAAATAAAACAAAACCTAAGGGTCCTAGTAGGCCAGGAAGAACGAAATAAAGAAAGATAACCATTATTTGTGCTACGCGCCCAGCAAAGTGTCTGCGTTTGACCACGGTTCCAGCGACACATCCAGTTAGATGGTATAAAATGGCAGAGGTAAAAAGCATTCCATAAACCTCAGCTACCACTNCTAAAGGAATATTTCCTACAAAAATGCAAAACACAGTAAAGGGCACTGTAGTAGCGAAGAGCACATATTCGCGAACAGGTAAACCAAACANATAGCCNACTATTTTTGATAATGGGGTCATTGGGGTAAGCCTTTGATAATCGACCATTCCATCTGCAGCTTCTCTGGAGATTCCACCAGCCACACTTCCTGTTCCCATAAACAAAAGGATCAACATTTGTATAAATAATACAGGAATGCATGCATCTCGGGCTGCAGCTTCTGGGCTTCCTTTTAATCGGAATTCGGATCCGTAGAAGAATAAAAAGAAAAGTGTGGCAGTGAACGTTAGAACAATAATGACCCACGTGATGAGTGGAGCGGGTCTTAGTCTTGATCTTAAGTATCTCCTAAAGATCGGATTTGACCATATTTGCCACCATTGAATAGGTTTTAAACTTTCACTCATTATTTTATGAGGATTCCTCCGAATTTGGAGCCGCGTTCATCTCAAGCAAGATCTGCTCGATATTCTTTTTCTGTTCTCTAAGGCTTTTTATCCTAAATCCNTTATTAACCATTCCGCCCAATAATTTAGTTTGGTCTTCATCATTTCCATTGAAAGAAAATATTAATTCCTTTTCTTTTACCAGATGGTCACCAACAAATTCTTCAGAACTAATATAACTGGCGATTTCATTTAGATTATCCAATGATTCTATGATTAAACTTTTTTGATCATTACTTCTTCTTGTGATGACATCGGATATTTTTCCTGATTCCACCAAGTTGCCCTTGGACATCATTCCAACCATAGTGCACATATCTTCAAGCTCAGTAAGTATATGCGAACTCAACAATACTGCTGCTCCGTCGTTAGCGAGTTGCCTTACGGTATATCTTAGCGCTTGCCTTGATTCTGGATCCATACCNCTAGCAGGTTCGTCGAGCAAGAAGAGGGAAGGACGGTGTAACAAAGTCTTAGCCAACACTAGTCTCTGCATCATGCCTCTTGATAAGCTTNTACAGTATTCATTTCTTTTATCCTCAAGGGCCACTTTGTCCAAGCATTCTTCTATTCTTGAGCGCCGATTTCCACCATTCAATCCGTGGGCGCTTGCAAATAAATCAAGGAACTCCCAAACTTTTAGATCAGTGGCGATGGGAGCGAGGTCTGGCATGTACCCCAGATGCTTTCGGGCCTCTTCTGGGTGAAGTGAGATGTCAACTCCGCCGATAAATACATCCCCGTAAGTTGGTTCCATTAGAGTAGCGAGTACTTTAAAGCTACTAGTTTTGCCGGCACCATTAGGCCCAATTAAGCCATATATTTCTCCTCTTGGTACATTTAGACAGAGTTCATTTACTGCAACGAAATCACCATAATCTACCCTCATGTCCACAGTCCTAACTGCATACTGATCGACGTTTTGTGTTTTGATGTGCACCTATACCAGTATCAATCCTGTGTGATTCTTTGCAAGATTATCCCAAATAATATTATGAGTGGCTGAAAGGCTTGATGAAGAAGTTTTTTCGGGTTTCAATCATACTCTATGAAAAATACGCGTCGTCAATTCTTGCAAAAGGGCACATTTTTGTCAGCACCTCTGATTATTAATTCATCTGTTTTAGGCAGAGGTAATGCTACGGCTGCTAATTCAAAAGTTCAATTGGCATGTATTGGTGTAGGTGGACAGGGGGCTGGTAATATGAATAATTTCATCCAAGATGATAGGGTTAAAGTTGTTGCAGTATGTGATGTGGATAGAGCTCATAGACAAAGAGCTTTGAATATAGCGAAGTTATCCGATAAAGATGGATGTTCTGATTATAGGGAGTTGATCAATCGTAAAGATATTGATGCTGTCATGATAGCGACGCCTGATCATTGGCACTCTATGATAACTGTTGCAGCAGCCAATTCTGGCAAAGATATTTATTGTGAGAAGCCTCTTGCTTCTAGCATAGGAGAAGGGCGATTTGTTACTAAAACTGTTCTTGAAAATAAAAGAGTTTTGCAATGTGGTACATGGAGGCGCTCTGGTGTCCATTCTCGGATGGCCTGTGAGTGGGTCAGAAATGGATATATTGGAAAACTAAAAAAGGTCGATGTCGGAGTTCCTGGAAAGTTTCATATCCAAGGAGGTTATACAGGTAATGAGAAAGAGCAAAAAGCGCCTGATGGATTTGACTATAAAATGTGGGCTGGCACAACTCCTGACGCACCGTACACGGCAGCTCGTTGTCATTTTAACTTTCGTTGGATTGATGATTATGCTCCTGGATATGTGACCGACTGGGGAGCGCATTTTATCGATGTAGCTCATTGGGGAATGGATTCTGATAATGGAGGTCCAATTGAGATAGTTGCGAATAAAGTGAAAAGAAGAGAGGCTACAATATACGATGCTGTGGAGAGTTTTGATATTCGTTATGTTTATCCAGACAATGTAGAGCTTAGAATGTTCAGTACTGAAAACACTTCTGAGTGGGGCACAAAATTTATTGGAGAAGAGGGTTCAATTTATGTCGAAAATCACAAGTTAATTACAGATCCGACAGAGCTCATGAGGAAGAAATTAGGTCCTAACGATAAGAGACTTTATACTTCTAAGAATCATCACCGAAATTTCATAGATTGTGTTCTTTCTCGTAAAGAAACAGCCTCATCTGTTGAGTCTGCTCACCGTGCTGCAAGTGCATGTCATTTGGGTGCAATAGCAGCAAAATTAAATAGAAGCCTTAGATTTGATCCAAAAAGTGAAAAGTTCGTCGATGATAATGAGGCAGATGCATTAATAATGAGAAAATATCATGGAGATTGGAAACTTTCTTAAATTGACGAATTAGGATTGCTTTTTTGTATCAATAGATTTGAAGTTATTAAAATTTTATGAATAAAAGATCTCTTGGAAATACTGGCTTTGAAGTTTCAGAAATAGGCCTTGGAGCATGGCAGATTGGAGCAGATTGGGGAGTTGATGTCCCTATTAAAACCGCGTTAGAAGCATTGCATGTGGCAGCTGATGCAGGCGTTAATTTCATTGATACTGCTGACGTCTATGGTGCAGGTAGGTCTGAAAAAATTATCGGCGAGTTTATTAAAGAACGAAGTGATAGAATAATTGTTGCGACTAAAATGGGGCGTGCGACTTCTGCTTGGAATGATAGTTATGAAGAAATAGCTAAAGCTGCGGAGTTATCCTGCAATAGACTTGGAGTCTCAAGTCTTGATCTTGTTCAGTTACATTGTATTCCGGAGGAAACTCTTCACAATTTACAAGCTTTTGAAAATCTTGAGAAGATTAAGCAAGAAGGTCTTATTAAAAATTATGGAGTGAGTGTAGAAACAATTGAAGAGGGAATTTTTTGTATCGAAAATTCCTCGGCAAGTTCTCTTCAGGTCATTTTTAATATATTTCGTCAGAGGGTGGTGAAAGATCTCCTAAATATTGCGTCTTCTAATAATGTGGGAATAATAGCGAGGGTCCCTCTTGCTAGTGGTTTGCTTACCGGGAAGTTTTCAAAAGAGCATCAATTTGCTGAAAGGGATCATCGAAATTTTAACTCCGATGGGCAACTCTTTAATGTTGGCGAGACGTTTGCTGGTGTACCATTTGATTTGGGTATTGAATTCGCTAATGAAGTTGAGGGTATATTAAGTAAAGAGTTGAATGAGGCGACCCTTGCTCAGAAATCATTGAGGTGGATCCTTGATCACGATGAAATTAGTACGGTTATTCCTGGTGCTACAACCTCTAAGCAAGCTGCCCAGAATGCTGAAGTGTCTGCTATGAATTCGATTTCGAGAAAAGCTTATGCTGATTTGAAGTTTCTTTATGATGAGAAGATAGACTCAAGCGTTAGGGGGCGATACTAATAAATTACGGTCTCCATGGATTGCGATTTTCTCCTTTAGGTTGGAGAAACTTGGCATCGACTTTTTTGTACCAGCTATGGAGTTCTTTGCGCATGCTGTCGACTTTATCTCTGTTTGCATTAGCAATATCAATAGATTCTCCTGGATCCTTATTGAGATCGAATAAGTGAGTTCTTCCATCCTCATATCGCTCAACAAGTTTGTAACTACCTGAACGAATTGCTCCGCCAGGAAACCCACCCTGGTTAGAGTAGTGTGGGTAATGCCAGAAAATAGAATCTCGCTTTATTGTTCCTTTTGGAGAATTGAGTAGAGGGGTAAGACTAACACCATCCAAGTGTTGTTTGGGTTTTGCTTTCACGCCTGCTAAATTGAGAATAGTAGGATAAAAGTCTGTACTAATTACTGGCACTTTTGATACCGAGGGCTTGAACATTGAAGGGTATTTGATAATAAAGGGTTCTCTAATTCCTCCTTCATAGACCCACCCCTTTCCTCCTCGGAGTGGAAGGTTAGAAGTTGGTGAACCTTCGGAAGTTGATAAGCCTCCGTTGTCAGATGTAAAACATACAATAGTTTCTTCTTCTATTCCTAGTTCATCGAGTCTAGAAAGAACTTTACCCACTGCAGCATCCATTTTTTCAACCATTGCGGCATAGGTTGGATGTTTCTGAAGGATTCGAACTTTACGTTCTTTTGCGCCAGGCCATACCTGTTCTTCAGGGCCAAACTCTTTTCCATTAATTGATGTGGCTTTAGCCTGGTATTTTTCAACCAGTTTTTTTGGTGCTTGTAGTGGGGTGTGAACATTATAAAAAGATAGGTAGACGAAAAAGGGCTCTTCTTTTGAGTGAAATTCATTGATGATATTAATCGCTTCACCGGCTAATCTGTCGGTAAGGTATTCTCCATCCTTTAGATTTTTGAGGCGCGGGTTCTTGTAAGGAGAAAAGTAACCTCCAGGCGGACTGCCTCGGTTATGGCCTCCAACGTTAATGTCAAAGCCTTGATTTTCTGGCCAAAACTCTGGAGTGGGTCCGAGATGCCACTTTCCCAGAAATGCTGTTCTATATCCGTTTTCTTTTAAGGCTTCAGCAAGTGTTACTTCCTTAAGGGGCATGTTACTGTGAAGGGGGGCAGACTTAAATTTTCCAGATCGGGTTCCACTGAACCAATTTGTTGCATCCACTCGGGATGGATATTTGCCGGTCATTATGCTATATCGAGTTGGGCTGCAAACTGGATTGGCGGCATAACCATTAGTAAATTTTACTCCGGTTTTGGCAAGATTATCGATATTAGGAGTTTCGTAAAAAGAGGCATCATTATAAGCTCCTATATCCATATAACCGAGATCATCTACAAGAAAGAACACCACATTTGGTTGAGCTTTAATAAATGTTATTGAAAACAGAAAAAATATTAATAATCGCATTTAAGAATATTTAAGATTGGAAGTGTATAAATTGCGAGGTCATTTAAATCAAAAATAAATATAATAAATCCCTATGTTTCGTTGTTTTGAAATATCACTCTAACAAAATGTTGCTTTACTAATTTTATTAATCAATACTGACTCCCCTCATTTTAATTGAATTAAACCGTACAATGAAAAATAAATTCACACCTCTTTTCACAGCAATAATAAATTGCTTTATTGCCATTTCATTCCTTTCGATTTCTGGACTAGTTTCAGCTGATGATCATCAAAAAAATCAAAGAGAAAAGAGGCCAGATCAGGTTGATAATAACAGGAATGATTTTGATAATGCCCTTAATAAATTGAAAGCTGAAATTGGAAAGGCGAAGGAGAGGGGGGATAGTCAAAAAGTTGACCAACTAATGCGCAGAGTCAGGGAGATGGAGAGTTCAAGGAGCAGAGGTAATATCCGACTAAATGATAGGAGAGGGGATCGAAGGCCTATGCAGAGAGGGCAAAATTTTCCGCAATATCAGGAAAGAATTAATCAATTGCAGCATCAGGTGAGAGAGCTTCGAGGTCATCTTGAACACTTGAGAAAAGAGATGGGAGAGATGAAGAGACACATGGAGCATATGAGTCGACACAATCACCACGAAGGTGAAGAGCATCACGAAGGTGAAGAGCATCACGAAGGTGAAGAGCATCACGAAGGTGAAGAGCATCACGAAGGTAGAGAGCATCACGAAGGTAGAGAGCATCACGAAGATAGAGAGCATCACGAAGATAGAGAGCATCACGAAGATAGAGAGCATCACGAAGGTAGAG
>PAHQ01000064.1 GCA_002705125.1 Verrucomicrobiales bacterium | reverse complement strand
CCCAATAAAGTTATATTCTCAGGACTTGGCAAAACCACTGCTGAAATTTGTGAAGGTCTGGATGCAAGCATCCATTGTTTCAATGTTGAATCGGAGGCTGAGCTTGAAAGAATTAATGAGGTCGCGTTAAGTCATAGCAAAATAGCGCCGGTGTCTATTCGGGTCAATCCCGACGTCGATGCGGAAACTCATCCTTATATTTCTACAGGCCTCAAGGAAAATAAATTTGGGGTATCCGCAGAACCAGCCTTTGAGCTTTATAAGCGCGCGATGATAATGAAAGGAATTAGGGTAACTGGAATCGACTTCCACGTTGGCTCTCAACTTACAAGTGTTGAGCCATTCTTAAATGCTTTAGAGCGTGTCTTGCAAATGAATACTCAACTTTCAAAGGAGGGTATTTCCATAGAGCATATAGACATCGGTGGGGGTTTGGGGGTTACCTACGAACATGAAGAGCCACCCACTCCTCATGAACTCGTTTCACTAATAAAACGAAAATTTAGTGATCTCGACCTTACCATAATTATTGAACCTGGCCGCTCGATAGCGGCCAATGCCGGCATCTTAGTCAGTAGAGTTGAATACTTAAAAACCCATGAAGGCAAAAATTTCGCAATAGTCGATGGGGCTATGAATGATTTAATTCGACCCGCTTTATATGGTGCATGGCAGAAGATAATTCCAGTCAACAAGACTCCAAACGGCAGTCCATTATCTTATGAAGTTGTAGGACCAATATGTGAATCTGCAGATTTCCTAGGCAAGAATCGCATTTTAGATATAAAACCCGGAGACTTACTTGCTGTGCAATCTGCTGGGGCATATGGCTTTGTCATGAGTTCAAATTACAACTCTCGGCCACGCGCTCCGGAGGTAATGGTTAGTGGAAAAAAAATACACCTCATAAGGGATAGAGAAAACGTAACAGATCTATTTAGAAACGAATATATACTACCAGTTTAAAGCAAATGACATTAATGAAGATTCCATTTACTAAAATGCACGGTCTTGGAAATGACTTTATGGTCCTAGACCTCACTGGGAGACAAGTAGAGCTCACGTCCGAAAAAATCAGGGCGCTTTCAGATAGGAACTTCGGCGTTGGATTCGACCAACTTCTACTTGTTGAAAAATCAGATTCAGACACGGTGGACTTCCACTACCGAATCTTCAATACAGATGGAAGTGAGGTGGAGCATTGTGGTAACGGTGCTCGCTGCATTGCAATGTATATCCATGACAAAGGACTATCACGGAAAAAAGCCGTCAAAGTAAAAACCCTTAATCGCTCTCTTTTATTGACGATTCATGATGATGATGAAGTTTCGGTAGATATGGGAATCCCAGAGTTTAATCCTGCTTTGATTCCATTCTTAAGCGAAACAACACTTAGCACCTATCAAAGATCCATTTTGATTTCGGGAAAAGAATCANTACTTCTATTNTCGGCATTATCGATGGGAAACCCTCATGCAGTAATTTGTGTTGAAGACCTTACAAAAACTGCCGTAAAAGATATTGGAGAGGCTCTTGGTACTCACACAGATTTCCCTGAGGGTGTAAACGTTAGTTTTATGGAAATTGTTTCAAGGAGTGAAATTCAACTCCGGGTTTTCGAGAGAGGTGCTGGAGAAACTCTAGCATGCGGCAGTGGAGCTTGCGCAGCCGTTGTTGCCGGCAGAATGCTTGAAAAATTAGATCCGCTAGTGCAAGTGAAATTGCCCGGCGGACAATTAAAGGTAAGTTGGGATTTAAGAAATTCAGTCATNATGAGAGGCCCAACTCAAACCGTTTATGAAGGAATAATAGAGTTATGAACGAAGATTATACAACTGCCGAAGATTTATCTAATGCTGCTGAAGCTAGCGTCACTGAGGAACAAGTCGCCGCATACCTCCATCATAATCCAGAATTCTTTCTCAGTTGGGGTGAATTGCTCGCGAATATCAAGTTACCCCATGAAAGTGGCAAAGCAATTTCCTTGGTCGAAAANCAAGTCAATATCTTGAGAAANCAAGGAATTGAAACAAGAAAAAAGTTAAACGATTTAATACAAGTCGCNCGTAGTAATGATATGATTTTTGATGCTACAAGAACTCTTATCTTAGCCTTACTTAATTCAAACACAATCGAAGAAATTAGTATTTCCATACAAGAACAGTTTACTAGCCTAGAGAACATTGACGCCTGTGAAATGATTTTTATAGATCATCCCAATCTGACTAAGTCAGGCATGGTTCGTTCAGAAAANTTTGAGACTNTAAAAAAAGAGTATAGTGANGCTTTTCGACTGAAAAAAACCTACTGTGGACAACTGGAAANTGAGCAACTATTGCATCTNTTNCCNATGTCAAAAGGNAAAATAGTTTCTNCAGCTTTATGCCCAGTANTTAACAATGACCAAGCTTTNGGGTTGCTAGCACTTGGAAATAAGACANCANATCANTTTAATGTTCATCTAGATACGTTATTTCTAGATTTTATATGTCANACTTTAGGNATAGTCATTGGNCGTAAATTAATGGCCTCTGATTCGGGNAATNTTATNTAGTATGCGNNAACTAACTTCGAAAGAAGCNAAGTAAACTTTATGGTGTCTAAAAAANGTGACTCGAAGGGAAAAGATTTAGTTACGATAATATGCCGAAGCATTGGTCGGCCAACCTTAAAACAAGCATTAAATTCGATCCGCGCTCAATCATATACGCCGATTGAGGTTATCTTGGTAAACTCCACCGGGAAATCTCTAGTGAATTTACTCCCGAATGATCTTGACGTTACTGAACTTAATCAGAAAAAGCTCCTAACTCGCCCTGAAGCCGCAAATTTAGGCATGGACTCGGCCAACGGTCACTTTTTTTTATTCCTTGACGATGATGACTATATATCCAGCAATCATATAGCGAATTTGATGTCGAAAGTGCTTGAGAGCTCATCATTCCGAGCTATCTATTGCGGCGTGCAAAGGGTGACTAGCCAAGGAAAATTACTAAACCATATATATAGTACAGAGTTCGATCCTGACTTATTGATGCGCGACAACTACATTCCTATACATTCAATGTTATTTGAAAAGAGTCTGGTTGTCGAAGGCTGCCGTTTCGACACTCAACTCGAAATTTATGAAGACTGGGACTTTTGGCTTCAACTGTCTCAAAAAACAACGCCCATTCATATTCCTGCTATTACAGCTTTCTATAGATCGGGAGGAGATTCGGAAACAATGCATGCCGAGGATGCCGAAAGATTTAATTCTGACAGCAGAATTGGCAGAGCACGCGCTCAAATTTTCGAAAAATGGAAGTCGCAATGGACAGGAGAGCAGGTCAATAAACTAATTGGCATTTCGATGCGAGCAGACTTATCCAATATTTATCAAGAACTCGACAGCCATCATAAAGAACTCCTAATGGAGCATGTAGTTATAAAAAAACAATATGAAGAACTTGGTGAGAAGCATGAAAAACTTGGCGAGAAGCTTGAAAAACTTGGTGGGAAGCATGAAAAGCTCAAGCTTGAGAATAAAGCTCTAGCCATTAAGTTAAATGAAGAGATCAATTTTTTAAGGCGTTCAGTGAAAGAATCAGTTGAAAATAACTCAACCTTGAAAATCGAGATACAGAGAAAAGAAGAAACGGAAAGACATCTACGGCTGCATGAATCTCAACTAGAACTCGCGTTGGAGGAAATAATTTCTTCAAACACATGGAGATTGACAGGGGCTTTCCGACGAGTCGGANCTCTTGTTAAGAGAGGCCTAACTATGTCGCGCGCTTTGGAAATCAAGAAGAACGAAGCAGCTAAATTTATAGAAAAAGCTGCCACCCTACCTCCACCAAAAGAAAGAATCAAAACTGACGGAGGCGATGTAGCCAGCATTCCTTTAATTCAAGATTGTAAAATAGAGTATGATGCTAAGGCTAAATCTCAACTTTCCAAGCTACTTAAATCTACCGAAAGACTCGTTTTTCCTGACACAAAAGACATAGAACTTTCAATCATCATNGTTTTATATAATCAAGCACACCTNGGATTACTATGTTTTAAATCTTTANTACATCATGCTGATGTGACATACGAACTGGTTATAATAGACAATGCCTCGACAGACAAAACTGGAGANCTTTTGGCTCTTATTGATAACGCTAGAATCATTAGGAACAATGAAAACCTAGGGTTTTTAAGAGCTGTTAATCAGGGCAGCGAAATTGCTAAAGGCAAGTATATCTTGCTACTGAATAACGATGCGGTCATTCAGAAAAAGTCGCTCTCCAGGGCCTTAAGCACCATNGAAAATGATCAGGAAATAGGCGCGGTAGGCGCAAAAATTAAATTAACCGATGGCACTTTACAAGAAGCTGGCAGTATTATTTGGAANGATGGTTCCTGCATNGGCTATGGTAGAGGAGAGAACCCAAATGATCCGAAATTTATGTTTAAACGAGAAGTTGATTATTGCTCTGGAGCTTTTTTATTATTCAGAAAAGTAGATTTTGTCGAGCTAGGAAGCTTCGATATAGACTTTGCTCCAGCCTACTATGAAGAATCTGATTTTTGTATACGCCTTCAAAAAGCCGGGTTGAAGGTCGTTTATAACCCCTGTGTAGAAATTGTTCACTATGAGTTTGCAAGCTCAGAAAATGTAACGAATGCTTTATCTTTACAAGAGAAAAATCGAAAAACGCTACTAGCAAAACATAAGGCTTGGCTAGCAGACAAATATCCGCCCGAAGAAGGGTATACCCTGATCGCAAGATCCACCAATAAGTTTTCAAATATTTTGTTGATAGACGATAGAGTGCCACATCCAGCCTTAGGATCTGGATACCCCAGATGCGCGCAAATTTTAAATACCCTCTCAGCCTTTAATTATAATGTCACGCTATACCCACTGCAGTTCCCCTCGGATGATTGGAAGTCCAGTTACGAAACATTGGATGATTCAATAGAAATTATCTTCGACGAGGGACAGTCCGGCCTCGAGGGCTTTCTAAGAGCCAGAAAAGGGTTTTTCCAGCACATCATTGTTAGTCGAGTTCATAACATGGAAATATTTAAAACCCTTACTGCGGAGAACCAAGATTTACTTAGCAATGTAGATCTTGTTTATGATGCTGAGGCATTGACGGCATCACGCGAGATAATCCGCAGAACATTGTATGGAAAAGGAGTTGGCCGTGATGAAGAAGCTAGCATGATGAAAGACGAAATGGAGAAATGCAGTATTGCAAACTCGGTGGTTGCCGTCTCAGAACAAGAAGCTCGAGTTTATAGAAGTCATGGAATCAAGAATGTCCATGTGCTTGGCCACAAGATGACGGTAAGGCCTGGCAGGAATGATTTTGAAAGTCGGGAAGGTCTTCTTTTTGTTGGGGCCCTAAGGGATGAAGGCTCGCCTAACGTAGACTCCTTATTGTGGTTCAGCATAAACGTGTTTCCATTAATTGAGAAAGACTTACCAAATATTAAGATTTATGTAGTTGGCGATCTTGGCGCACCTTCTCTACTAACAATTCAGAAAGATAATATTTCGTTTCTCGGAAAAGTAGAGAACTTGGATGAAATTTATAATCGCTGCCGGGTCTTTATCGCGCCAACGAGATTTTCTGCAGGCATACCCCACAAAGTACATGAAGCTGCGGCAAGCGGAATTCCTTGCGTCGCTACAGAGTTGCTTGCGAAGCAACTTCAATGGGATGATGGAAAGGAGCTCTTAGTCGGAACTACACCTGGAATGTTTGCCTCGCAGTGTGTACGTTTGTATAAGGATCAAGGATTATGGCGAGATATACGTGCACATGGTCTTCATGCGATTGGAGAAGATTGTTCCGAAGCAGTTTTTCAGTCAAATTTAAAATCTATCTTTGATCAAAGTGCCCGAGCTATTCTGTAAAAGATGCGCTGTATGCCCACTAAACTGTGTGTCATAAGACTAGAAATCCTCAAACATAAGTTTTGCTTGAGGTCTAGAGATTTACCAAACCGTTTTTGAAATTCAATCGCCTGCTCCGCAACATCAACCAAGTGGCTATTTCTTTTTGAAGTGAAGAGACGTAAACGGATCGCTTCTGTCGATAATTTTGTCGCGGCAAATTCTTGAGCACCAATCGTATTATTTGCATGTTGTCGATATTTAACGAGAGGTATGTCGATAAATATTATTTCCCCAAATGCAGAGGCAGTTAAAGCTAACCACCAGTCATGCATAATCGCCTTATCTGGAATTGGCAGCGCTTCATGCGCGAGCTCCTCATTAAAAAGAATAGTGCATCCTGTTACTAGATTACTTAAAACAAGATTCGTGAATTGGTTACGTCTTATTTCTAAACCCTGGTATTTAATAAAAGACTTTGCGATGAGCTTCTTCCCTTCATCAACTACATTAAGGTCGGAATGAATTAGAATTGGTCGGCCGATAGATTTTTGCTCCGCATAAAGCATTTTTGATATTTGTACTTCAAGTTTATTCTTTAGCCAAATATCATCTTGATCACATAACATTATATATAAGCGATCCAGGCCAAACGTGCCTTTTTCGTTCATAATATATTGAATCAAATTAGAAAAACTTGCACTAGGACCGATGTTGACTTGCTTTCCAGGCAACTTGTAAATTTTTTTCTGATTCTTATGCATGTACCGATTGATTATCTGTTGTGTAGAATCGGTAGATCCATCATCTCTAACTACGATTATAAAATCGTCATACGTTTGCCTCAGCAGCGAATCCAATTGCTCTTCAAGATAATTAGCTCCGTTATAGGTCGAGAGAAGAATTACGATTGTTGGAGATATTTCCATTTAAGCTAACAGTTTCGCATCTTTAATCCCCAAAAAAATATTTTTGCAGTACTCTTTCCTTTGAGGAGAGGTAATTAAAAGCCAAGCTGTCTTCGTAGCAAACCTAACAATGTCTCGATATTTCCACCCCGCCGGAGAGTAGTCTACGCCATACAAATGCACTCTATTTCTAGAAGAATAGTAAGAACGTGTAGGATTGTGCTGGGCCATCAAACCGGAACGAACTATAGGGCTTGAGCTTCTTTCTCCTATCGCATGGTACAAAACAGCCTCGTCTGTACCGACGAGTTCATAACCTTTAGATTTCGCCCTGAAACACCATTCTAAATCAATATTGTCTATGAAATAGCTTGCCTTCATATCGCCAATGAATTCTATTGTTTTTAAGACGAGTAATGTTCCTGATGTAATCAAAAAATCAGCAACATAGTGTGTAGCTTTATCTGATAACTTTCTGTCTGACCGAAAAATAAATCTATTGAATAGCTTAAAACTCGTTTGCCGCATTGTTTGAGGGTTGATAATTCTTGGACCCATGGCAGCGATATTCTTTCCAGTTTCGCTGCTCGCATCAAAAAAAGCCTTTATCATTCTATTTATAAATAAATCACATAAACTGCTATCTTGATCGAATAAGAATACGAAGTCATATTCTTCCCTTAAGCACCAATGTATCCCAGTATTTAAAGCCTTTGCCAAACCTTCGTTCTTTTTCAAACAAATGATTTCTCTACATTGATCATATACATTGATGGATTCTTCGATATCTGGAATGTCCAGAGTCCCGTTATCAACTATGATAAAGTCGGTCTCTTTTTTGAGCTGACCAACCAATTTCAATAAAGCGGTAATATCCGGATTATAGGTGACTATAATTGCGCAACTTCTTGGTTGATTCAGAGCATGCATGTCTTTATGGGCATTTTAGCCCTCCTCTCTCTCTCCAGGGATATCGGAAGAAATCGAAATGACCTCAGGCCTCCCGCGTGCATAAAAAATATAGTAGNTTATCGACAAGCATCCAATGGTTAAACCTGNAACCACTCCAGCGTCTAGGATGCCTCGCCAAGGCTGAGGAAGTAACCGCACCAAAACAACAAAANAGACTATTAAGCCGGTTAACCCTAAAGATGAAATCTGACGCCGCTTTGTAGCATGTATGTAACCCATACAAAACACAGGTGCAAANANNGCGAGANGCANCTTGGGCTTTCTCATCAAATATAGNGCCCTTTTAACNACTCNTGGTGCAAATCCTAGATGAAACCCTCTGTAGCCCTCTGCATAAGCCATATAGATGACGCTGAATATTAATAATACCCAGTGAAAAAAGCCCATACTGATATATTGAAGTGCAAGCGCCATAGGTGCGAGCCTGTAAATAGCAAATATCAAGAGCAAAAGCACTCCCCCAATTCCCCATATATANGCTAAAGCTTTCATGTCTNCGCCGCATTTTTTAATCTTGAGNAGCTGATTATAAAACAGAATACATTCGATGCGAAAAAGAAGTTAAGAAACAANTCTCAAGAGACGCTAAAATCGATAATAATAAAAAAGTGGGCTATGATTCCAAGGCTAAGAATCTTTTCGACCCCATCATTCTGCAGGTTACGGCCGGGTAGGTATTTTAATGGCAATACAAATTGGAATAATAATGGATCCTATTGAATCCATAAATTTTAAGAAGGATACCACGTTAGCTATTTTGCTAGCCGCTCAAAAGCGCGAATGTGAGATTTTTTATATGCTCCAGTCAGACCTTTATGCAGATCAGGGTTCTCCGAGGGCTTCAATGAAAGCATTAACAGTTTTCGATGATGAGAACGAGTGGTATCAATTCGGAGATTTAATCGATAAAGAATTATCGGAGCTAGATGTAATACTTATGAGAAAAGATCCGCCTTTTGACCTCGATTACATTTACTCGACTTATCTCTTAGAGGCAGCCCATGGGAAGGGAACATTAGTCGTAAATAACCCCCAAAGTTTGCGTGACTGTAATGAAAAATTCTTCGCTACGCAATTCCCCCAGTGCTGTCCCCCTGTCCTTGTGGCGAGTGCGGATGAAAAGCTCAGAGAGTTTCATCAGAAATATGACGATGTGATATTCAAACCTTTAAATGGCATGGGCGGTAGTTCGATTTTCAGGGTAAAAAGCGGCGATACGAACCTAAGCGTTATTTTGGAGACTCTTACAGATGATGGTAAGCGACAAATCATGGCCCAAAAGTTTCTACCGGAAATTGAAGAAGGCGACAAGCGAATACTACTTATCGATGGCTCTCCAGTAGACTACTCGCTGGCACGGGTTCCAGCTATTGGAGAGAACAGGGGAAACCTAGCGGCAGGCGGGAGTGGCAAAGTACGAGAATTAAGCGACCGTGACCGTTGGATTTGCGAGCAAATTGGCCCGACACTGCGTAAAAAAGGATTAATCTTTGTCGGAATAGATGTAATAGGCGACTATCTCACAGAAATTAATGTCACAAGCCCAACTTGCGTGAAAGAAATCGATCGAATCTGCAATCTCGATATTTCGGGAAGACTAATTAACTGCATACTGGAGAAACTACAATGAGCCTTGTCGCCAATACGGGAAAATAGGAAGATAAATTAACTAAGCTTTTATGCACTTATTAAAACAAGTAACAATCAAAGACCGCTTTAACTTTACTATATTTCTGTCTTTTAGCTTACATGCCGTACTTTTAATAGGTCTTGGGTTCGACTTTTTTCAGAAGAGGCAAAGCGAACCCATACAAGTGACTCTTGTGCAAAAAAAAATAAATCGGCCTTCTTACGCCCCAAAAGATGTCATAATCCCAGCTGATACAAAGTTAAAATCTCAGCCTGAAAGTTTGCTAACTAAATCGAGCGAATCTTTAGATCTTGAGGAGATTATTGAAGATCTTCAAGCAAAATTAACTCGTCAGAAAGAGGCATACGACCAACGCCCGCAGCGTCATACAATTTCTTCAGTGTCAGCGCTAAATGGACAGCAAAAGCTCTATATACATAACTGGAGAGAGCAAATTGAAAGAATAGGGAATCTTAATTACCCAGAGGAAGCGAGAAAAGACCAAATATTTGGAAGTCTGCGTATTCTCGTTGCAATTCAAACTAATGGAGAAGTAGATGAAATCCGTATTCTGGAATCGTCAGGCTCAGAGGTGCTGGATAACGCTGCAAGAAGCATCGTTCTTCTTGCAGCTCCTTTCGACCCCTTGCCTAAGGCAATAAGCTCCGAAGCTGATATACTTGAGATTATACGCACTTGGCGTTTCCATGAGGGCAGTCCTATAGAAAATTTCTAGCTAATTTATATATGACAAAATATAACTACATTAATTCACTCGAAAACCAATTCCTCTTAGCAATGCCGCAATTAGACGGTTCTTATTTTGCAGATACAGTGACATATTTATGGAAACACAACGGTGAGGGAGCACTCGGTATAGTGATCAATAAGCCACTTCAAGTAAGCTTAGCGGACATTTTTGACGAACTAGAAATCACTTATGACCCCAAAGAAGACATGGCAAACCAGCATCCGGTCTTATCCGGAGGTCCCGTTGAGAGAGACAAAGGTTTTATTATTCATGATTCCCAAAGTAAATGGGAATCATCGATTAGAATTACATCAGAGATAAAAATTTGTACATCAAAGACTATCCTACAAGATATAGCATTAGGAAAGGGGCCCCAAAATTATTTGATCGCTCTTGGTTGCGCCGGCTGGGAGGCTGGGCAGCTTGAGAAAGAAATTATGGAAAATTCTTGGCTTACAGTACCAGCAATACCTGAGCTGATTTTCTCACAGGATCACTCCTCGAAATTGACTAAAGCAGCCGGGACTCTTGGTGTCGATATCCGACAGCTGCCCCAAGAAGCCGGACATTCGTGATAAGCCTTTTTATCAAAGTATGAACTTAAG
>PAHQ01000063.1 GCA_002705125.1 Verrucomicrobiales bacterium | reverse complement strand
GGTAACCGAAGAACCTGTTTCTGAGGAGGAATTAACTGTGGAAACTCAAGAAGAAGGTAGTTCTGATGAGGGCGCAGAAAAGCCTAATGAGGCTGCAATTATTGAAGAAGAAAATACTACAGAAGACCCGGCAAAAGTTGAACCTAAGGAAGAGGTTAAAGTAATGACACCTCAAGAGAGAGAAGCATTACTTACAAAATTTGCCAACACAATCAAAAGCTTCAACAAAGAGATTAATGCTAACGGTTCTGACTTCTCTGCAATCTCAGCCCGTTATGTTGGTGCTGTTTCTGGAGATGACAAGCCTGTTGAATATCAGAAATTTGAGACTGCTGTTGATAGAGAAAATTTCCCAGAAGAGCTCAAAGAGAACACGCAGCTAATAGGCAGAGTTTTTAATCTCGATAAGCAGGAAAATCCTGTAGCAAATTTCAAGACCATTGATGGGTTTTGGTTTGTTCGGTTAATAGAGATTGTAGAGCCAACGCCTATGAACTTTGATGAAGCTAAAGACATACTAAAAGAAAAGATGATTGCAGAAAAGTCATTGGATAAGATTCAAGCGGATCTTGATGAAGCAAAAAATAAACTCAGTTCATCTACTGCAGACGGTCCAACTATCAAAGCTGCCGCCGAAAAAAATGGATATACTGTATCTCGGTATAGTTACAATTTAAAGACCCCACCCGCAGACTCAGAAGTTGATTCAGAGCTCCTAAGAAGAGCTGTACTAGGAACTATTGCAACTAAGAGCGATGAGACAACGAAACCCGGTACCATTGCAGGTAAAATTAGTGAAACACTAATGGATACCGATGGTGGCATGATCGTTTATATTGCAGAAAAATCATTGAAATCTAACCCTTTAGAAACTGAAGTAAAAAGAGAGATCAGTAGTCGAATTCGCAAACAAAACATCGACCTTAGGTTTCGCTCTTGGTTAAAAGAGCAAAGAAAAGATATAAGTGCTGAGTCTAGAAATTTATATCTGAAGCTCAGAGCCGCTAGAAATAGTGCTTAAAACAATCACTCCTTTAACATGACTCAATCTGCTCATGATTTATATGATGAAGGAAACGGTAAAATTGCCATAGGAGACATTGAATCCGCTGCAGAATTTTACAAAAAATCTACAGAAGTTGATAAGGATTTTTTTGATGGATGGCATGCACTAGGAATGGCTCTAATGAAAATAGGGAAAACAAAAGAAGCTATCGGTGCTGCTTTAATGGCCACTGAGATAAGTCCTAACGATCAACTCGCGTGGACATCATTATCACAAATGTATATGAAAAACGGTCAAATCGCAGAAGCAGAATCAGCTAAGTCAAATGCAACCATACTTGGAATAGGTGGAAAGCTAAAGTAACGTCAAATTGCTAACGTTCTCTGTTTGAAACTCTACGACAATCACCTATAGAATCTACTGCACACAAGCTGNCTTAAAATGCGAAATATCCTTGTNACTTCTGCCCTACCNTATGCAAACGGNCACATNCATCTAGGGCACCTAGTGGAATACATNCAGACTGATATATGGGCACGNTTCCAACGTTTGCGTGGNAACAGAGCTATTTACATTTGCGCTGATGACACTCACGGAACAGCAATAATGATCAGAGCTGCAGATGAAGGTCGTACGGAACATGAGTTGATTGCCGAGATGTCTAAGTCACACCAAAATGACTTCGCTGGTTTTGATATAAATTTTGATCATTATGGGAGCACAAATAGTNAGGCTAATAAAGAAACCTGTATAGAAATATGGGATTCCCTAAATGAAAGCGGGATGGTGGTAAAGAAAGAGATAGAACAACTCTACGATACTGAGAAAGGAATGTTCTTAGCGGACAGAATGGTTAGAGGAAAGTGTCCTACTTGTAACGCCAGCGACCAGCCAGGTGATAACTGCTCGAAATGCGGTGAGACTTATTCCCCTANGGATCTTATTGATCCAATAAGTACCCTCTCTGGAACAACTCCAGAAACAAGAAAAGCAGAACACTTGTTTGTTCAAATTGAACAACTTCACTCTTTCTTAGATGAATGGACTCAGAGTGGAACGCTACCTCCTGAAAGCGCAAACTATCTAAAGAATTATTTTCTTAACGAAGAGCTTAAGGACTGGGATGTTTCTAGACCATCTCCATACTTTGGTTTTGAAATNCCAGACAGCCCAGGCAATTACTGGTACGTGTGGTTTGANGCTCCCATCGGTTACATCGCCAGCACTAAGGAGTGGTGTGATAGGGAAAGTGAAAAAATAGAAGATTGGTGGAAAAGTGAAACCACTGAAATTCATCATTTTATTGGAAAAGACATTCAGTACTTCCATACATTATTCTGGCCGGCGATGCTNAAAAGCTCANCCTATTCACTGCCCAATAAGATCCATATTCACGGATTTCTAACAGTTGATGGGGAAAAAATGGCAAAGAGTAAAGGAACCTTTATTCAAGCATCTACTTTCCTAAAGCATTTAAACCCTTCATCGCTGCGATACTATTATGCTAGTCGCCTTTCAAGCAAAGTAGAGGACATAGATTTAAACCTTGAAGACTTTCGAATGAAAGTGAACACAGACCTTATTGGTAAAGTNATTAACCTTGCCAGCAGGAGTGCTAAATTTATATCTAAAACCGGACTCTCTTCAACTTACCCTGATGATGGGGGCCTCTTTAAAGAAGCTGCGGAGATGAGTGAGTCAATTGCAGAGGATTACGAAAACGGTGACTTCTCCCATGCAATGAGAAAGATTATTGAACTCGCAGACAAAGCGAATCCTTTTGTCGANAACAGTGCCCCTTGGGAGTTAAATAAGGATCCNAGCAAACAGGATGAACTTCAAGATGTNTGCACAATAGCCCTNAACCTTTTTAGACAATTAGTCATTTATCTCACCCCTGTTCTTCCTTCTATTTCAGAAAAAACTGAAGAACTTTTTGGTGAAAAAATCACATCATGGGAACAGGCCAAGACCCCANTGACNGGAATTAAGATTAANAAATTTAAACACATGATGGCCAGAGTTGACATCAAAGACGTTGAATCCATGACAGAAGAAAGCAAAGAGAACANTAAAGAAGAAGCATCAAAATCAGAATGGAATGATAGCCCTGAGCCGTTAAAGGATGAACCTCTTGCGGAAGAAATTAATTTTGATGACTTCATGAAACCTGACCTNAGAGTAGCAAGGATAGTTGAGGCTAATGAAGTGCCTGAAGCNAGGAAACTTATTCAGCTCACATTGAGCCTTGGAGGTGATGAGAGAAGGAATGTTTTTGCCGGAATAAAGTCTGCCTACAACCCAGATGACCTCGTGGGTAGATTAGTCATAATGGTCGCAAACTTGGCACCAAGAAAAATGAAATTTGGTGTAAGCGAAGGGATGGTTATTGCTTCTGGACCAGGAGGAAAAGATGTCTTTCTTATATCACCAGACGAAGGTTCCCTACCAGGTCAGAGAGTACATTAAACTCTGTTATTATACAGTTTACTCCCCTGTAAACCCTCTAGGCTGTCTACTAGAATCATCAAATCCTAGGTCAGGCTCATCATCCGTAAACCCTCTAACAGGACTATTACTTTCTGCCCAGATGTACTCTTTTGTACTTTGATCTCTGTACTCATAGACCATTTCACCACCTTGTTCAAAGACTCGAACAATCACACCAATTAGCTCGTCTTTATAACGATCATTTGACCACCTTGATTTAAATGAATCAAGTTTCATTGCTTTAGATTCTATAGTGACCGCCTGATTAAATTTGAGAGTTTCTTCGATACTCTTTGATTCCTCGACATGAATTATTTTTGGTTTTGTAGAGTTACCATAATCTCTTCCTCTTCTGCCACGAGATCCTCCTCCGAATCTATCTCTGATAAAGTCTTCGATTTGTTTATCGGTTACTCCTCCTAAATCTCTTCCTGATTTTTCTGCCTCTTCTCTAATGGAACTTGTATCACTACTACCACCACTACCATAATTTTTCATGTATGCACGATATTCCACCCTAAGACCACTCACTGGTTGACGGGTCAAATTAGTTAACCTCATCAAATAAGCCACTTCCTTATCATCTGATTTTTTGAAAGGGTTGGTACCTGGCTTGTTTTCAATTTCTTTCTTGGCTACCTCCACTCGAAAATTGTAATCCAANGTTGGTGGTATTTTAGTCATCCATTCACGAATAAACTTTTGATCCTTTTCACTAAATAAAGAAACTTTCACAACCATCTTCTTCCCACTTTTCTTGATNGTTACATTTTCTGATTCATTACCAGTATGGGAAACAAGTTCAGCATTAATTATGCGGCCGAATTGATCTTCAAACACCCTCGCATTGAGANTGATGTTGGCCGAAATGTAAGAAACGATAAAGATCGCTAGAAAATAATTTTTCATTTTATAATAATATCCCCTGTATTTGTATAATATTGCTGAAACAAGATCCTTCAAGCATGAACTAGTTATGTCATGCTCTTATTTATTGAGTTTTTTACGTAATTTACTATTTAAAACTAACTTTTTGACTCCAAAATTTATAAAAAAGATCAAAAAATAGGGTTTTTGACACGTTCTTAGTTTCCACAACGAAATATTACGAGTTCATTATGTCAGCGGATTCATGAATCATTTGGATATGACGAATAACCTATAAAATTAATCAATAAACTCCTCAGATTCGATCACCTGAACTTCATTCGATGGATCCTTGTCTGGAGTAAATAAAAATTCAATATCCTTCATTTCGAGCCCCTTAGAGAAAGATTCCTCTCCAAGTACATCATCGAGCATTTTCTGTTTTTGTTCTTGAAGGACTCTGACCTTCTCTTCGATTGTATTCTTCATCAGCAACCTGTAAGCGATCACTTTATTCTTCTGCCCAATTCGGTGAGTACGGTCAATAGCCTGATTCTCAACGGCCGGATTCCACCAAGGATCATACAAAATAACGTAAGACGCTGAAGTTAAATTCAATCCACTACCACCAGCTTTAAGTGACAAAAGAAAAACGGAAGGGTCCTCAGTCGTTTGAAACTCTTCAATCACTTTGCCCCGGTCCTGAGTCTGTCCTGTAAGATAACTATATGGTCTGTCCTCATCTTCAAGGCGACCCTTAATTATATCGAGCATCTTTACAAACTGAGAGAATACAAGGACCTTATGACCTTCTTCTCTTAACTGGTCGAGTAAGTAGAATAGAGCATTAAGTTTTGCACTTTCAGCTTCAGTATTTTCAGGGTTAACGAGTGCCGGGTGACAACAAATCTGACGTAATCTCATTAGAGTCTGCAGGACCATAAGACTATTCTTTCTAAGCTCCTCATTAGAACCCATGCCAAGTATTGTTTTTTGAGCTTTCTTCATCTCTGTCTCGTAAAGCTCTGCCTGGTCTCCATCCATTGTGCAGTAAACCTGCTCTTCAATACGCGGAGGCAAATCCATCGCCACCTGAGACTTTGTTCTTCTTAAAAGGAACGGTCTCAACCTAGCAGACAATCTCGACTGAGCAGTTTCATCTTTCCTTCTATCAAAGCGTTTTCTAAAGTATTTCTTATCACCTAAAACTCCAGGCATTGCAAATGCCATGAGTGACCAAACATCTAATAAGCGGTTTTCTATAGGGGTTCCCGTTAAAACAATTCGATGCTCAGAATCAAGCTTTCTTGCCGCCTTAGCAGCCATTGAATCAGGATTCTTAATCTGCTGACCTTCGTCTAAAATTACAGTCAACCACTCCTGCTTTGTTAATTTTTCCTCACCGACACGGAGTTGAGCATAATTGAGAACTAAAAGATCAACATCATTCTTGAGTGACTCCATATCTAATTCGTCTTTAGATCTCAAGACCTGGACTCTAATCTCAGGAGCAAATTTCTTAACTTCGCCAGACCAAACGTCCAAAACTGACTTCGGACATATAACCAGTGAAGGTAAAGGATCTCCCTCACTCCTTGCTCTCAACCACAAGAGCCAGCATAGACTTTGGACCGTTTTTCCTAGGCCCATATCATCTGCAAGAATACCGCCGAAACTATTAGTCGCCAAATAGGAAAGGAAATGAAAACCTTCAACTTGATAAGGTCTGAGCTCGGCTTGTAAATTTGAAGGCACTGCTGGCCTTACTCTTAACTTAACCTCTTCGGCTCTCTTACAAATCTTATCCCAAGCTTTGCTATCAAAGATCTCCTTAACAGCAGGGTCACTAAGCTGCATAGCGTGCATCCTATGACTTTCACCACTCAAATCATAAGGGTCTATACCCAAGCCCTGAACCGCATCCGTTTGATCTTCAGTCATATCAAATGCAACCCTTACCCAACTACCATCCTTGGTTCTGACAAAATCACCCCTGGCCTCTACGAGACTCTTTATTTCATCTGTTGAAAGATCTTTTCCCTCAACATCAACAACCACTTTTAAATCAAACCAATCTATTTCTTCACCAACTACCTCAAACCTTAGTGATGCCTTGACTGGATCTTTCAGTAAAGAGCCAACAAATTCATCAGTCTCAACATTAATTCCACTAGGGAGGGAACTGATCCATTTTGTGAATTTTTGGGGGAAGGCTTTAGTTAACTTGAGTTTGAATGCCTCATGAACCTCATCATAAGAGGTCACCAACTTTGCAAGGTATGACTGTATCCTGTGGAGAAGGCTACGATCATAATGAGTTATACGACCATCTTCCCTTTTTTTATCCTCTACAATCGACCACCCTTCTGCACTTAATACCTCAATTCTGTTGAGTGAATCATCACTGGCTTTACAGCCTAAAATTAAATGTTCACTTGTAGCTGAACTTAAACCACTGACTAGTTTTGCGTCTAGAGTAACATTCAGAACCGCATCATCGACTCTAGATTCTAAGACCTCTGATATGGTGGCTCCGGACCGCTTTAAAAAAGCAACCCCTGTAGCGCTTTCTATCACTTCTTTAGGAACCTCGTAAGAAGGGTGAACGTCAGTGCTTTCAGCCCAGCTCGGAGGACCCTGAAAAACAATATCATCAGATAGATATAAATTCTGCAGTCCAGGTAATAAGCGTAGGGAATGAGGAACGACTTCCCCATCATCCATCATAAGGTAAATCTTCCAATCACCTGTCGACGAATTTGAATCAAGCTCACAAGACCAGTTAAGCTTAGTCTGAGAGATATTAATAGGCTCACCATCAAGATCTACTAACTTTTCATTAAGTGATGATCTTCTAAATAGTTCATTCAAGAACCTACCTGCAAGCTCAGACTCTAAGCGGATATCTTCAGTTCCTGCCTTCCCTCTGTAATTTAGATAAGACGCCCACAAAAGATCAGAATTATTATCCATCTCAAGGAGCCCGACATCATATTTTTCAACAAGCTCTAATATCTCTTGAGAGGATAACACTGAAAAACTATCCTGCCCATCCGGCTTCCATTTCAAATTGGCCCTGTTGGTTGTGATCTCAAGACAAAACTCTCCACTCTTTAAATCCTCTTCCTTCTCGGGACCATCAATAAACTTTCCAATTTTTTCACTCCACTCGACGACCTCTTTATCATGCTCCCAACTCATTAGCTTGGACTGAGTATGATTAAGGTCGGTCACGCCTCTCATGAAAGGAGGTATTCCAAGACCCTTCTTCTCAAACGCATAGGCTAAGTAATTCCAAAACTCCGCAATGTTTTTTGGAGGAGTCGGCCATAATTCAAGAGCATCATATCCCTTCACTTCCCATCTAGGCTCTAAGCGAATCAGATCGTGATCAAAGATCTCCTTGCTGATAGCAAATCTTCTGTATCTTTTTTCAAGCTTTGCGAGATAAGATTCCTCTTCATCATTTAATTCTCGATCCAACTTCTCCTCAAGAAGAACTGGTAAAGGAGTATCATCAATCTCGTTTGGAGATTCAGGAAGATTCTTTCCTCTTTCCAGTCGCTCCAGCATGGTGGCATAGAGACCTGGACAATCTGTGTTTAATTCGCTGTTGGACTCTCCTATCCAACCATTACCTTTCATAACAAGGCTCGTTTCAATGCCTTCTCCTTCAGGACTTTCAACTCTACCCCTAATAAGTAGATAATTACCGAATATTTGAGTGACGCAGCCTTCGCGATGCCATTCTTCGCCCTTTTGCTGAGATTCAGGAGAAAAACTATTTAGAAAATCGAGCGTGGCTCGATCAGGATTAATCATGGTTTTTATAGATGATAGCTGTTCAATTTTTTATGAGCGGCGAACCGGAAAACAACACCATGACTAGGAAACCGCAACCAATAGTATGTAATAGATTTGTATTTTTCTAATATAGTTAACTTTAGTTAATTATTATTATTACTTAGCCATAAAATTTTAAAAACTTTCGAACTGAATATTAATTTAATATTAATTAAACTCGACTTTGTGGCGGTATTTTGACAAAAATAGCTATTTACTGGTTTGGAATGATTTCAGACCAGGTCTGAAACACACACTCCACTACACAAACCTAACACTATAACCTCCATGAAAAACGAAACCTTAAAGGGCTTCTGTGCCCTCCTTGTAACTGTTGTTACTCTGTTAGTATTTTCAACTAACAACGCTTCAGCCTTTGAAGTGATAACAGGATCCGTAACAGAAATTAGCGGACCCGATGATCTAAGCCTTGACCCTGATAAAGCAATAATCGCGGTCGATGCTTTTGGTAACGGTGACTCGTCAGTCAACGGCGTCACTTTCTCAACTGACCGAGTCGGCTTAGGTGACTCCGTTGTTGAAGAAGGTAAAGTTCAAGTCGGTGACGTTAGTGTAACGATATCTGCGCCAAACCAAATTGACAACTGGGCAGGAGCCAACACTTTCACAGGTGGCACCGAAGGTTCTGCTGCGGCTCTCTCAGAAATCATGAGAGACATACGTTGGCAAGGTGCACCAAACGCACTCGATGTTTCTGTAGCTGGCTTAACTGCAGGCAGCACATATAAAGTTCAACTCCTCTTTAATGAGGGTGCTGATCGTGACCGTGGCTGGGACATTGCCGTAAACGGT
>PAHQ01000062.1 GCA_002705125.1 Verrucomicrobiales bacterium | reverse complement strand
CATGTTGTTGTGCTGATTGTTTTACAAATTATATTATGTTTCCACCACAAATAGGTCAATTTAATGACTTGGTCTTTAGCGAAGAGCACGAAGCCGGGATACTTCTTGATGGAGGTGAAGAATTTGGATCGATCTTGTTGCCAAAAAGATATGTACCTGAATCAATAAATAAGGGTGATAATATAAAAGTATTTCTGTATTTAGATTCAGAGGATCGGCTAATAGCGACGACGGAAATCCCAAAAGCAGTTGCTGGAGAATTCGCATATCTTGAAGTTATTGATTCGACAAGGGCAGGATCTTTTCTTGACTGGGGTCTACCGAAAGACCTTCTCTTACCATTCGGGGAGCAGCCTAGAAGATCTAGGGTTGGTGATTATTTGGTTGTTTTTATTTATCTTGATGAAGTCAGTGGCCGGTTAGTGGCATCATCAAAATTAAAAAAGTTTGTTTCTAAAGATATCCCTTCTCACCTTAGAACTGGTAATAAGGTTTCAATCCTTACAGTGGAAAGGACTGACATTGGAATTCGAGCAATCGTTAATGGCAACTGTTGGGGTTTCTTAAAGGGAATGGATGCTGCCAATTTAGCAGATTCAGGACAAAGGTTAGAATGTTATGTCAACCGGATAAGAGAGGATGGTCTGCTTGATTTAAGTTTAGAACCTCCAGGGTATTCCAGAATTGCAAGCGCAGCTGACCAATTGTTGAATTCTCTAAGATTAACGGATGAAAAATTTCTTGGAGTTCATGATAAGAGTTCACCTGAATCTATTAAAGAAGCCACAGGAATGAGTAAAAAAGTTTTTAAGCAAGCAGTTGGAAAGCTTTATAAAGAAGGAAAAATTAGGATTGAGACAAAAGGAATATCTCTTACCTAATTAGAACTTTAGAAATAAAGGTTTAAGGATAACCCAAGCTTCAAATTAAATAATATAGCTCTTATGAACTCGTGATTAAATCCTCTAAAGGTGGAGAAAATTTTGTCAGGTTAACCCCTTCAACTGCAATTTCATATTCTTCAAAACTTGGTGTTCTTCCAAGGATTGCGGAAAGGACTACAACTGGTGTGGAAGAAAGTAATGACTCACCTTTTTTTCGTTCTGAATCTTCAACAACTCTTCCTTGGAAGAGTCTGGTTGATGTTGCCATAACTGTATCGCCTTTTTCAGCTTTTTCTTGATTTCCCATACACAGATTACAACCTGGTCTCTCTAGATACATCATGTTATCGTATTCTAGTCGTGCTGAATTTTTGGGGTCATTGTCATTAAATTCAAAGCCAGAATATTTTTGTAATATATCCCAATCTCCCTCGTCTTTGAGCTCTTCAATAATGTTGTAAGTAGGGGCTGCAACCACTAGTGGAGCTTCAAACTCGACTTTCCCTCTTTTCTTTTCCAGATTCTTAAGCATTTGAGCAACGATTTTTAAATCACCCTTATGCACCATGCATGAACCTACGAAGCCAAGGTCCACTTTTTTTACTCCTTCGTAATAAGAAAGAGCCCTAATCGTATCGTGAGTGTAGCGTTTTGAAATATCCTCATTATGGACATCGGGGTCGGCGATCATTGGTTCAACGATTTGATTTAAGTCGACGACAAATTCTGCAAAATACTTGGCATTTGAATCAGGTGTTATGGCTGGTTTCTCTCCTGATGTTATTTCTGAAATTCTTTCATTCGCTTGATCAATTAAACCTTGTAAAACCTGTTTTTCATTATCCATCCCCTTATCGATCATTATTTGAATTCGACCTATAGCAATTTTAAGTGAATCTATTAACGTTTCATCCTGAGAAATGCATATCGAAGCTTTTGCCTTCATTTCTGCAGTCCAGTCCGTAAAGGTGAAAGCTTGGTCTGAGGGTAATGTTCCTATGTGAACCTCTATCACTCTTCCTTGGAAGACGTTCTCACCAAACTTTTTCAACATTTGAGATTGTGTTGCATGAACTACATCACGAAAATCCATATAGGGTTTAAGGTCTCCTTTGAAGGTAACTTTTACGGATTCCGGAATAGGCATTGTGGCTTCACCTGTAGCTAGGGCAAGGGCAACAGTTCCAGAATCGGCTCCAAAGGCAATTCCTTTAGACATTCTTGTATGAGAATCACCACCAATTATTATAGCCCATTCATTAACAGTGATATCATTTAAGACCTTATGTATGACGTCGGTCATAGCGTGATACTCGCCTTTCGGATCTCGTGCCGTAATGAGTCCAAACCTATTCATAAAATTCATGAGTTTTGGAATGTTGGCCTGTGCTTTTTTGTCCCATACTGAAGCAGTATGGCAACCTGATTGATAGGCTGCATCAACAATAGGTGAAATAATAGTCGCTGCCATGGATTCTAATTCTTGAGAGGTCATGAGGCCCGTTGTGTCCTGCGATCCTACGATGTTAACTTCTACTCTGACATCAGAACCAGCGTGTAAGGTTGTTCCTTCAGTCACTCCAACTGCATTCTTATTAAAGATTTTTTCTACTGCAGTTAGGCCTTGCCCTTGATAGGAAATTTCTCTGGCCTTAGCAAAGACAGGTTCTAATTCCAATTCTAATGTTTTAGCTGCAAAACTTTGAAGTTTTTTACCAAACACAACTGCATACGACCCTCCAGATTTAATAAATTCTAACTTTTGGGGGGTTAATGCTGAAGAGATATCAACTAGTTCCGTTTCTCCACTATATAATTTTTTTGTTCTCGTATTGATAGTCAGAGCGGTTCCCGTTTCTACAGAGTATAATTGCTCTAATACAGGTTCTCCTTTTTCATCTAATACCGTTTCTCCTTTTTCATCTAACTTTTTGACCCAGTTTTTTAGGTCGATGCCAATTCCGCCAGTTACGCTGACAGTTGTTAAAAATATTGGTGAGATGCCATTTGTTCCTGCAACAATCGGAAAAATATTTACAAATGGAACATAGGGGCTTGCTTGTTTACCCGTCCATAACGCGACGTTATTCATGCCTGACATTCTCGAAGACCCAACTCCCATTGTGCCTTTCTCTGCAATCAGCATAACACTTTTGTTTGGGTATTGTTTTTGAAGTGCTTGAATTTCATTCTGTGCAGCTTCAGAAATCATACACTTTCCATGGAGTTCTCGATCAGATCTGGAATGTGCTTCCTTTCCTGGAGAGAGTAAATCAGTAGAGATGTCTCCTTCACCAGCGATATAGGTTACTATTTCGATAGTTTCTTCCAATTCTGGGAGTTTTGTGAAAAATTCTGCTTTGGCGTAACTTTCAAGAACTTCTTTGGCAATCTTATTTCCTTCTTCAAAAGCTATTTTGAGTCTTTCAGTGTCTGCCTCATATAAGAAGACTTGAGTTTTCAGCACCGTCGCCGCTTTCTCAGCAATTGGTATGTCACCACTAAGGGCCAAATTAAGAAGAACTTCTACGGACGGGCCTCCTTTCATNTGGGATAAAAGTTCGAAAGCAAATNCTTGTGAAATTTCTTCCACAATAGACTCACCTAGAATAATTTTTTCTAAGAAATTGGCTTTTTCTCCTGCGGCATCGGTCGTTCCGGGGAGTGTATTATAAATTAAAAAATCAAGAGATTTACTCCTGTGTTTATTGTCTAGGTCTTTTATTTGAGTAATAATTTCGGCTGTAAGCTTGCCGCTATCAATTGGTTTAGGATGTAAACCTTGAGCCTTTCGATCCTCAATTTCTTCAATGTATTCTAGATACAAGCTCATGTTATATTATAATTGTTAGATTTGTAGCGTTTCTTGGAATGGTGGAGGCTTTTATATTAGTTTCGAATATAAGATCAGCAAGCCCCACGCCAAGTATTTTAGCATAATGTTTGAAATTCATGAATAATCTTTCTTAGTTATCTTGAGTTTGTCTGAACTGCGCTCTATTTGTTTTTGTGTTAAAGGTCGAAGAGTTGAGATTCCTAGACTGGAATCCTATGAGTTTTATTGTTAATTCTGGTGAATGTATGGGTCTCTCTGGGCGTTCTGGTACAGGTAAGACTTTATTACTAAGAGCAATTNCCGANTTAGATCAAAGTCAGGGAAAAGTTTTAATTAATGGNAAAAGAAGAGAAGATTTTTCTGGGCCTGTATGGCGTANGAAAGTGGGTTACTTGCCTGCTGAATCTAGATGGTGGTANCCTAAGGTGAGTCAGCATTTCAGTTTTATTGAGGACTGTGACCCAAGAGANTTTGGGTTTTTGGATANGACGATATTTCATAGTGAAGTGTCTAGGCTTTCATCAGGTGAAAAACAAAGGTTAGCACTTGCACGCCTTTTATCTGGTTCGCCAGANGTATTATTGTTAGATGAGCCTACAGCAAACTTGGATAACTCGAATGCCTCTTTGGTTGAAACCCTTATAAAAAATTACTGTAGAAACCAGGACGCAGTAGCTATTTGGATAACTCATGATCAATCTCAATTAGAGAGAGTGAGCCAAAATCAACTAGTTATNAAAAATAAATCTCTTATTGAGTTATGACAGCTAGCTCTCAAGAGATAATATCCCTTTCTAATGAAAGAATTTGTTTAGCAGGTCTGCTAATCGTTGCGCTTGGATTTTTTNCTTGGAAAGCTGATCTTGGGATAGCCAAATCACTATTGATTTCTTCTCTTCGAATGGTGATTCAATTATTCTTAGTTGGCTTGGTTTTAGTATATGTTTTTGAAATTGACCATCCTTTACCAGTTATTCTTATTGCGCTTGTTATGCTACTAGTTGCAGGGAAAGAAGTTTCTTCTAGGCAGAAGTATAAGATAAAGGGTTTTTGGTCTTATGGCATTGGGACCTCTTCTATGTTTGTTTCCTCTTTNGCGGTATCAATTTTTGGACTTATCGCCATAATCAAGGCTGAGAATTGGTGGGACCCAAGATATGCTATACCCGTTCTTGGAATGTTATTAGGAAATACTATGACTGCAGTATCTTTGAGTATTGATAGATTTACAACAAATGTCTGGAATGATCGCGATACAATTGAGGCGAGANTAATTATTGGGGAGACCGCTAATGATGCAATTAAAGATATTGTAAAAGACTCATTAAGGTCTGGGTTAATGCCTGTCATCAATTCCATGGCTATTGCAGGTGTTGTTAGTTTGCCCGGTATGATGACTGGACAAATACTTGCAGGTAATTCACCTGATGACGCCGTAAGATATCAGGTTGTTATATGGCTACTAATNGCTGTTGGCTGCGGATTTGGTAGTATGATCGCAGTCAAAATGGTATCAAAAAAGCTNTTTGATGANCGGGAGAGACTCAGGTTAGATCAATTAACGGTTAAATAGTATTANAAAAGNCTATTGATTTATATTTTAAAGTAAAATGTAGCATAACTTGTTGCTTCAAGTTCATTAGCTAACATTCTCTTATTACGAGCATTTTCTCCCCAGCTTTCCATGAAGATGACTTCTCCAGTATCTTTATTAAAACCAGTAATTACAGATGCATGTCCGGGGTCGTCTTTTGATATTGGCCATTGGCCTCGATCTTCTTTTGTAGGTGCAGGAAGTTTTGCTCCTTTCGCTGCAGCAGAGTGGAGTTGATCTCTATAAAAGCTAAACCTTCTCCAGACAATTATAGGAAGTCCTTTTTCGAGATATTTTTGCGCTCTTTTAAAATCAAAGCTCCTGCCTCTCTGAAGTGTAGCTTCACTTTCTTCAGCAGCGGCTCGATATAAGTCTAGCATCTTTGAGCCTTTAGCTGAATCCATATATCGAAACCGAGCTCCAGCAGCCAAAGCGTCTGTACTCATCCTTAGACCTAGATAGTAAGTGGCCATTCCAAGAGTGTTCACTGCACAATAAGGGCGTCTTCCTTGTTGGAAAATTGGTATATCAATTATATTTCGATCGCCGTTATTAGTAATTAAAACATTTTTTTCCAACTTTTTTCTTCGTTCGTTTTTTTTCAGTGCCTTGACTTCAGTGCTTAAGTAACTTTTGGTTACATTCTTGCTTCGCAATATGATTAGACTGATGCTGTTATCTTCTTTCAGGCATAATCGAATTGTTAGATCTCTTATTTGGTAATCATTGTAGTAGTTTCGAAGAAATTTTGTATTTCCCACATAAGCGTCGCTAGGTCTACTTTTAAAAGTTTTATATAATTGCTCTTCGATTTTTGAAGAAATTTCAGTATAATTTTTTCTGAATTCTTTTTTTAACCCTATTAATTTGGTGTCGACATTATTGCTTGTTTTTTTTCTGATGAATTCCTCAGAATCAAGATACATAATTGAAATTGATCTTAGTTCTTGACCCTCATAGTTTGCATAAACTGAACTTGGGTGACTTCCGAAAACAACAGGGCTAACGGTAAGTCTTAAAATATTATCCTGATCAATTGAAGGTATTCTTTTCCAATCTCCAGGGAGTTTATTACCCTTCCATAGGGAAGTTGCTATTAACTCGTCGGTGAAATCGTTAGCAATTTTTCTTGGTACAAAAGTAGCTCCGAATAGATTGCCTCCAAAGTTTTGTGGGATGCAATGGCCGATTGGTGATAACCCAAAAAGGATAATAGTAACTGCCAAATATATCTTTATATACATTTAGATAGTGCGGGAATTGTGAAAAGTTAAAGATAACAGTTTATAAGACATTACTGGAGATATTAAAAATAGAAAGATTTCTATGATTAAATCTACATTTGGCATGAGGTCTGCTCTTGAAGTACACAGAGAGTGAGAGTAAATCCGTCAGGCCAGAATTTCGCTTTTAAATTTTTACCTAACTTTGTGAGGTTTCATTAGGTGATTAGAAATTTCTGGCCTGGCGGAATTTTTTCCGAATTCGCATCTATCACCAACTCATTCTTCACTAACTCTATTGAATGTCATCATCAATGGACGATAATATATTCATGGGATCAAATAATTCGGTAAGATTTTATAATCGCTACACTAGCCAAATTGAAACTGAAGCGATATATGGGGAGTCTTATCTCAAGTTTATTTATGGAAATCCCCTTGGTAAATTAGCTCTTTGGGCTGCAGTAAAGAGGGCAATATTCTCTAAATGGTACGGCTTTAGGATGTCATCCAATAATTCGGCAAAAAAAATAGGTCCCTTCATCTCAGAGTATGATTTGGATGTTGGTTTATTTCTTGATGGCCCAGAATCATTTCGAAGTTTTAATGATTTTTTCTCTAGAAAATTAAAGACTGAATCTAGACCGGTCACAGGTGAACAAAATGAATTAGTTTTTCCTGCAGATGGTCGTCATATTGTTGTGAAAGATCTATCTTCTAAACAAAACATTTGGGCAAAAGGTCAATCATTTGACTTGAATAGTCTTCTAGGATCTAAGAAACTGGCAGAGAGGTTCAAATATGGTTCTGCTCTCATTTCTCGGTTATGTCCTACCGACTACCATAGATTTCATTTTCCGTGTCAGGGAGTGGCTTCAGCTGCTGAGTTAATTAATGGACATTTGTACTCAGTAAATCCTTTGGCATTGAAAAAAAACATCTCTTATCTTTGGCAGAACAAGCGATCAATTACTGAATTAAAATCAGATACCTTTGGAAATGTTTGCCTTTTAGAGATTGGTGCCACTTGTGTCGGGTGTATAGAGCAGACATACCAACAGGGCAATATTTTGAAGGGGCAAGAAAAGGGATATTTTAGTTTTGGTGGTTCTATGACGATTGTCCTTATGGAACCTAAAAAAGTTACCTTTTCATCTGACCTTTTGGAGCATAGTAAAAATGGTACAGAAGTTTATGCTGTGATGGGTGATATATGCGCTCAAGCCAAGTAAGCGATTAATAATCTCTGTCAAGAAGGTAGTGAGCTAATTCCTCTAGTCTCTTACCGTTATTTTTGAAAGGTTTCAAAGAATCTATAGCTTTAACAGTAAGTTTTTCTGCAATTTTTTTTGATTTTTCAAGACCATGTATAGAAGGATAAGTAGCTTTATTAACTGCCTCATCTTTACCGGCACTTTTGCCAAGGGTTTCGCTTGATTGGGTGACATCAAGAATATCATCAATAACTTGGAAGGCTAGACCAGTACATTGTCCAAATTCCTCAAGAGATGATAGCTTTTTTTGGCTTGCTCCCACTGACATAGCTCCAAGCTTAAGTGAACTTGTGAGCAATGCAGCGGTCTTACTACTGTGAATGAATTGTAAAGTTCTGGAGTTGATTTCTTCATTTTCCCCTTCCAAATCTAGTACTTGCCCCCCTACAAGATGTTTGCTTCCTGAAGTGAGAGCCAATTCTTTAACCATATCACCATTATTATATTTTTTGTTTGGCTTCGTTGAGCTTATAATTTCAAAAGCTAATGTTAAGAGCGCATCGCCTGCAAGAACTGCCACAGGCTCTCCAAAAACCTTATGATTGGTTGGCTTCCCTCTTCTCATATCATCGTCATCCATGCAAGGAAGGTCATCGTGAATTAATGAATAAGTATGAATGCATTCAACAGCACATGCTGCTGGTATGGCATTAGCAAAATCGCCTCCACAAGCTTCTGAAGCGGCTAAGCAAAGCACGGGTCTTAGTCTTTTTCCTCCTGCAAATAAGCTATAACGCATTGATTTGTGGAGAGTCTTTGGACGAACTGTAGACTTGGGCAAAAAAGAATTTAATGCTTCATCGATTCTTTTTCTATGGTCTGAGACGAACGTCTTTAGATTAATATCATTTCCCATTTTCATTTTAGCAATTCGGCAATCTGCACAGCATTTAATGCTGCTCCTTTTCGAACTTGGTCACCGACGACCCAGAATGACAAAGAATTTTCTAATACAATATCTTCTCTTAATCTTCCGACTAGGCAGTCATCTTTTTCAGTCGTATCGAGTGTTGTTGGGAAAATGCCAGATTCAGGATCGTCCATCACATTAACTCCTTCGGCTTCACTAATTAAAATCTTTGCTTCTTCTACATTTGGACTGGATTCGAATTGTACTGTAGCTGCAATTGAGTGAGAGCGGTAGACAGGAACTCGAACACATGTAACTGAAGCTTTAAGGGATGGGTTGTCTAGGATCTTACGCCCTTCATTCTCCATTTTCATTTCTTCTTTTGTGTACCCATTTTCAAGAAATTTATCTACTTGGGGAATAACATTATGAGCTATCTGGCAAGGGTAAACATTAGTCTCAATTTCTTTACCCTCGTGGATTGCGGAGATTTGGGACTTTAATTCTTTAATCCCCTGGGCTCCGCTACCTGACACAGCTTGATAGCTTGAAGCGATAATATTCAACGCATTCCACTTTTGATGAAGTGGATTTAGACCCATTAATGTTATAATCGTTGTGCAATTTGGGTTTGCTATAATTCCATTATGGTTGAGAGCATCGTTAGGATTTATTTCAGGAACTACTAGAGGTACACCCTCATCCATTCTGAAGGCTGAAGAGTTATCGATTACTACAGCTCCTGCGCTTGCTGCGGCTTTGCCGAATTCTTTTGATATATTTCCTCCTGCGCTGAAAAGAGCGATATCAATACCTTCAAATGAATTGTTTGTAAGTTCTTGTATGACAATTTCCTCATTGCGAAAATGAATTGTTTTACCTGCAGACCGCACAGAGGCAAGAGGTCTTAGCTCGTTGACAGGAAAATCTCTGCTTTCTAGGCAATTTAACATTTCCTGCCCCACGGCTCCTGTGATACCCACGATTGCTATATTAAATGATGCCATTAATTTTTTCTTTAGTAAGGTTTTTTCGAGACTAAGATATTAGCTTCTCCTTAGAATGATGCAAACTGCAGAAATTTACAGTGCTGAAGTTTCAATCGAAAAACAGCTATTACGTCTGTATTCTAGCAATAATTATTGTAAGGAATACAGAGTTTCGACTTCAAGATTTGGTATTGGTCATGAATTGAACAGTTTTAAGACACCTACAGGGAAGTTTGAGATAGAGCAAAAGATTGGAGATGGTGAGCCGCTAGGAACAGTTTTTAAGGGTAGAAGGACTGCCGGTATCTATAACTTTAAAAATCAAGTTAAAGAAGATTTAATTCTCACTAGAATTTTGTGGTTAAATGGGCTTGAGAACCATAATAAAAATACCTTCGATAGGTACATATATATTCATGGCACGAACCATCTAAATGAATTAGGAAACCCTCACAGTATGGGATGTATTAGGATGTCCAATGAGGATATTATTGAAGTTTATAATTTTTTAAGCCTTGGGTCTAAAGTTTTTATTTACCACTAGCGCTAGATCTAGCTTGCAAAGCACCTTGCCTATATTATTCTAATGATGAACTACTTTAATAACTTTTTAATTAATACATAAGATTCATGAAAATTATTCGTATCATTTCACTGGCAGCAGCAGCAATTGGCTTTCTTTCTTTGGGAGCTTGTAAAAATAAAAATGCTGGGTACCAAACAACTCCACCAGTAGCCCCTGGAAGCTATATTGATAGCGGCAAATAATTTTTCTAAATAATAATTTTATGGGCAGGTGATTTATTTCACCTGCCTTTTTTTTTGCTCACAAACTTGCTGTCCTTCTCAAGAAATCGCCAAAGTAAATTTTTAGATCTGCTGATTCCAATGCGCTTATCAGATGTCACGGTAGTTACTTCTTTTGTTTCTTCGAACCAAAACTTTTTAGGGTTTCTGGTAAAAGATTTTCCATGATCTTCGCCTCCAATATTAAAAGCAATAGTAAGTTTACCTGGTCCAGAACATAGATCACCTATTTTTTTCTTGCCTCGTCTCTCCATCATGAGGGCTATTCCTTTATCAGGTCGAATAGCTCTTATTAATATAAATCCATTTCCTTCATTCCCTTTGACTAGTACATTTGCAAGCCAATACATACCATAATTCAAGTAAATATATGCAGTTCCAGCTTTATTATTACTTATAAAATCTTTGGCGCTTGGTTTGGTAAATGTGTGTGCTGCTTTATCATTTTCTGCAGCGTATGCTTCAGTTTCCACCACGATACCTGAACACTCACCACAAATCATTCTTTTGCCCACTAAAGCTTTTGCTGCGGCAACTGGGCCCTTCTCAAAGAATTTGGAGCTAATTCGCATTATGAATTTAAACAGTTAATCAAAAATTTTATAGCCCCGTGGGGTGATCGATAAATGTATTTTTTATTTTAAATCTTTTTCCTATGTGAGTAGCTATTTTTTTTACCCCAAAAGTTTCACTTTGATAGTGTCCAGTATATATTAAGTTAACACCGAGCTCTTCGGCGAGAGTAAATGTATGATGCGCTCCTTCACCTGTTATGAAAGTATCTATACCTTCCTTCGCTGCTGCTTTGACCTCTGAGGCTGCTCCTCCTGTTATTATTCCAATGCTTTTTATTGTCTCTTTTCCTCCAGGAGCTAAGTGAACTTTCCCATTAATTGAGTTTTCGATTTGTTTAATTAATTGTTTTCTTTTTGTTTTGTATTCGAACTGAAGACCAATTTTTATTCCCTTCCATTCAAGAAATGGCGTTCCCCCTTTGAGTCCTATAGCCTGAGCCATTAAGGTGTTATTTCCAAATTTTGAATGCACATCAAGGGGTATGTGAGAAGAGTAAATTGCCATTCCTGAATCAATCGAGGCTTTAATTTTTTTATATAGAGCCCCATCAATTTTTTGTGCCCCTTCCCAGAAAATTCCATGATGCACGATTAATAGGTCAACTTTGGCGTCAATTGCTTTGTGAATAACTGGAAGCGCGGCATCGACTGCGGCACCGACTTTTTTTATATTAGCCTTTCCTCTAAGCTGAAGCCCATTAAGAGCCCCAGGATAATCTGGAATTTCGTTATTTTTTAGTGTGTTATCTAGGTAAGAAATAATTTTATCCAGCTTGTTCATCTGATAACCTTGCGCAGACTGCTCTTCACGTCTAGTCTCACAATCCTATGCTAAAAGCCGGAATAGTAGGGATGCCTAATGTAGGTAAATCCACTTTGTTTAATGCAGTAACGAGAAACCGTAATGCGGAAGCGGCTAATTATCCCTTTTGCACAATAGATCCCAACATTGGTGTCGTTTCTGTGCCCGATCCAAGACTCAAGGTTTTAGGGGCAATGTCTAAATCAGAGAAGATAATACCTGCTGCTATTGAATTTGTTGATATTGCTGGATTGGTTGAGGGGGCCTCAGAGGGTGCTGGTCTTGGTAATAAGTTTTTGGCTAATATTAGAGAAACTGACGCCATTGTTCAAGTGGTGAGGTGTTTTGAAAATGATGATATTATTCATGAGCTTGGAACTGTTGACCCACTCAGAGATATTGAAATTATTAATGCTGAGTTGATTCTTGCTGATCATGCGGCCTTAGAAAAAAGAAAAATATCTCGTGAAAAAAAAGCTAAAAGTGGTGACAAAGAGGCAAAAAAAGAGTTGGCCGTAATGGATAAGCTTTTACCTCATTTGGACCAAGGCAAGCCAGCTATCACAGCTGAAATGAATGATGATGAAAAAGAAATAATTAAGGAATTCTTTTTGTTAACTTCTAAGCGCACAATTTTCGCTTGTAATGTATCAGAGGATGAACTTGCAGACACTATAAGTGACCCTCAAGGGCATGCTATGGTTTCTAGAGTTAAGAGTTATGCCAAGGATAGTCATGGAGCAGAGGCAATAGTCATTTNTNCAAGAATTGAGGAAGAGCTCATTGACTTATCTCCACAAGATGGAAAAGACTTTCTTTCTGATATGGGTATATCTGATAGTGGAGTATCTACAATGATTCGCTCAGTCTATCATCTACTAGGTTTGAACACNTACCTTACTACTGGTGAAAAAGAAACTAGAGCATGGACGATAAAGTCGGGGGCAAAGGCTCCAGAAGCTGCTGGTGTTATTCATACAGATTTTGAACGTGGATTTATAGCTGCAGAGGTTCTGCATTATGATGACTATGTCGAATATCAGTCTAAAGCTGCTGCAAGAGATGTAGGAAAACTAAGAATTGAGGGCAAAGATTACGTTGTAAAAGACGGGGACGTTATTGAATTTAGATTCAATGTTTAGAAATTTATTAGCTCTGATTTTAATGAATCTAATTGTTTAAAGCATAACTAATATGCGGAGCAAATAGTTCAGGCTCAAGGAGAAATGAGTCATGACCTTTTTCTGAGTGAACTGTAATATGCATTGGGTCTATACCTCCTTCAGTGAGAGATGCGCTTAATTCTTCTTGATGGTGTGGATAGAAACAAACATCGGAATTTATCGTAAAAATCAAATATTTCTGATGGCTACATCTTGAAAAAATTTCTTTGTAATCATTGAATCCGCATTCNTCAAGTATATCAAAATTTTGCCAAGCGTCTAAAATCCTAAGATAAGTATTAGCATCGAATCGTTTAACGAATTTTTGACCTTGGTGCAACATGTATGACTCTATCGAGCTTTGTATTTGATACCAAGAAGAGTCTTCTTCCTTTTTAATTTCCTTGCTTGCTCTACTTGCGAGTGTNCGAAGTGATATAAAAACNTTATGTCCAATCATTCTTGCAAGCGAAAGGCCTTTTTTGGGATGGTTACCGNTATAATAATCTCCATTAGCAAAATCTTCATCAGATTCGATTGCTGTTATTTGTTCAAGATTATGAATACGTTGAAGAACAGATGTTTTGATGCCACTTGCAAGGACCACAATATTTTTGACCTTGCTAGGGTACTGCGCAGCAAGGCTAATAGCCATTAGCCCCCCTAGTGAGCTGCCTACAGTTGCATGAAGTTCNTTAANGCCAATATGATTAATTAGTTCTATTTGGGAATTTACTATATCTTTTATGCTTATTCGAGGAAAGCTAGAACCGTAAGGGTTTCCTGTTTCTGGATTTATTGAACTAGGCCCTGTGGATCCGTAACAACCTCCTAAATAGTTTGCACAAATAATACAATACTTGTCAGTGTCCAAAGCTTTGCCTGAACCAATAAACTTGTCCCACCAACCAGTTTGGCATTCTTTATCCCAATCCACAGTTAGACCTTCGACNCTATCATTAGTNCCNGCTGCATGTTGACTAGCACTTAATGCATGAAAAAGCAGAATAGCGTTATCTTTATTTTCTGACAATTCACCATAAATTTCATAAGCGAGGGTAAAACTCGTGAGCCTTGCACCTGATTTTAACTCGAAAGGAGATTCCTTATCATTAAAATGATAGAATTGGGTTTCTGTTTGTCCTATGCTATCTGGCATTGAGAGGGAATATAACGTTAAAATTAATGATGACTAATAAGTAATTTCGGACGAATACTCGGAATGTCAGCTAAAAAATACAAAGGATTGGAAGGCGAGCTTTATGACCTTTTTAGAGGAGGTGATGATCTCGATGAGATAGGCTTCTATGTTGGGATGGTACAACAAATCGGTGGTAAATGCTTAGATATTGGATGCGGAACTGGAAGGGTGTTAATTCCTATAGCTCATAAAGGTCTGGATATCACTGGATTGGATTCATCTGATTTTATGGTAGATGCGTGTTTAAAGAAAATAAAAGAAGAGGATTTGAAAGTTAATATCACAGAGGGTGATATGGTTAATTTTGATCTGGGTAAGAAATTTAATTCATTGATCATTCCAGGAGGAAGTTTTCAATTGATTAATGACCGCGCAAAGGCTGAGAGTGCTCTTTCGAATTTTCGAAACCATCTCAATGAGGACGGAGTTTTGATCATCAGTCTTTTCAATCCATTCTATGAGATTTCTCATGAAAATCTGGATGGAGTTTGGAGATTGGAAAAAGATAAAATAATTGATGAAAAAGGAACCAGAGCCTTATGTCATACATGTATGGAGTTAGATAGATGTGAACAAATAATGGAAGTTACACATCGATTTGAAATATTGAATGACAATGGGATAGTAGAAAAATCTGAAATTAAAAANTCGGTGATTCGTTGGTATGGTAAGTATGAAATTGAATTGTTGTTGCAAAAAGCTGGATTCTCTGATGTGAAAATATATGGTGACTTTCAGGACTTAGACTATGTAGATGGTAATATGTCTATGGGTATAACTGCAGTGTTGTCAGATTGAACATATGATAGAATCTATCAACTCTGTTGCAGAGAGGGTGCTTTTTGCAGAAAGCTTGGAAGAAAAACTCAAGCTGGGTCCCCTGAGAGGTAAAGATTTAAAATTAGGTAAAGCCATAAAAACTCCGAATTTTCCCTGCCGAAATGATTTACTCAAGGCAAGTGCTAATGGGCTAAGGGCTGATTTTCCAGGAATAACGCGTATAGAAAATGAAAAGGATCGCGGTAAGATGCTTCACTTTCTTGCTAATCATGAACTTTTGGCTGCTGAGCTAATGGCTTTGGCTTTACTCAAGTTTCCCAATGCGCCTAAAGAGTATAGGCTTGGGCTCTATGATTCAATGAGGGAAGAACAAATACATACCCGACTTTACATTAAGAGAATGAAAGAATGTAACGTTACGTTAGGTGAATTTCCTCTGAATGATTTTTTTTGGCGTATTACTGCTTCGGTAGAAACGGAATTGGATTTTATTTCAAGAATGAATTTAACCTTCGAGCAGGCAAATTTGGATTATTCAAGGTACTATGCTGAACATTTTAAGATCATCGGGGATAAGTCCACAGCCTTGGTGCTTGAGAAAATTTATCATGATGAGATGAAGCATGTTGGGCATGGGTTAAAGTGGTTGAGATATTGGAAGAAAGTAGGTCAGTCTGATTGGGATGCTTATACAGGTGCTATTCATTTTCCGTTATCTGCGACGAGAGCAAAAGGTGTTGCTCCATTCAACGAGAAGGCACGCAAAGAGATTGGATTTGATTCAGAATTCATTTCAAGATTAAAAGTTTTTCAGCAATCCCGAGGCAGAACACCCGTAGTTCATTGGTTTAATCCCAATGCAGAAGTTCATGTTCGTACTCATGCAACAGGAAAATTTTTGGCCATAAATCGCTTCGAGTCTGCTATTGAGAATGATCTTGAAATTTTAATGACAGCTATGAGTAGGCGTGATGATGTCGTTTTATTTCGCACTCCGCCCTCCCTAAGTCATCTTGAGAGTTTGCAGTATGCGGGCTTAGATTTGCCGGATGTTATCAGTGTTGATGAATTAGGAGAAAGAAAGCTGGGTGGGCTGCGTCCTTGGGCGTGGTCACCGGATGCATCAGATTATTTAAAACCTTTCTCCAAAATGGTATCTGATAAAGCCAAAGAAAAGTGGAGGTCACCAGTTCCTAATAGATGGTTATCAAAAAAAATTGGTTATCAACTCGAAGAAAATTTGAATCTTACAGATTTAAATAGAGGATTGTGCAGAGATAAGATAACAGCTCTTTCATATCTGAAAGGAGATTTAATTGCTTTCAAGCCTGGCTATGGATGTGCCGGTAAAGGCCTAAGAATTTCAAAACATAGAACTAATAATTTGGAGAGCTGGCTTGGAGCCATGATCAGAGACAACGGGTTTGTTGTTGCTGAGCCGTGGGTTCAGCGAGTGGAAGATTTATCGGTTCACTATCATGTTAATGATGAAAAAATTTCTTTATTGGGAATAACAAAATTAATTAACGATCATAGAGGAAGATTTCGTGGTATCGAAGTTGCTCCAAAATGGAGTAAACTATTGTCTCCTGAGATAGCGGAATTTTTATTTAAAGAATCCTCTTTTTTGGAGTGGTATCAAAAAATTATTCCTGATGGTCTAAAGAGGCTTTTGTGTGATTATCAAGGTCCAGTATCAGTTGATGCTTTTGTGTGGCGTGATGCTAAAGGTAGCCTTCGCTTGAGGCATGTAGTTGAGGTTAATGTCCGAATGACAATGGGTAGAGTTGCTTTGGAGTTGCAGAAAAAAATTGCGCCAAACCAATGGGCGACTTTCAGAATAGAGAAAAAAGATACATACATTAATAAAAGTAATCACTTAATACTTAACGATCCTGACAAAGCTCGCGAATTTTTGGCTATTTGGGAAACGAACAAAAATGAAGCTGTTTGAAACTTCAACTTTCTTGAATGAATTCTGATTGATTCGTATTAATTAATAGTGACTTTATATTTCAGGCACTGAATCAGTATTTTTTATTTTTTTTCCTTCCCATATAACTTCTCCATTTTCTTTGTCATATGTGAGTATTCTATACTTACTTCCAGGGGCAGGTTTTTGATTTTTTTCTGGAATCCACTTTCTATGTTCCATCATAAGGTCTTTATATTTTTTATTAGATGCTAAATTTTCCCATTCGTTTGGATCATTTTTCATATCATAAAATTCTTCACTTCCATCTGCATAAAGAATATATCTCCAATTTTCTGAACGGACGGCATTATTGTCATGGTTATGACACGTGATCGCTGGCTTTGCTCTTTTGGTTTTAAAGTTGGTTAGTTGAGGTTTTAAACTTAGGCCCTCCAAGTGATTTAAGCTTGGCAGATTACACATTTCGTTGAGAGTTGGAAATATATCGAGAAGCTCTACGGGTTGTTTGCATCTTCCTTTGTTAATACCTGGGCCTGAAAAAATTAATGGTACCCGTGTTCCATCATCCCAAAGAGTATTTTTACCGGTGATTTCTTTTTCTCCTATATGCCATCCATGATCTGACCATAAAACGACTATAGTATTTTTAGCTTGGTCATTTTTTTCAAGGGCATCAATCACTCTCCCAATCTGATGATCGACAAAACTTGTACAAGCCATGTAAGATCTCGTGAGATTAACCCATTCATTTTTTTCTTCTAAAAACTTTAGTCGTACTTCTGGAAGTTTCCAATGTAAGTACCATGAAAATCTTGGTGTATCTAACCTATCATTTCTTATTGTTTGAGGAGGTTTGATTTCATTTTCGGGATAGAGATCAAACCATTTTTGAGTAGCAAAGCATGGTACATGCGGGAGAAAAAAACCTAATGCTAAAAAGAAAGGTTCTTTAGGTTGAGAATTGAGTTTTTCAATGCCCCAATTTGCAATTTTGAAGTCTCCTTTTTCATCATCTCTGTGAGGAAAAGTTCCCCAATCTACGAGTTTATGATTTTGAGGAGTTTTCCCTACAAGTCTTTGCTTTGGAAAAGGAGCGGCTGAAGCGGCTGGGCCAATAACATCAAACTCTTGATTTTTTCCATTTTCCCTTCCATAGCGTCCATGATATATCTTTCCGGCGCTCATTGTTGAATATCCATGATTTTGGAAATGCTGAGGTAGGGTAACAAGGTCTTTCATTGAGGCTACTTTCCGAAACCATGGGGCTAGTCCATAAATGCCTGTTGTCGTTGGTCTCAAGCCAGTCATTAGACTTGTTCTTGATGGATTACACAAAGGTGACTGACAATGCGCATTTAAGAAGACAGTTCCATTTTCTGCCAATTTATCAATATTAGGTGTCTTTACTTGAGGGTGACCACCTAGACATCCGATCCAGTCATTTTGATCATCAATTGCAATGAAAAGAACATTTGGTTTTTCTAATCCTATTGAAACTTTGATTGTAAAAACCCAGATGACAATTAAAGGAATTATATACTTTTTTATTTTCAGTGTATTCATTCGAAATATATTTTATTATCGACTAATTTTTTTATGAGATTTTTTATATTAAATGACTTCATCAATTAATAACAGGCCAAAAGATCAAAAGGTATTGATTATTGGGGGTGGTGTCATTGGNCTTTGCATAGCTTATTATTCATTGATCGCAGGTAAGAAAGTTGTTCTTATTGAGCGTGGACCTGAGAATGTAGATAACTGCTCAGCCGAGAATGCTGGAATGGTTGTCCCTAGTCATTTTGTCCCTCTAGCTGCGCCAGGCATGATTTCCCTTGGCCTTCGCTGGATGCTTAATCCAGAGAGCCCTTTTTCTATACGGTTAAGGCCTAATGTTGATATGTTTAGATGGTTATATCTTTTTTGGAAATCAGCTAACAAGAGCCATGTTTTTAAAAGTCGAGAGTTGATAAGAGATTTAAATCTACATAGTCGTGAGCTTTTTGTGGAACTTGCCTCTGATGGGTCATATGCCCTGAGTAAAAACGGTCTNTTGATGCTCTGNAAAACGTCCAGAGCGCTTAATGAAGAATCCGAACTGGCAGAAGATGCGAAAGAATTAGGNCTAGATATTGAGTTATGTGATTCAAAGAGATTAGCTAAAATTGATCCAGAAATTGAAATGGATGTTCAAGGGGCAGTATGGTTTAAGCAAGACTGTCACATGAACCCTGGAGCTTTCTTATCACAGCTCAAAGAAAAGGTAATAAAAATGGGTGCTGATATACANTATAATCTGTCTGCAAAAAAATTTATTTTTGAGTCCGGCAGAGCAAAATCTGTAGAGTGTTTTCAAATTAATAAAGATGTAGAGCCATCATCAGTTCAGCTTATTGATGCCGATCAGTTTGTTATCGCTGGAGGTTCATGGTCATCAAGCTTGGCTAATAGTTTAGGNCTGAAATTACCATTAATTGCAGGAAAAGGATATTCGATGACATTAACTGAGCCAGTTCAGTTACCTTCAATTTGTTCTATTCTTAATGAAGCCCGAGTTGCTGTTACGCCCTTCAATGGTTCTCTCCGATTTGCTGGCACGATGGAACTTGGGGATAATGATCTAAAAGTTAATCCGCGAAGAGTAAACGGAATACTTAAGTCTATTCCAAAGTATTTCCCTCAATTTCAAAAAAATGATTTTTCCGGGGTGAAACAATGGTCTGGTCTCAGGCCTTGTTCTCCAGATGGTCTTCCTTACATAGGGCCGGCAGGACCTGACAGCAAAGGTGTTTTTATAGCCACTGGCCATGCAATGATGGGGTTAAGTCTTGGTCCTNTTACCGGAAAATTAATGGCAGATATTATTTGTGGTAATACAAATAAATTTGATTTAAAAACCATGTCACCTTTAAGGTTTTGTTAGACTTTTATTATCGATGGCTTCTTGATTAAATAAACTAGATGACTGTTGGGTCAACGCCTATTGTTCCTGTTAAGGAATCTAGATAGGAAGAATCTTTCGTGGCTNCTATATTTTCTTCTACAAAAATAATTTTCCCCGGAATATTTAACTTTTCTTGCTCATCAGTATAAACTGAATCAGCGTTNAANTTTTTGAGGGCACTATAATGTTTTTCCCATAATCGTTGATCTACCGTACACTTNGCTTCGATTCTTTTTCTATACCAATCGCTATTAATAAGTNTNTCGGTNTCAAATAGTGATCGCACTTCANGACTTCTTAAGTTTTTCTCTTCCTCTGGGTCAGCCATAANTTTGAGTAAGGCTTTTAGTGGAGGGCATGCATAATTGAAGCTTTCATCTTCGAAGTACAGTTGTGCTACTTTTCTCTGTGTTTCTATTATGTTGCTGAGACCATCGGCGAATGATTCCTTATCCTGAAGCTCTGGTCTTAGCATTTCTTCAGTGAAAATGCTTGCAGGGTCTGCAAATACTCTACCAAAATATCTAGCAACGAATTTCTGGGTGATTCGGTAACCTAATCTCTCAGTGCCTACGAATCCTTNGATTTCACAACAAGGTTCTAAGAGCCCTTCATTTATCATTTTTTCAGGATCTCTTTCACTGATTTTCATTCGTGACCANATTTCAGGTATAATAAGGCTGATGTCNTGGTCTACGCGAAAGTTTGGTCCAACGTAACCAGCCGCACTAATGAAGTGAGGTTGTCTAGTTAGAATTGCAGATGTAAGCGCATTGTTNAGATCGATAATTGGAGGCAACGCATTAAANGGGCCCTTTGTTAGTGCTCCTTCAGATCCGGCTCCAGTNGTCGAGGGTGATTTTCCAGTCAGACTGGATATATAATCCATGAAAAGTTCGGGTAATTCCTGATAATGAAGAGGATTGTAAACAGCTAGTGCTCTTATTCCAGAATCTTGTTTTGGAGGATTATGGCGCCTTCCAGGAAGAACTGAGTTCACAGGAGTAGCGATTGGGAGATCGAATGGAATTTCCCTGTAAAGATGCATTCCAACTTTTGCAAGGTGCTCAGACCGATCNTCGTGTAAGTCTTCTCTGTCTTGTAAGTAGCGTGGATTTTCTGACGGTTTACCGTCAACGATTCTTGGGTGAGCTGATGAAACAATATATTGGTTATCTTNTCTTTGGTGATTTTGTCTNAGAAGTTTCTTTAATGGTTTAGTGTACTTTTCAAAATTAATTGCATTTGAAATAATTTCTTCAAGTTCGTCTCGATTNATAGGTTCATAGTTTGAAAAAAAGTTACCCTGTTTTGAAAAGTTTTTTTCAGTTTCCTTGTCGTAACCTCTTAGAATTGCATCATCCGGTCTTTGGAAGAATCTATATTCACAGTTTTCTATAAATTTATGAGATCCTTCGCATACTTCTGGGTGGAGTCCATCCTTATGACTAACATTAAGAGTGNCNGAAACAGAAATATCATCTTCTCTCTGTAGTTTTTTGGCGGGTAAGAAATCTTTTCTTAAACTGAAGGTTCTCCAGGATCCATCATAATCGTAGCCTACTCTAAGGTAACGAGTGATAACTTTTTCTCCCTCATATTTGAGTTCGTAACCAGGCTTTCCATCTATAACGTCTTCGCTAAATTTATGNTGCCAATTTTCCCAGTCTCCCCAGTTTGGTTTATATAAGCGTTTAANAAGTAGTGCCATGCTNATTGCCGGCTTTGTAAGAGATTTTATGAAATTGTTGTGCTCATCTGTGAACTCATCGGAGGGTGTGAGAAGCTTTAGTACTGAACCTAATGACCTTTCTGAGCTGAGTAAGGGTCTACTTGTGCTGGCTGTTTTTCTGGGCTTGTGATAACGATCCCAATAGTTTCTTTCTATAACATCTCGAACTTCTAGCATTGTTTTATTGAACTCTGGTATGATGATGGGACCTGCGGTCATTGCATCCGTGAGAGGCTTCGAAATTTCCGATTTTCCTCCACCTGAAACAGTACATGGTTTGTGGCAAAAAGTTCCTTCTGCCTGAGTCCCCACTAGTCTCCACCTTCTTCCTGCGGAGGGGCGAGTAAGTTCAACTTTATAGCCTGAAGGATATACATATGTGACTTTGTCTTGAAGTTTTATTTTTGAGAGTTCTCCTGTTTTATTCTTCCATTCTATGGATTGCTTTTCTTGATTGATGGTAGCATTTTCTGGGAGATAAATAATGTTATTATGAAGATTGTCGATGGCATGCCCTTCAGGCTGTCTTTCTAAGATATCACCAAGGTAGTCAAAGACCTTTTCGAAAGTGTGTTCTTCCCCGGCAAGCTTTTCATTTAATGNAAAATTTTCCCCCAGATCAAATGATGGGAATGCTACGGCGCCNCCTGCGTGTTCTTCCTCGCAGCCTCCCAATAAATTACAAGAATAACTNATTTGTGATTTAACTTCTTTTTTACAATATCCGTAATAATTATCTGCGATGATAGTCACAATGACCCCTTTGTTATCCCGACAAGTTAATTTNAATGCTGATCCTTCATTGTAGAGTTCGGATTCATCGTTCCAACACATGCCATCCTTCTTTTGTCGCTCTGTTGCTTCTGAAGAATGAGGTAATCCTAAATCTTTTTTCTTAANATTAATGAGATGAGGAGCAAGGATNACGCAACCAGTGTGTCCAGTCCANCCCGCNGGNTCGAGTGCNCTNTTGTTTTCTGGTAGAAACGGATCNCCTGCATTACCAAAGATTGATTCTACAAAGTCTAANTTNCTGACTAGATTGCCAGGNGCAAAGAAACGAATTTCCATTGATTGGCCTTTTCTAATTCCAGGAACATTTGGGGAAACTGAGGGACGTAAAAGTAATGAAAGAAATGACTTCGTTACTGTATTTCCAGATGTTGTATATGGGATTTTAAGTAATTCTTCAGGAGGGTTTAGCGCTTCCGATAGTAATCTAGCAAAAGTGATTTCAGGTACTCCCTTTTTGTCAGCTGGAATTGGAAGTCCTCCCTCAACAATATGAAATACACCTTTGGTTGTTCTTCTATCTTTTGCAGGGTTATTGCAAACTCCTTGAGCAACCTTAAAAGAAGATACGATAGAGGACTTAAATTTTTCTTCGTTATGTGGAATGCTTAATAATCTAGCTATACCATGCCTCTCTAAAATTAAAGAGCCCATCGGCAAAGTGAATTTTATTTTATTAAGNTCATCGGGANATTCCTTTAAATAAATCTTTAAAAAATTATCTATTCGNTCATCTGCGGGGCAAAGATAATCCGATANTAACTTTACTCTTTGTTTAAAATTATCGAGTAAAGACTGACTCATATCCAAAAATGGGTAGTCTTCTTTGTCGCCAACTACTTCAAAACCTCTGGCTGCAAGTTTTAAATTAATATANTCTTNNAGTGATTTTGTTGATGGATCACTTGGATGATAAGAATTTCCTATTCCCAGTTTTTTTTTTAGGCCTTTTGCTTTGGACATTGGTTTTTAATAGGTAGTTTGTATAATTTTTTTCGCAACAATTGTGCCAAATTGTAATATCATAGTATATTCAGCAGATCTTTCATTTTAATAAATCGCTAATTTTATTTATTTTGATGATGATAACTCAAATTGATAATTACTAACCATTAATTACATGATCGATTCATCGGAAAAGATTCAAGTTATTGATTCACACACTGCTGGTGAGCCCACAAGAGTTGTTCTTGATGGAAACTTGAAATTGGGCACAGGAACAATGGTTGAATTGAGAGNTCGATTTCAAGAAAATGGTGATTGGTTAAGATCTTCTCTTCTTTCTGAACCAAGGGGATTTGAGGCTATGGTTGGGGCTCTATTGTGCGAATCGTTAGATCCAAGATGTGAGGCGGGTGTTGTTTTTTTTAATAATGCTGGAGTTCTAAAAGGATGTTTGCATGGAACTATGGGTTTAATTAAAACCCTCGAATTTATGGGTAGAATAAGTTCTGGCGAGCATTTCATTGAAACGCCTGTTGGAGTTATAAAGGCAGACCTTCGCAACGATGGTTCAGTACAAGTTACTAACGTTCCCAGTTATCGTTATTTGAGTAATGTCGAACTTAAAGTAGAGGGTTATGATAACGTAAGAGGGGATGTGGCTTGGGGAGGTAACTGGTTCTTCCTAGTTGAAAGTGGTGGTCCAGAAATAAGTCATTCAAACATCAGGGAATTATCCAGTTTTTCTGTTGCTGTAATGAATGAGCTAGAGAGTTCATTCATTACAGGAAAGGATGGCACAAGAATTGATCACGTAGAGATTTTTGGGCCGCCGGAAGATTCTATTATTGCGGATTCCAAAAATTTTGTCATGTGCCCTGGAGGAGAATATGATCGNTCGCCATGTGGCACTGGAACTAGTGCTAAATTGGCATGTCTTCATGATTCTGGTAAGCTTAAAGTGGGGCAAAAGTGGAAACAGGCAGGTATTTTAGGAACTGTATTTGAGGGTGAAATTCTTCAGGAAAATCATGGGAATATTATTCCTTTGGTCAGTGGTCAGGCTTGGGTGAATGGAAAATATGAGTTGATTGTTGATCCTTCAGATCCATTCCGATACGGTTTTAAATAATAAATCAGTGATGAATTCTTTCTTGGTTTTTGCTTTTTTAACTGCCTTGACTTGTTGGGGTTTTGGTTCCGAAGGGAAGATTTCATTTGATACTAAAATAAAACCTTTTTTTCAAGAGCATTGCTTTAAATGCCANGGTAAANATGACAAAATAAAGGGTAAGTTTGATCTAAGAGAATATAATAATCATACTGACTTTCTTAAAGACGCAGAGAAAATTGAGGATATCATTTCTGTTATTNTGGATGAGGAGATGCCTCCTGAAGAAGAGCCAAGAATTGATGAACAAAAAAGAATTCAAATTCTTGATGAGCTAAAAAATAGACTAGCTCAAGCAATTAAGGANNATAAAACGCCTTCTGTTACTCCCATACGAAGAATGAATAGGTTTCAGTATGCTAATGCTGTTAAGGATTTGCTCAAACTCAGAGTTGAGGTTTATCCGCTTCCCGAGCGGATGATGAGAGATCGTAGTAATTATTTTAAACCGGAGACAGGTAAAGTTCCCTNAAAACTAACTGTAAGCAGTAGACCTCTTGGTAAGTCCGGTTTGATAGAGCCTCGTCTTGCTGGAGTTGCTCCATTTCCTCAAGATTTAAGAGCAGAGCATGGCTTTGATAATAGAGGTGATCATCTTTCGCTGTCTCCATTTTTAATGGAGAGTTTTTTAAACCTGGGCCGCTCAATCGTTCTNAGTGAAAATTTCAATCGTAGGAATTGTAACTTGTGGCCAGATTTGTTTGAAGAGCCCAAGGATAAAAGCCTTACAGACGAAATNATTTATGAACGATTGAGCCAATTTATAACTAGAGCTTTTCGCCGGCCTGTTGACCAGAAAACTCTTTTCCGTTATTACTCTCATGCAACACAATTAATTTCATCAGGGCANTCATATCAGAATGCTATAAAAGAGACAGTTTCTGCTGTACTAGCTTCTCCTCGATTTTTATACCTNTACGACACGAATTTAGAATCTGAACGTNCNAATAAAGTNAANGAATACGAGCTAGCCTCAAGGCTATCTTTTTTTCTTTGGGGTAGTATCCCAGATGATATCCTAATAAAGCATGCTAGGGAGAAGAGCTTGTCGAAGCCCGGTGTTCTTAGGGCTCAAGTGGAGCGTATGCTAAATGACCGAAAAATTAAACGCTTTTGTGATACTTTTCCATCCCAGTGGCTTCAATTGGATCGAATTATTTCTTCGGTTCCTGATCCAATAAAATACCCTGATTTTTACTATGCCCCACCGAATTATCGCACCACCATGGATATGATGATGGAGCCATTGTTATTATTTGAGACTATTTTAATTGAGGATAGGCCTATTGTTGAATTTATTGATTCAAACTATAGCTATCGTTCCAAAAGATTATCTAAATGGTACGACTCTAAAGTTGAAGCTAGGCTTGGTGGTCCAGTCACGATGGCTTTCGAGAGGGTTCCAATTAATGATAGGAAACAAGGAGGAGTTATCACATCTGCCGCAGTAATGACCATGACCTCTGGTCCTGAGGAAACTAAACCAATTACTCGTGGAGCATGGATTTCTGGAGTCATTTTTAATGATCCTCCTGAACCTCCACCAGCAGATGTTCCTNCNTTAGATGATGAGAATGCAAAAGNCTTAAAGAACATGACTTTGAGAGAGCGATTTTCATCACATCGAGATAATCCNGATTGTGCTGGTTGTCATAAGAAATTAGACCCTTTGGGGTTTGCNCTTGATAATTATGATGCTGTCGGTCGATGGAGAGAAAAGTATGNGAATGGACGTGATGTTGATTCTTCGGGNAGATTATTCAAAAAACATGACTTCAAAAACATAGTGGAATTCAAAGACGCCTTAATAATTGAAAAGGATAGGTTCACAAGAGCTTTTGTTTCACATTTGTTGTCCTTTTCGTTGGGTCGGCAATTAAATGCTTCTGATTCTTCGACTGTGGATTTAGTTGCAAAAAAGGTTAGAGAGTCTGACTATAGTCTTCGTGCTATGATTCACGAAATAATTCAGAGTGAATTATTTCAAAGTAAAATAATTCAAGTTAAGAAGGAATGAAAGGTCACTTTAAATCTGATAGAAGAAATTTTTTAAGAGGTATTGGTGGTGCTGCTTTAGCACTGCCTTGGCTTGAGAGTTTTGGAGTTAATAGGGATAAGACAAAACCTAACCTTCGAGCGGCGTGGTTTTATGTTCCTATTGGGGTTGTTAGGCGTGGTTTTTTTCCTCATGAAGGGGATGCAGATATTCCAAAATTTACGGGTAGTAGAACGGAAGTTAAAAAAGACTCTAACACATCAATAGGAATACAACCTCTAGAATTGACTCCCACGCTTGGACCTCTTAGAGGTTTTGAAGACAAGGTGACGTTAATTACTGGATTGGATAGAACTTTTCAAGAAGGCACAGATGTACACGCTCAATGTGCTTCGTGCTTTCTAACGAGTGCAGCCCCTTATAGTGTTAAACAATCGCCATATCCTCAGTCTCGAACTTTAGATCACATAGTTGCTGCACATCTTTCCAAGAATACCCCATTTAGAACTCTAGAATTTAGCTGTAATAGCCATAAGGATAATAAAGAATCAATTCAATTTGATAATATATCATGGTTTGACACGGAACATGTTGCTCCAAGTATGAGAGATCCTAGAAGAGTTTATAGCCGCCTCTTTGGTGGTGAGGGCCTCAGAACATATCAAAATATAACTGATCTTGTTTTAGAGGATGCGAAGAGTATGCAGAGAGACCTTGGTTATTCGGACAAAAACAAGTTTTCTGAGTATTTTGAATCGATTCGCTCAATTGAAGTTCAAATGGAGAGACTCGAGAAAATGAAAGAACGGATTTCTTTATCTGGCATTGAAGAGCCTGCCGATGCTCACATGCCTAGAGGTGAATATATAAGGTTAATGGGTGATTTAATGGTAACGGCTTTGCATGTTGGATTAACAAATGTTGCAACCTTCATGGTTGGACCTGAAAGATGGGATACTCCTTATATGTATGAGAGCCTTTTTGGTAAGCCTCGTAGTCACCATCAGATGTCTCACAATCAAGGTAAATTCATCAATGATCTTTTAAAGGTAGATCATTTTCATATGGAGCAGTATGCATACTTAATTAATAAGATGGATTCAATTGAGGAATATGATGGTACTTCTCTTTTGGATAATACTATTTTTACTTATGGGTCCGGTCTAGGTGATGGAGCGACCCATCAATATAGTTCGCTACCAATTATAGTCGCGGGTTCAGGCAGAGGGAAATTAATCACTGGAAAACACATTAATTTATCTAAGGACTCTGGTTCTGTTCCTAAGAAATCCGGAAAGTATCCGCAACTCTATCATGGTTTACCTTTGGCTAATTTGTGGTTAACTCAGGCTAAGGCGCTGGGACTTGAAATTAATAGTTTTGCAGATAGTTCTGGAGAAATCAGTCAACTGATTGCTTAAATTTGGAAAAATTAAAAAGTGATTATGTAAGCTTGCGGTCTTTATATATAGAGCCAAATTAATAACTATGAGTTCGGTTGACCACATGATGGCACGCAAATTCTCCATTGGCATTATTTTAGTCACATTCTTCTGCGTTATTTCGCAGGCCGTAGCTGATGATCACACTAATCTAGAATCCATGAGGATAGGGGACTCTTCTTTAAAGGTTTCTAGCCTGGAGTTAATGTTAGACCCTTTGACAGTAGAGGAGCTTGAAGAGCTTGCTTTGGCCTGGCGGGATAGTCTTAAAAAAACCATTCATAAAATTTCAGAACTTGGCCTAAAAGTTGGGGAATTAAATGAAAATGATAAGAAAAAAGAAGATGATTTAATTGAAGAAAAAAACAAATTACTAATCCTTTTCCGAGANGTAATTTCTGAACTAGAAATTAAAGGTGGAGATATGGAAACTTTTAAAGCTTATGCTGATGCTGTTTCTAAAGCTCAGATTGTCACGAGTTCAGACGGTACATTTTGGTCTAAGTATTCTTCTTGGTTTAGATCAAAAGAAGGGGGTNTCAAGTTAGGAATTCAATTGCTCAAGTTTATTGGTGTCATGCTGACTTTTTGGTTTTTGGCAGGTTTGCTGAGGCGTGTAGTTCGAAAAGCTGCAGAGAAAAGCGATCGATTTTCCGAGTTGCTCGAGCAATTTATGATTAAGATTTCATTTCGGGCTGTCATGATTGTCGGTTTGATAGTAGCACTTGGAACTGTGGGTATTAATGTTGCCGCTTTGCTTACTGTAATCGGTGGCGCTTCATTTATTATAGCCTTTGCTCTTCAGGATACTCTTAGCAATTTTGCAGCCGGAATAATGTTACTCATATACCGGCCATTTGATGTAGGGGATATGGTNGAAGTGGGAGGAGTTTCCGGGAAAATTGATCAAGTGAGTTTGGTTAGTACAATTATTAGAACATTTGACAATAAGATTGTTCTAGTACCCAATAAAAATGTATGGGGTCAGATTATAACTAATTCTTCAACTCCTAAAGAGAGGAGAGTTGATATGATTTTTGGTATTGGNTATGATGATAATGCTGATAAAGCAAAACAAATACTCACTAAGATTGTTAAGGACCACGATCTTGTACTTGAAGATCCCGAACCAACGATTCAGCTACATGAGCTTGCTGATTCATCTGTAAACTTTATTTGTAGNCCTTGGGTAAAAACAGCAGATTATTGGCAAGTTCATTGGGATGTCACTCAAACCGTTAAAGCGGAATTTGATAAATCAGGTATTAGCATACCTTATCCTCATCAAGAATTGCATATAAAGCAGATTAAGTAGGAATTAAGATCAATTATTTTTGATCTTTGCATAAATTCTGCTTAAATCGGCTTCNTTATTTCAATCATATTTAAAATGTCAGAATCTCCTACCATAATTTACACAAAGACAGATGAGGCTCCTGCTTTGGCTACATATTCTTTACTGCCGGTTATAAAGTCTTTTACNCGTTCATCCGGCATTCAAGTTGAGACTCGTGATATATCATTGTCAGGTCGTATCCTTGCTAATTTTCCCGATTACTTAAAAGAAGAACAAAGAATTAATGATGCTTTGGCTGAGTTAGGAGAGCTGGCGAAAACTAAGGAGGCAAACATAATTAAGTTGCCTAACATAAGNGCATCAGTTCCTCAGTTAAAATCTGCCATTAGTGAATTACAACAGAAAGGTTATAATTTGCCTGACTATCCTGAGGAACCAAAGGATGATNAGCAGAAACAAATTAAGATNAAATACGATAAAGTAAAAGGTAGTGCTGTAAATCCTGTTCTTAGAGAGGGAAACTCTGATAGAAGAGCACCAAAAGCCGTCAAAGAATATGCTAGGAAAAACCCTCACCGAATGGGGGAATGGTCTAATGATTCAAAAACAAGAGTTGAAACCATGGGTATGGATGATTTTTGTGCTAATGAAAAGTCCATAACTCTTAGCGANAGTAAAGAATATACTATTCAATTTGTTGATGAAGAGGGCTCCGCGACTCAACTCAAAAGTTCCGCATCACTTTTAAATGGTGAGGTTATTGATGCAACAGTAATGAGAAAAGANGCGCTTACTGATTTTCTTGATGCACAAATTGAAGTTGCAAAAAAAGAAGGATTACTTTTTTCACTTCATATGAAAGCTACCATGATGAAGGTTTCCGATCCTATCATTTTTGGTCATTGCGTTAAAACGTATTTTAAAGATCTTCTCAATAGCCATGGAGATATCATTGAAGAGTTGGGTGTAGACTTTAATAATGGCTTTGGTGATTTNATTTTAAAAATGGAATCACTTTCTGAAGATAAAAAAGAATCACTCGAGAGTTGNATTCTTGAATGCCTTAANAGTGGTCCAGATTTAGCTATGGTTAATTCTGATAAAGGAATTACAAACCTTCATGTTCCAAGTGACNTAATTATTGATGCTTCAATGCCGGCAATGATACGTGAATCTGGAAAAATGTGGAATAGCCGTGGCGAAACTCAAGATACCCTAGCTGTTATCCCAGACAGTAGTTATTCTTCAATATATCAAAAAACTATCGATTTTTGTAAAGATAATGGCGCGTTTGATCCAATAACCATGGGTTCTGTATCTAACGTCGGTTTAATGGCCCAAAAGGCTGAGGAGTATGGGTCTCACGATAAGACTTTTGAAGCTTCTGGTAATGGGGCGATTCAAGTCGTTGATAATAACGAAAATGTTCTTTTAGAGCACCAAGTTTTTGAGGGCGACATATGGAGAATGTGTCAGACAAAAGATGAGCCTATAAAAGATTGGGTTAAATTGGCAGTTAAACGAGCTCAAGCGACTGGATCTCCTGCCATTTTTTGGCTCAATGAAAAAAGAGCTCATGATGCAGAAATAATCAAAAAAGTTAAGCTATATCTTGAGGATTATGATACGGCAAGTTTAGATATTAGAATTTTAGATCCTGCGCAAGCTACTNAATTTTCATTAGATAGAATTAAGAAAGGCCAAGACACCATATCAGTAACAGGAAATGTCTTAAGAGATTATTTGACGGACCTATTTCCAATACTCGAAGTTGGAACCAGTGCTAAGATGTTATCGATTGTTCCTTTAATGAATGGTGGAGGATTATTTGAAACTGGAGCAGGCGGGTCTGCTCCTAAGCATGTACAACAGTTCGAAGATGAAAATCATTTACGTTGGGATTCTNTAGGAGAATTTCTTGCTTTAGCAGTTTCTTTGGAACATCTGGGACAGCAATTTGACAACTCGAAGGCGCTTACAATCGCCAAAGCTCTGGATTCCGCCAACGCTAGGTATCTACTCGAGAATAAAGCGCCNTCNAGAAAAGTTGGAGAGANTGACAATAGAAGTAGTCATTTCTATCTAGCGATGTATTGGGCAGAGGCTTTGGCTGAGCAGAATGATGACTTAGAATTAAAAAATGAATTCACCTCTATTTCAGAGTCTTTGAGATCAAATGAGGACCAGATTGTAAGTGAATTGTTACAAATTCAAGGATCCCCTGTGGATGTGGGAGGTTACTATCAACCAGATGATGAAAANGCNGNGTCAAANATGAGGCCTAGCANCACTTTTAATNATATAATAGATAATANCTGATTCCGTAGTTTTGCGAAATTCACTATNNTTNCTGAAATAGNGGCTCTTNGAAATCAAAANACNCACTGCTTTTCCTATNAGCTGTTTTTTCTACATAAAAATTTGTCCTCAAAGGTTTGCTTATTTAGGCTCTTCGGGAGAAAATGAAGCATGTTTTTCGCGAAAATAGCAACCAAGCTATTTTGCCTCCATTACCTTTTGCTTTGGGTGCAATTATCTTTATTTGGTGGTGAGCCAATTAAGGATCATTGGTCATTTATTCCACCGGANCCTCCAAAAAGTCCGAAAGTTTTAGATAAAGATTGGGTTAGTAATCAAATTGACGAATTCATNTTGTCAAAACTCGAAGATAANGGTCTTACTCCTGCNAAAACAGCAAGCCCTTCTCAGCTCATTAGGAGAATTTATTATGACTTGATTGGTTTGCCTCCTGAACCAGCCGTAGTAAAAAAATTTATCGAAGAGTATTCTTTGGATCTTTATAAAAAAATTATTGATGACTTATTGGAATCTCCNAGATATGGAGAGNGGTGGGGTAGGCATTGGCTTGATGTGGCGCGATATGGTGATTCAAATGGGGGGGATGAAAATCATGCCTACCCACATGCATGGAGATATCGAGATTATGTAATTGATGCTTTCAATAAAGATATNCCATTTAATGATTTCATTAAGCAGCAAATCGCTGGTGATCTACTCAGTGCCCATCCAAAAGATCAATCTAGAAATTTAACTGCAACAGGGTTCCTGGCAATTGGAACAAAAATCCTTGCTGAGAAAGATTCTGTTAAAAAACGTGCTGACATTGTAGATGAGCAGATTGACACTTTAAGTAGATCATTAATGGGTATCAGTGTTTCTTGTGCTCGTTGTCATGACCACAAGTTTGACCCTATTCCTACTGCAGACTATTATGCTNTGGCTGGAATTTTTAACAGCACAATAATTGAAGATCAAGTTGNNGAGAAAGACCAAGTTATTAATGTAATTGCTGAGAAAAAATCTCAAATTAAAGATATTGATGAAAAGTTAGNNGTATTAGATAAAGAATTNCAAAATCTTATTGATTCAGAGTTTACTGTTCGATGGGAAGCCGAAGAATTTCTTCGTGGTAATATTAAAATTATTGAAGCAGGAAATGATAGTGAGGTAACTTATATATCTGATCCTGGT
>PAHQ01000061.1 GCA_002705125.1 Verrucomicrobiales bacterium | reverse complement strand
CCTGACACTAAGGGAAGAACAGATGCTGTAGGACATGCTGTGTGGCATTGGACGAATGAGGATCCTGCTGGTGCGGCTGACTGGCTCCTAGAGCAGCCGAGTGGTGATTTCAGAGATAATGGAATTGGAGCGCTTGCCAAGGCTAGTTTTGATGATGATCCGGCTTCGGCTGTGACTTGGGCTGCAACCATTGATAATGATAGACAAAGAGAGGGAACCATTGAGAGAGGGGTTCGCGAATGGTCAAAGAGGGAACCGCAAGAGGCAAGAAATTGGGTTCAAGAAAATAGTAATGTGCTTAGCCCAGAACAGTCTGAGAGACTTTTAAATATTGATAATGAAGGTGGTCGAAAGAAGTAACTTCTGACTTCCTAAATAGATATAATCAAATTTATTAATTTTTGTTTTAATTAAGGGTTCAGTCCCTTTAATTTGAAAACAATGATTTTTTATCTTAAGTATTTTAGTGCCATTACAATTGTAACAGCCATTGTGCTACATGCGTTTAATTATCATCCTTGGAATGTGATGGTTCATCTTGTAGGGGCTTGTACTTGGACGATTGTAGGGTTTGCATGGAAAGAAAAAAGTATACTGCTTAACTTTTTCCCACAGGTTTTTATTTTAGGTGCAGGCCTAATTTGGGAATTTCTAAAGTAATAAATTACAGTTTGGAATCCTGTGTCATTATTTTTTCGTTAGAATTTTGTGTACGATTTGAATAATCCAAAATTAGCTATCATTGGGGCTGGTGTTTCTGGTCTTTCAGCAGCATGGGCTCTGAAAGATTCGGATTGGGAAGTTAGCGTCTTTGAAAAGAGTCGTGGCCCATCTGGTAGGGCGGCAACAAGAACAATAAATGAAATTCGAGTTGATCACGGAGCCAACTATTTTAAGATCAATTCACCCCTACTAGAAGAATTAATATTAAGAGAATTACCTAATGAGGATCTTATTGAAATCCCAGGGCAGGTTTATTTGTTTGATAAAGAAAATACCATTTCCAAAGGGGACTCAAAAATCGATTCAGACATCAAGTGGAATTATAGAAATGGAATCAGTGAACTTGGCAAAAGAATAGCCGCCTGCTCAGGAGCTAAAATCCTTAAACAAACCCTTGTCGTAGATATCGAAGAAATCTCAAGTTCTTCTTGGGAAATTTCTTCAGGCGAAGGTAAAAGTTTGGGTATTTATGATGCCATACTTTTCACGCCCCCTGCGCCTCAAGTCCTTGAGTTAATCTCTAATTCTCAGATACCCTCTTCATCAATAATTGATTTAAAAGGATTACTTGGTGAGAGTGAATTCCATAGACAGTTTTCAATTATAATGGGATTTGATCAACGAATTGATCGACCAATTGATTGTTGTGCTATGCTAAACGAGGACCGTAAGCATGCAATTTCTTGGTTGGGTTTTGAAGATGCGAAATCCGGGCGCGTTGGTAGTTCTGAAAGTGTCATCGTCGCACAAATGTCACCTGATTGGACTATGTCTTATTATGATTCTTGTGAGGATATCATTTATAAAGAGGCATTATCCGAGGCTTCAAGGCTTATTGAAATGCCTTCATCAGGTCCATTATGGCAAAGTAAGCAGAGATGGAAATACGCTCATCCGAAGGTAGCTTTAGATGTAGATGAGATTGAAGAGTGCTCCCCCGAGGGTTGGTTTTTCTGTGGAGATTCTTTTGTTGGCCGAGGCAGGGTCGGTGAGGCTATTTTGACTGGTATTGATGCGGCTAATCGGATTCTTGGAGTAGAATAAAATCGAATTTATTTTTCAATTCTGATAATTCTGTTGCCTTTATGGACACGTCCGTAGTGATCTGTGGCCTCAATTTCAATTAATTGGGATCCAACTTTCAGGCCTGGTGGTATTTGGACTTTCCAGAGATGGTCTGATGGGCTCGGTGGATTAAGTTCCGGTTTTCCTGATTTACTATTAGTTGCCTCCCTTTCCCTTGTCTTAACGTAAGAGGGATCGTTTTCTACAGATTTATTAAGTTCTACCCAATCGCCTTTTTTTCCTATTCTCATTTTAACCTTTGATTTTGAAGACCCATTAAAAACATTCACGTAGATAAATTCTTTCTTGGCATTCTGTTGGTCAATTTTATCTGGTGCTTGAATGTTCATTTGGTAGGAAGCGGGTTGACGCGCTGCCTTAAAATCAAGTACATGCTTGTTACCATCAAAAGTTACTATGGAGTAACCATTTGGAGCTCCATCCCGCATAGTTGAATGAGGGATTCCTACTTCATCCTTGGTCCCCTTCCACCAAGTGCCTGAAACACAAACATTGATGATATGGTGATGAGGTTCTTTACCCTTCCAGCCATCTTTTTCATCTATCAATTTATGAGCATGCCAATGAGTATGACCAGAGATAGACATTGTGTATGGGCGTTTCTCAATAAGCCTATAAAGTTTTTGGCGATTACCTACATTCGTAAGAGGGATGTGCATCATTAAAACGATAAGCTTTTCTTCTGGAACAAGAGCAAGGTCGTTTTTCACAAATGTTAACTGGTCTTCATCAAGACCACCCTTATATCTATTATTTTTTCCTGACCATTCAACGTCATCTAGTATAACGAAATGGACTGGGCCATGATCGAAGCTGTAATAATTTGGTCCAAAAAATCGGTGGAAAGTCTCGTCCGAGTCGGCATCATCTTCCGAATCGAAATTAATATCGTGGTTGCCTACAACATTATACCAAGGGATGCCGATCAAAGCTAAATTTGCATTGGATGGTTTGAATAGATCAAGGTCATCAAACATGATATCACCCAAAGTAACTCCGAACTTGGCCTCTGTACCAACTAGTTCAGGAATGATGTCATGAGCAATGTAATTGATTTGTTCAATAGATCTTGGTTGTGGGTCTCCAAAAAAGATAGCCTTAAAAGTGTCAGGCTCTTTATTAGGTATAAGTGCAAAGTCTATAGATTCAGGAAGAGGGCCTGTCGGTTCAACACCTTTATACTTGAGGTTCTTAGGTGACCCTTTTGGCTTATGGATATAATAGAATTGTGGAAGGTTGTCTTTATTTAGGGGAGTTCGCCAGTCGCGAGGTTTAATTACAAAGAAGATAGTATCATCATCATGAGGTAATTCCCATTCTCCTTGCTTGTTAGTCTTGGATATTTCTTTCCCATTTGATACGGCTATGTTTTCAATGCCTGGCTCCCCTTTATCCTTTTTGCCATTTTTATTCTTATCGTTAAATACTGTTCCCTTAGCTCCTTCAGAGAAGGAAAAAGGTAATAGAATAATCAAAGTGATGAGAGTGAATGCAGTCTTCATTGGTTAAGTGTATGTAATTTAACTTTATCTATCTTCTTAGGTATTGGCGACAAACTTTAAAGGTTTTTTTGTTATAAAATTTCAAAACTGGCCCTTATTAGCTTAAAGTTTACGTGATCTTTAAAGTAGGCTTGTTCTTTTCTTATTAAACCTATAAAGAATTATAAATGAACACTCACAAAACTGTACTTAAGGAAATTTCTCGTCGAAAAGCGATGGTTCTTGGTTCTTCGGCTTTAGCATCAACTTGTGCAATTGCATTAGGAGACAATCATAAGACTAAAAAAAGTGAAATCGTGAGGCCTCCAACTGATAAGGGTATTCTCCTCTCAGTAAAGCTTGGAATGATTGCCAAGGAGGTCAAAGGTGAGGCGTTAAGTCTGACGCAAAGATTGGAAATGGCTGCAGATGCCGGTCTTGATGGAGTTGATTTTGATCAGGCTGGAGCTCATACCGAGGAGGCCGCTAGGGTTGCTGTTCAACAGTCAGGTGTTTTTGTTCACAATGCGATTAATCATGCGCACTGGGGGAAAAGACTAACGAGTCCAAACGAGGCTGACAGGGAAATCTCTAAAAAAAATATTGAGCATTGTATTAGACTTTCTCATGCTGCTGGTGGAAATGGCGTACTTATCGTTGTTGGGGCAGGAGGTGATGGAGCTGAGGATGTGATTGAAGAGAGGTGCCGCCAAGAAATTAAGAAACTAATTCCGTTAGCAGCCTCATTGGGACAGCCCATTCTCTTTGAAAATGTCTGGAATAAAATGTTTTATGATCACAATAAGCCCCCAGAGCAGAGTGCCGAGAGACATGTTAAATTTATAGATAGCTTTAAGAGTCCATGGGTGGGTCAATATTTTGATATAGGGAATCATTGGAAATATGGTCAGCCGGGTGATTGGATTAGGGAATTTGGGCACAGATGTGTTAAGCTTGATGTGAAAGGGTTTAGTCGTTCAGCAAATAAATTTACTGAGATCGGGGAAGGTGACCTTCCTTGGGATGAGGTCCGGAAAGGTCTCAGTGATATCGGATTTACTGGTTGGGCAACGGCAGAGGTAGGAGGGGGAGGTGTTGAGCGACTAAAGAAGGTAAGAGAACAAATGCAAAAGGCTTTTGGTATCTAGATAAAATTATTTAATTAGCTCACAAAAATTTNGATTTTCTTGTCTGAATCTTTCGCTTCACCAATGATCGCTGCCTGATCTAAGCCCGAATTTTTAAGTTTATTCAACGCATCATTTGCCTGATCTTTGGGTAGAGAGACTAACAGTCCACCACTGGTCTGAGGATCAAATANTATNTCNNGCATCNCCTTTTTAGCTGAGCTTTCAAATTGCATGCTNGGNANTGTTTTCGCTCGGTTGTGCTTATTGACACCAGTCGAAACNCCTAATTCATACATTTTATAGGCNTCATCCATGACNGGTANGGAATNTAAATTAATGTGTAGCGAAGCATCAGACCCTTGTGCCATTTCGAGTCCATGTCCAGCAAGACCAAATCCAGTTATGTCTGTCGCAGCATGAACATCAAAGTTACTAAATATCTCTGCCGCTTGTCGGTTNAAGGTGGTGACCGTTTTGATACAGGAATTGAAAGCNTGCTNTGAAACTTTATCTTTTAGTTTGGCATTAAAAANGACTCCGCTTCCAATAGGTTTNGTCAGTATTAANGAATCTCCTGGTAGCGCACCAATATTCCGCCAAATTTTATCAGGGTGAACGACTCCTGTGACCGAAAGCCCAAATTTGGGTTCTTCATCTTCCACTGTATGTCCCCCTGCAAGGACTGCACCTGATTCAGTGATTTTGTCGAGAGCACCCTCAATNATTTTATTAAGTTGTTCAATTGGTAGTTTTCCCTCNGGAAAATTTACAAGATTAAGGCATGTTATGGGGCGGCCTCCCATTGCATAGACATCACTAATTGAATTAGCTGCAGCTATCTGGCCAAAGATGAAAGGATCGTTGACAGGGGGTGTAATGTAGTCGGCTGTATTGATGATTGCTATATCGTCAGTTAATTTATATACCCCGGCATCGTCGCTNGTATCAAAACCAACGAGTAGATTAGGGTCTTCGTTTTTAGGAAGACGCTCTAATAATTTTCCTAGCCCGACCGGGTCAATTTTAGCAGCTCATCCGCAGGTCTTTGAAAGGCTTTGNAGTGTATTTTTTTTATTGAAAAAACCCATTTTAATAACTTTTCCACGAGTTTCATGAAATTACCAATATTGAATTATATATTTAGAATATCATTTGATATACATGAGTNATTGAAAATTCTGAAAAAATAAAAATATTAAGAATTTAATTTGCATTAAAACTCANTTTCGTTTTTTTTCGTNNTNTTGGAANTGAGNTTTACAAAATTTATATCAAGAATTTCNCTGATTTTNGTATTTGTATTAACATCTACTTTTTCAGCGCTTTCTTTTGAAGTGGATCACACACCATGTTGTTGTTGTGAGTTTGATCTTTCGCTTAATTGTGAATGCATACANGAAAATGACACTGAGGAACAGATTCCCTCATATGCATTATCAGTTAATCTACAAAAAGTTTTAGATCTTGATAAATCCTTCAAGCTTCTCAGGGTTGTTNCGCTTTACAATAATCCTCCATTATTACTACCAGATCATAATAAAGAATTTTATATTTTTTCCAAAAATTACGCAACCCGGAGCGTGGTTTTCTTAATGTGAAATAGTTGGTTTTAATTTGGGTATCCTCGATGCCCNTAAATTTAAACTTNTNTCTAAGTATTTTTAATTCTGTGCTCATTCATGCACGGACAACTACTCAAATTATTATGAACTATTTTAAACTACCTATTATTATTTTTATCTTCTTCGAATTTTGTACCTATCAATTCTTAAGTGCGGGATGACCTGCCTGAACCAATCCGGCAATTCCCCGGTCGGGGAACTCTGAAATTACCGCCTTGGATCAGTCTACTTTCTCATGGAAAGTGGGTACAGATTTTTCTATTAGCAATGGCATCTTTGGTACCCATTTATCAAATAATGGGTTAACCCGTTCATTTGAAAACATCGAAGTTCCAACTCATCGACATGATGTTGAAATGGATCTGAAGAGGGCAAGCTTTTCAATCATGAAATCCATCAACGAAGAATGGGATGCTTCTTTAATGATTCCTTATTTTTGGAAATCTCAGAAAGCGTCGATATCCTTTCTTGAGCCTGCAGACCCNTTACAAGTGGAGTATGCAGAAAGGAGCGGGTACATTCATCACCGTACAGAAAATTACGATGGGTTTGGAGATATNGAATTCATGGCAGGATTCAAGAAAAGGGATTTGTTTAAGGATGGATCAATTCTTAGGTTAGGCATGGGATTNGCNCTACCTTCAGGAAGAACTGAAAGCGATCCGTGGATACTAGGAGATTCCGGGAAAAAGCATCTACATATCCAATTCGGTAATGGAACTGTAGACCCTTTGTTAAATCTTTATTATGGTTTCCAAGTCAACGATTCAATAGGTTTGGGCTTATATGCCAAAGCTAGATTACCCTTATACCATAATAATAAAGGGTTTAGGGGGGCTTCAGAATTGGCAATTTCCCCGATGGTTAACTGGACTTACAATGAGAAGCTTTCTTTTTCTGCTGGTCTCAGTATTGAATATTATGGGTATTCAGATTGGCGGATGAGCGGTAGAGACCCTAACTCAGGGTTCTTGCATGCTAGTGCGTCTTTTAACCTTTCATATGCGCTTTCTGAGAACCTAGATGTTGGGCTTGGTTTTACAAAACCTGTTAATCAAAGTTTCTATGGTGAAGGCGAAGATTTTGAAATTGCACCGAGCGCCACACTTTCTTTAAGGAGATCGTTTTAATTCTTAAATGCGCTTTGATGTGAATGATTTAATTTTAAGATTTAAAAATATAAATTAATATTAATTCATTTATTTGAAATAATATCATCTTAAANTTTGAATTATGTTAGTACAAAATTAAATANTTTGGATACATGAATTTATTTCATNGTAANTCATAAATTTATGAAAATNATTTTAAATCATTAAGGCTAAAAGATTAATTAAATCATCTAACAATTGTTTTTGTTTGGAATTGATAATTTAGAGGAAAAAATTCTAAAAATTTATCTTCATTTCATGTAATGAAAATACAAAAAGAAGATTATATGTTATAACCGAAATAAATAATAAAAATTAACTTGGCTTCCATCGTGCTAACCAAAGGTGTCAGCCAAGCATGATCAATACACTTGAGAAAAGATCAGTTCCTCATAACGCCGTCGGTTACACGGACGAGGCTACTTTAGATTTTGATAATTCTCCTTCCATAAAAAATAGTGGGGGAGGGATTAAAATTTCAGGGCTCTCTTTTTCCTATCCGAACAGCGATCATTACCTTTTTAAGTCCCTTAATTTAGATATAGATCCGGGAGAATCAATATCATTACTTGGACCTAGCGGTTGTGGTAAATCCTCTCTACTTCATCTTATTGCAGGATTTAATACACCATCAAAGGGAAACATCTCTTTGGATGGAGAAACCATAAAAGGCCCCTCTTCCAAGTGTAATTTAATGCTTCAGAAGGCGACTTTATACCCATGGCTAAGTGTTTATCAAAATGCGGCTTTTGGTTTAAGAGTTGAAAAACTCCACAAAAATAAAATTAAAGATGTGGTGATGCCACTACTTAAGTTGGTCAAACTTGAGCAATTCGCTAATCGTAATATTAGGCAATTATCAGGAGGCCAGCAGCAGCGTGTTGCACTCGCGCGATCTCTCGCGACCAGTCCATCAGTCATGCTTTTAGATGAACCATTTTCGGCACTTGATACTTTTACAAGAATTGAACTTCAGAATGAAATTAGAAATATCTGTAAAAGAAAGTCCATCTCATTAATTGTGGTAACTCACGATTTTGATGAGGCCATTCGAATGTCTGATCGGATCTTTATGATGACCAATAAGGTTGGAGGCGACATCGTCTCAGAGATCTCCAATCACAACACCTTCACCGCTAAAAACCGTGAGGAAGCGATTGCTCTTCAACGTTCCAAAATCACCTCGCTTTGGCACAAACACATGAAAAAAGATACACAAAATTAATATTCAAAAATTAACAACCCCATCTATCAAATGAGTAATAAAATAAATAAAGAGGAATTACCTTACCAAGAAGCAAACTTCGAAGGTATGGAAAAGCATATTCTTGCTGCTAAAGGAATACCTGCTGACAGTGACATTGGTCGTAGGCCTTTCATGGACTTGCTTGCAACAGTAGGTGGAGGTCTATCGCTTAGTTCTTTACTTACAAGCTGTGGCAAGAAAGACGAATCCAACGATGCTTCTTCTTCAAGTGAAACAGAATCAGTTTCAGAATTAGATGAGCCTGTAAAGATTGGTTACATTCCCATAACTGATTCGGTTCCTCTTATTCTTGCGCATGCATTGGGATACTTTGAAGAAGAGGGTCTCAAAACAGAGAAGCCCACTTTAATTAGAGGTTGGTCTCCGCTCGTTGAGGCATTCATTGCAAACAAACTTAATATGGCTCATTTCCTCATTCCGATTCCTTTATGGATGAGGTACAATAATGATGTCAAAGTTAAGGTTATGTCATGGGCTCACACAAATGGGTCTGCAATAGTGGTTGGTAAGCACACTGGAGCNAAGGATTTTAAAGATCTTGGTGGGACTCAAATAGCAGTTCCTTATTGGTATTCAATGCACAATATCGTTCTTCAAATGGGTCTTGTTGAGGCAGGTTTAAAGCCGGTTATNAAGGATCAAACGGCACCATTGGCTCCTGATGAGGTTAACCTAATGGTTATGCCTCCTCCGGAAATGCCAGCNGCGTTGGCAGCCAAGAAAATTGATGCATTTATTGTGGCCGAGCCATTTAATGCTCTTGGAGAATTAAAAGCAGGTGGTCAAGTTATGCGATTTACAGGTGATATTTGGAAAAATCACCCTTGTTGTGTTGTTTGTTTACATGAGGAGCAAACCATCAAAAAACCTATCTGGACGCAGAAAGTTATGAATGCAGTTGTCAGGGCAAATGTTTATGCTTCAAAAAATAAATCCGAAGTTGCCGAATTACTTTCCAAGGATGGTAAAGGTTACTTACCAATGCCGGCCAGTGTCATCAAAAGAGCCATGACACATTATGGTACTGACGATTATTCTGTCACCAAAGCTAATAGAAATGCAGCAGAGTGGAAAAATGGAAGGATAGACTTTCAACCTTGGCCCTATCCATCGGCTACAAAATTCATGGTCGATTGGATGAATAAAACTGTCGTCGGTGGGGATAATAGTTTCCTTAATGGACTTGATAGGGAAATGGTAGCAAAGGATTTAGTCGATTACGATTTTGTAAAAAAGTCCTGTGAAAAATATCCGGAGTGGAAAGATGATCCGTCCGTAAATCCAACTGATCCTTACGATAGAGAAGAGGTCATCGCAATCTGAATTAATTCCTAACTTGTATCCTGCATGGTAGTTTTGTTTCTTAGCTGCCGCTTCTTTTCTACCATGCAGGGTTCAGTTTGAAAGATCTTAAAATCTCACTTTATGAATTCTGTTTCGAGCACTATAGAATCAAGCTTTGAGAACCCTTCATCGGGTAATACTTTTAAAAATTCTTTTCTCAAGAAAGCTAGATCACTAGTTCTTAAAATTTTTGGAGTTTTGATATTTTTGGGGCTATGGCATCTTGGTGGGGAGTGGGTAGCAAGTAATCCTGACACTGAAAACTTTGCAGATTTTGCTCCTAAACCCACAATAAAGGCCTTTTCAGAGCTCGTTAGTAGTGGTGCACTACTCGAGAATGCGCTTCCTAGCCTCAAGAGAATTTTTTCTGGTATAGCCATTGCTCTAGCATTGGGTATTCCACTAGGAATAGCGATTGGTNGATTNAGNATTCTTAACGACACNACGCATCTGCCATTTCAATTTTTGAGAATGATTAGTCCATTGGCTTGGATGCCGATAGCTATCATGGTTTATCCGGGCTGGGACAGTGCAATTATATTTCTTATAACGATGGCCGCAGTCTGGCCTTTAATACTTTCTTCAGCTGCTGGTGTTAAAAGAATTGAGCCCTCTTGGTTTACTGTTGCTCGTAATTTGGGAGCCAGTGAATTTCAGATAATAAGGAAAGTTATTTTCCCCGCAGTCCTTTACGACATTCTTAATGGCTTGCGTTTAGCTATTGGTATCGCTTGGGTCGTTATCGTTCCTGCAGAATTCTTGGGGGTCTCTAGCGGACTTGGATACGCAATCAATGATGCTCGGGACACACTCGAATACGATACCCTGGCCGCTTATGTCATAGGCATTGGTTTCATCGGATACTTCTTAGACAGCAGCTGTGGGTTTCTAACTCGAAAATTTAACTGGTCTGGTGGCTAAGAAAAAATTTCAACTAACTCTTAATCTAAAAAAAACAAAAATATTATGGAAACAATAAAAACAATAGTACCAATCGACATTGAAGGACTGAAGGAACTTTCACAAAAAGGTAAAGATAACCCAACTGCTGTCAGAACACTAAAATGCAAGACAGTGCAAACCGACAAGTTCAGGCATGAAAATTATGTTCGAGACCTTGACGCACATATTATTGATGAGCCTCCTGGTCTCCTTGGAGATGATACCGCGCCTAACCCATCTGAGGCAGTATTGGCAGCGCTAGGATCATGTATTGCCGTAGGAATACATGCTAATTGTGTTTATAAGGGTATCGACTTATACAAACTCGAACTTGAGCTAGAGGGTGATATTAACATTTCTGCAGTATGGGGCACAGGCGATCTGAATACTGATAAGATCGTTGGGTTTAGTGATATCAGAGTAAAGGCACATGTTGAAGGTGATGCGTCTCGCGAAGAGTTAGATGCAATAGTTGAGCATGCCAATATTTGGTCTCCGGTAGCCAACACCATGAGATTGCCCGTTAACCTATCAGTAGAGCCTGCTGCGATTGGTGGCGAGTACTCAATATAAAAAATTAACAGACTATTAAAACTTCCGAATCTGAATAAAATGTCCTCGGCAACCTTAGAGCTTGAGCCAGACGTCGCAACATTTACTGATCTTATAAAAGACCAGCTAAAGCCAGACGTTCAACGAATAGACCATGAAGGCTATTATCCCGAAGGGTTTATGCGAAACTACGGAGAAGCTGGGGCCTTTTATCCAGTTACCGAAGCTGGCCAATTTTATCAGGCCATCGATAATTGTTCCTTGGTTGGTGAAACATGTGGATCTACTGCCTTTTCTATTTGGTGTCATAACACTTGTCTTTGGTATTTAACAAATACAGAGAATAAATCCCTTAAGGACAAATACCATTCTAGAGTTGCTTTCGGTAAAAAGTTAGGTGCTACTGGTTTATCAAACCCTGTAAAATCTTTTTTCGGCATCGAGAAAATGAAGTTACATGGAGAGCGAACTTCTAATGGCTACAAGGTGAAAGGTTCACTTCCATGGGTTTCAAATCTTCTAGAAAATCATGTCTTTGGAGGTATTTTTGATACCAAAGAGGGCCCAGTCTTTGCGCTCTTTGATTGTTCAAAGCCAGGAGTACGGCTTCGTCCTTCTGGGCCGTTTATTGCTTTAGAAGGAACGGCCACTCAAGCGGTCAGTTTCTTGGATGCTGAAATACCTGATGAAATGATTATCGCACTAGATGCGAAAGCTTTTTTAGCAAAAGTCAAAGCTGGATTTATCATGTTGCAATTAGGAATAGGGCTTGGACTCATGCGGGGTGCTATTAGTGATATGCATCGTGCTAATAAGACTTTGGGTCACACCAATTGTTATTTGCCTGACAGTCCTGATTTCTTTTCTGATGAACTGCTTAAGCTGGAGGATAGGACACGTGAACTGGCTAGTGATCCGGTGCATTCAGCTCTTGATGTAGGATCATTTAAGAAAGTTTTACAGCTTCGGCTTGATGCTGCAGAGACAACAAGACGTACTACCTACGCTGGTTTTTTACATCAAGGATCTCGAGGTTATTTAGAGCGAGGAAGCGGTCAAAGAAGAGTCAGAGAAGGTATGTTCTTTGATATTTTAAGCCCATCAACGAAGCATCTTCGCCAGTGGATCAAATCAATTGAAAATTAATAAAAAAACTAACCAATTTACTAGATGCCAAAATTAAAAACATACAGTGTATCCACGGTTCTTCCTGAGGGTTCAATGGCTTTTACTCCAATAGGTGACCATGAATTTGTACTCGATCAACCAGTGACTGCTGGAGGTACTGACAAGGGTCCTACACCTATAGATGCCTTTCTTTCAACNATCAGTTCATGTCTAGGAACTATATCTCGAATAGTGGCAAAGCAAAAAGGCATTACCCTGAAGAAAATAGAATTTAATGTTTCAGGTGAAGTTGACCTAGATATTCTTTTGGGTCGTTCTGAAGAAGGTCGGGCTGGTTTTNAATCCATAAAAATTGAAGCCAATCTTGAGAGCCCTGACTTAGATGACGATGGCAAGATGGTATTTCTTCAGGAAGTTGATCGTCGGTGCCCTGTTTCTGAAACCGTTTTGAACGGATCCTCTCTGGACATTACCCTTTTAGAGCCCANCGCCTCTTCATGATTCATATCAATGAATCAATCAAATAAATTTATATAAACATTAACAATAAACATAATTCAAAAAATAGTATGACAAAATTAGAAATGACTGAGGCTATTATGGCGGCCAAAGCTACTAAAGGTTTAAAGTGGAGTGAAATATCTGAAGCCGTTGGCTTGTCTGAGATCTTTTTATCTTCTGCGTGTTTAGGCCAAAACAGTCTTCTGCAGGAGGATTCAGCAAAGTTGATAGATTTTTTAGATCTTGGTGAGGATGTTGGAACGGCACTTACAGTATGTCCGATGAAAGCAACGGATACAGACAATGTTGCCAAGGATCCTCTCATCTATCGATTTTTCGAAATTGCTTATGTCTATGGTGGAGCCATGAAAGAGATAATTCATGAAAAGTTTGGTGACGGCATTATGAGCGCTATCGACTTTACTTGNGAGATAGAAAAGAAAGAAGACCCGAAGGGTGACCGAGTTNTTGTGACGATGGATGGAAAGTTTTTACCCTACAAAAAGTGGTAGCAGTATTATCAAACAAATTTTCTTAATGAATAGCTTTCATCCAAACGATGAAAATAATCTCATTAAATTTTGTTTAAGACCACTAAATGGCACTCATCCAGCTTACTAANTTAATCAATAATGATTAACCCTTTAATCCAANCCGCTATAAAGAACGATATTCAGCAACAAAAATAAAATGAAAACTAAAACTAAAATATTAACCGCATTATTAGCTAGTGTTTTACTTGCGGAACCCCAACACAAACTACAAGCAGACGTCTTTGACGACATAGGTTTGTCTAACGATTTTGCAGATATTAGCATCATGGCTAGGCCTCGNTTTGAATTTAGAGAAATTGATGGATTAGAAGGCTCTGAGGCTTTTACATTTCGAGTTCGTCCAAGTATAATGCTTGGGAAGGGAGGCCCTATTTCACTATTTGCAGATGTTGAAATTATAGAGGCTCTCCTAGACGATTACCAAAGTAACCCACTTGGAGGTCCTCAGACAGAGCCTTTTAACGCTGGATACACACCGATCGGTGATCCCGAATTTCAAGAATTGAATCAACTTTGGGCGAAGTTTGATTTGGTCGAGGGTTTTAGTGCCAAGGTAGGTAGGCAGCGCATAGCAAGAAATAATGCTGCTTTCATTGGTAACGTACCTTGGAGACAGGCTGAACAGACTTTTGATGCTGTAGAATTAGCCTACACTCTTGATGAGGATTTTTCTATTACATATGCCTATGCAGATAGGGTTCAGCGAATATTTGGACCTACAACGCCTAGGGACCTACCTTTAGAAGAATTCTTAGGAGAGTTTCATTTTATTGATGCANCCATTCCAACTCCAATAGGTAAGGTTGCTACTTACATCTATAATATAGATGTCAATAATCCTGGCGCTGGTCCGTTGGCTAATGTTGGTGAAAGTACTACTTTTGGTGCATCCACGACGCAAGGTTCATTGTATCTCGAGGCGGCTTTTCAGGATGGTGAGAGTGCACTTGAAGGGGGCGATTACGATGCAGTTTATGGTCATGCTAAATACACAAAGAAAGTAGATAAGACAGCATTCTTTGGCGGTCTTGAATATTGGTCNGAAGGNTTCAAGACACCGCTAGCAACTGTTCACTTATATAATGGATTTGCAGACTCTGTTATACTTCAAAGAATAGGACTCAACGATAAGGGTGGTGTTTTTGAGGGAATGTTTAATCCATATATTGGGTTTTCTACTCCGCTGGCTGGAGGATTTGTTCTCAAAGGATTTTTTCATCATCTATCTGATGAAAGTTTAGACAAATGCTATGGTAATGAATTTGATGTTGTGCTTGTGAAAAAGCTTAACGATTACTCTACTATGCTTCTTAAAGGAGCATACTTTATGGGAGACGAGTACGCAGATATCACGCAATTTTCAGCTCAAATTGATTTTAAATTTTAATATCTTATCTAGTTTATAGTTGATACCCGATCGAATCATGAGTATTCGATCGGGTTTTTTTTACTCAATAACCTAAAATTTTGATTCACAACTAATCCATTAAACTTATTGCGAGCGTATTAATTCCTTGTACTGCAAGGTTATGGATTTTAAATCTTCATATTTGGGAATAGACGGATGTAAAGAGGGTTGGGTAGGTGTTGCCATTGATAAACGTGGGCATTTTGTTAATAGCCACGCGGGTAAAACTCTTAAAAACTTATTATCTTATTTTTCTGATATTAGTGTCGTTGGCGTTGACATGCCTTTGCAGTTAGTCAATCAAGCAACCAGAGAAGCGGATCAGTTAATAAGAAAAGAATTAGGTTCAAAACGTGGACGAAGTGTCTTTCCGGCTATCCCTAAATTCATGATCGAAACGAAATGGATTGACCTTGAAGCTGACGACTTAAATGATGAAAGTCGTAAAAGATTTGGGTGTGCGTTTTCGAGACAGACCTTAAATCTTAAAAGAAAGATATTAGAAGCTAANCAAAGCTTATCAGAGAGTTTTAGTATGATAGAAGTTCACCCAGAATTTTGTTTTATGAAGATGAATAACGGAGTTCCTCAACCTCATTCAAAAAAAACATGGAATGGAATGCAGCATAGGTTGAGTTTGTTAAAAGCTAACGGAATAGATTTACCCAGTGACTTAGGATCCGATTCTGGAAGTATTGCCCCGGATGATATAATAGATGCAGCCGCTGTGGCTTGGACCGCCAAGAGGTTTTCTGAGGCTCAAGCAATACCCTATCCTAAGGATTCAGATGTTCCACANATATGGGTATGAATTAGCNCNAAATATTGTATAATTTNTNAGTGTTTANGTTTGGGATTATAATTCTTTTGATTAANTTNCATTTTAATTNTTTTGCAATTTCTGAATCAATAGCTCCTGATTTTAGNGAGACCCCANNTGATTTAAAATTACCGCACTTGNTGGAAAATGAATTTGGACCAGGAATAAGAACAAAGGCTCGAAATCCAAAAGATCCTAAAGCTGTCTATCATGTTCTCTATCTGCCTTCAGATTGGGAAAGAGGAAAGAAATACCCAGTCATTGTGGAGTATGCTGGAAATGGCCCTTACCATGATAAAAATGGAGATAAAAGTAGCGGCTTGGTTGAGGGAAGTAAGCTCGGTTATGGATTCAGCGGAGGTAAAGGTTATATCTGGCTTTGTCTTCCATACCTTAATTCTTCCGGAACTAAAAATGTTCGTCAATGGTGGGGTGATGAACCCCAATATGACCCAGCGCCAACTGTCCAGTATTGTAAGTTCACTGTCCAAAGAGTATGTAAAAAATTTGGAGGAGATTTAGAGAAAATCATACTATGTGGTTTTTCTAGAGGGGCAATTGCCTGCAATTTTATTGGTTTATATGATGATGGGATTGCCAAGCTATGGGCAGGTTTTATCCCCTTTAGTCATTATGATGGTGTTCGTAGATGGGCGTATCCTGGTTCTGATAGAAAATCAGCCAAGAAAAGAATTTCTCGTTTAGGCGGAAGACCTCAACTCATCCTCAGTGAGTCTAGAGAGAATAATCAGTTAACCAGAAATTATATAGAAAGTTTGAAGGGGATTGACGCAGGCAATCTTACTTATATGGAAAGTGGTTTTCGCAATCACAATGACGAATGGGTACTTAGACCTAGTCCATCACGGTCATTTACACGTCAGTGGTTAAATCGCATTACTTCGATTAATGAGTAGAGGTCNGAAAAAACTATTTTTTGTTTCTTAGATAGGAGCCTGTAGACTGGTGTGGCGTCATAGGCCAATCATCAGACCGGAAAGGGTAAGCCGGGAGCTCCCTGGCATTCATGAGTCCCCCGATAGGTAGGTTTGAGAATGCATATCTAACGGCCACTGGATCTTTAACATCATCACACCATATTTCTACTTGAGGTTTCTTATCTTCTTTGGACTGAGTGATTTTTGCTTTTGCATGATAAAATTTCTTATCCTTTCCTGCCAGTACAAATCCAACGTCAACGTCTTGATCTAGGCGAAGACCGCGGTCAGTGCCTTCCTCGAAAGTGACAAAAGCTTTGCCGGATTCAAATTTGGCATCNTTAAAGACAGGTCCTTTCCATTCTAATGGTTCATTTGATCCAAATTTATTAACTTTGTATACTTCAGATAATGCCCATCTGGCTGATCTTTCACCGACAGGTAATTTTCGACTAGGATGGATGCTACCGTTAGAATTTGTATCATATGTGGTAATTAGCCCTGTGTTTGATGTATGAAGCCATGTGTCCAATTGAATTTCACGAACTACATTACAATGATGATTCATGTCGTATTCCATGGATCTGCGATTGCTCCANCCTGCAATCTGGATTATACCAAAAGGCATATTTGCATCTCCGAAGACATTTCTCCAGTCTGAGATTAGTGCCGGAAAGGTTCGGTAAAATGGTTTCCATGATGTGCCGAAAGAATTATTTTCACCTTGGTAGAATAGTATTCCTCTAACTGTTGTATTGGCGATTGGTAGAAGAGAGCCGTTATACATTCCTGCTGGCTGTCTGCCAGCACCTGGATCTTTATATTCGTTTGCGTTTGGTTTGCGAGGCTCTTTCTCTCCCTTAGCTTTTGCTTCAGCGTTTATCTTTTCCCAATTTGCTAGGTCTTTTGAAAACCTTTGTTTTGCTCCGGCTTCCTTTCCGTCGTCAATCCATTCCTGATACTTTTCATCAAAATTTTTGATATCCTCTGCCATTTCAGGAATCTTTCTAAGAGTATCTTTATTGCACCAGTGTTGGGCCATAGTTCCTCCCCACGAATTTTCAATTATACCTATTGGCACCTGGAGTTGGCGGTGTAAACGTTTTGCAAAGTAATAGGCAACAGCACTGCAATTCTGAACTTGTGGAGTTATAGCTTTCTGCCACTTGCCAATCCAGTCTGTTGGCTTTCCTATTGGAAAATCATCTAATTTTGTTGGGCTTGCTATGTTGGGTANTTTTAAAAACCTTATCTCGTTAAAGTTTGCTGATGATATTTCAATGTCTGCATCAGTAGACCCTCGCAAGGTCCAAGCCATATTGCTTTGACCGCCACAGACCCAGACCTCACCAACTATAATATCAGCTATTTTAACTTCACTTTTTCCCGATCTAATAGTCATAGTTCTTGATTCGGATGAAGCCTTGAGAGGACCAATTTTTATAGACCATTTTCCTTTGGCATCGGCTTTTATGCTTTTGGTCTCTTCTCCAAAATTTAGGGTTACCGATTTATTAGGATTTGCCAGACCCCAAACATTAATGAGTTTTTCTCTTTGCAGAACAATTCCGTCACTGAAGGTATTGGCGAGGCTTAGATCATTAGACTGTGCCTGTAAAGTGAGAGTAATGGCCAAGAATATGAGGGTAACGCATTTCGTCATCTTGCGATAAGGACACCATTAGAAGGAAAGGTCAACTCTTGACCTTCAGTAAAATTAGAATGATAATCCCGAAATTGGCGCTTCTTGCACAAATAATGGGAAAAATTTGAACTTCTTTATTGGCGATAGAAAAATTTGGAGCAGACTAGAATTAGAACGTACAGGAGATATGAAAGTTGGCACCAATGGACTCATTATTTTATCGCTGATTGTTTTAATTAATTTGGGTTCTGCTGTTTCGCAAAAATATAATGTTCTCTTTATCATATCGGATGACCTCACTTCGACTGCTTTATCTTGTTACGGTAATAAGGTATGCAATACGCCCAATATTGATAGCTTAGCAGAGAGAGGAACTCGCTTTACTCGAGCCTATTGCCAGGGAACTTATTGCGGGCCGTCCCGTGCCAGCTTTATGTCAGGGTATTATCCACATGCTACGGGAGCACTGGGGTACAAAAGCCCAAGACCTCAAATTGGTGATCGGGCTACTTGGTCTCAGCATTTCAAGAATCATGGCTACTATGCGGCGAGAGTTAGTAAGATTTTTCACATGGGAGTCCCAATTGGTATAGAGCAAGGAAGTCATGGAGCTGATGACGAAGCTTCGTGGACGGAAAGATTTAATAGTAAGGGTCCTGAATGGAAGGCTCCGGGTGATGGTGAAACTCTTCAGAACAATCCAGACGGNAAAAAACCAGCTGTAGGTGGTAATACTTTTGTAGTAGTGGAGGCTGATGGGGGTGATCTGGTGCATTCGGATGGTAAGACGGCAAAAAAAGCCGTAGAACTAATCCACCTTCATAAAGATAAACCTTTTTGGTTGGGGGTAGGATTTGTGCGTCCTCATGTGCCCTTTGTTGCTCCGAAGTCCTATTACACACCCTTTAAACCATACAGCAAAATGGTCTTACCGCCGAAAATTAAGGGTGATTGGGATGATATTCCAAAGCCTGGTATTAATTATTGCACCAGTGAAAATATGAAAATGGATATACGTCGCCAAAAGAAATCTATTGGTGGTTACTATGCTTCAGTAGCTTATATGGATGCTCAAGTAGGTAAGGTTCTCTCTGCACTAGACGAGGCNGGTCTTCGGGAAAAGACGATCGTTATTTTTACTAGTGACCATGGCTATCACTTGGGTGAGCATGATTTCTGGGCCAAAGTGAGTTTGCTTGATGAATCCTCTCAGGTACCTCTGATCATTAGTGTTCCAGGAAAGAAGCCTGCCGTGTGTCATTCATTGACCGAGTTACTCGACCTTTACCCGACCGTTGCTTCCCTTTGTGGTCTACCAGAACAGCCGCGTTTGCAAGGTAAAGATATTTCTAAGATGTTGGATGATCCTGAACTGACAGTGCGCGACACTGCTTTTTCCGTGGCGCCTTTCAGGCAGGGGTTTTTGCTGCGTGATGAAGATTGGGCCTATATTCATTATGGCGAAAATGGTGGAAAAGGTATCGAGCTTTACAATATGAAAAAGGATCCGAAACAATACACGAGTCTTGCAAAAGATAGGTCTCACCAGAAAATCATTGCTCGATTTAAAGATCAGATGGTCAAAAAACTAAGTGAAGTTCGCAATAATGATCTCAAATAAGATACTCTATTTGTCGAACCTATTAATTATTTGCCTTACCTTTACGTAATGCAGTTTTTATTTAGCTGGCGGTATTTTATTCATGAAAAAACTACATCATTGATAATGAAGCAATTCACACCCCTCATCACCTTGTTTATTTTTGTTCTGGTCACACATTGCAGTGGTGCTGATTATTACATCGATTCGGTGAACGGATCAGACAACAATGACGGTCTCTCAACAAGTAAGCCTTGGAAATCGCATATGAAAGCGGAGTCAGCATCACTGGCGGCGGGAGATGTCGTCCACTTCAAGAAGGGATCTGCCTTCTCCGGNAATATTCGNATNAGTGAATCTGGCACAGCNNCCAAGCCGATACGGCTNACTTCCTACGGNAANGGCNANNTNCCCAAGTTTACCAATCCCACNACCCGCGATGCCAGCGGNAANGCGATTACNCTTGGAGGNNACTANATCATNGTAGAAAACCTNCANTTTCACGATACCCCNGGNGAGNNNGTNTCGGGGATGATCATCATGACGAGACTGGCCGCNCTNCGTATCGAACNCGGNNCGGATCATTGCNTTATNCGAAANAATGAATTCATCAAGACCGGCCAGGGNATTATGTCAGCTGGCGAGCATACCTTGATAACAAAGAATTATTTGGATGGCCCGAGTTACGCACTGTGGCGAACGTCAAAAAGTAGCTGGGGACCGATGGGGATACATTTAAATATAGGCAATCAGGAAGTGTCATACAACACCATTAAGAATTTTGGGACTAAAGACAGCCCATGGGGCTCAGACGGTGGCGCTATCGAAATAGATTGCGGCAGATATCATAAGAAAAATATCTACATCCACCATAACTATTCTGAAGGAAATGCTGGATTCATTGAATCTAGTTGGGACTACGATTGGCCACGATATCGACAGGAAATCTATAACTGGAGAGTGTCCTTCAATGTGTGCTACGACGGACAGTCATGGCTGTTCATGTTGGCACCATGCACAGGCATCTATTTCGATAACAATACGATAGCCCGATACAATGGATTCGGAAGATCCCAAAATGCTTGCGCCCGTATTGATGTTCGGGGTGGGAGTCCTGTTGGTAAACCTTCGGGGGCCCATTTTAGGAACAACCTCTTTATCTATTCGTCTTCTCCATATACCGGTAATCGATCTGGTGGCGCACTGAAAACAGCTAACTGGTACTCGAAGTATAAATCTCCTGGCACTAAATATATGGGTGACAGAAGTCAGGCAGGTAGTGGCGATCCNGGCCTTGTCGANCTTGAGAANCANGATTANCACCTNAANNCAGNTAGCCCATTACGCGGNAAAGNNATCAACNTNAGCGANTTNTATNAATCNGATTTCGANGGTCGTCCATTGCCCAAGACCGGCAAATGGGATATCGGTGCGATTCAATACAACACGACCAAGCCTACCAAAGTATTGCAGCCGAAACTATCAATAGGCAGATAAATTTAATACGAGAATGAAACAAATATTATTTTTTCTCATTGCTTCTTTTTTAACGGTTACCGTTAATCTTTTACCAACCAAACAAATAGAGTAGGCTNAGGTATGAAACAGCTTTTTTTGATCTTTGCGGCGGTTCAGCTGATCCTTTTTCTTACACTTTCTCAATTGGGAGCAACACAGATTCCAGTCCTAGAAACTAAGGGAGATGTTTATAAGACGGAGGGTGCAAATGACCCATTGATTTATGATAGTACTGTTGGCAATAAAAAATGTATTATGCTATATGCCGACTTTTCGGATGCTGTTATGAAGGTCGATACAAAGGAGCGGGCCAAGAGTGTTTTGGGCAATGGGATATTTAAGAAACTGTTTCATGAGCAGTCCTATGGTAAAATGACCCTTGAGATTGAGCATGTCCATGGTTGGCGGCGCTTGTCCAAGGTTGCTAGTAAATACAGTAGCAGGACAACGGATTCGCACCGCGAACTTTTTATAGAAATATTTGACCTATATCCAAAGATAGATTTTCTAGCTTACGACTATATCATGGTAAATATGCCCCGCATTGGGAACACTGCTTTCGGGGAAAGAGATGAGCTGGCTATTCCCTATAAGGGCAAGAAGATCAATGTGGCGCTTAACATTTCCAGTGCCAGTCCTTATGTGCTTGCCCATGAAACGGCGCACCTCATGGGTCTTCCAGATCTCTATACATATGGTGGTGTTGAAGGTCCAAAGAATCCTGCAGGTCCTTGGGACATCATGTCCTCGGCTGGTAGGGCGAGTGGTTTTCTCGGTTGGCATCGTCACAAATTTGACTGGCTTGACGAAGATAGGAAAACATACATTACCTCGGGAACTCATCGATTAAAGATCACCTCTTTGAATTCTTCTTCCGGTGTTTCGATGATTGTTATACCTGTAGATGATCCGGATAAACCTAGTAAGGTTTTTGTAATAGAGATTTCGCAGCCACTGCGAAGCAAAGGGAAAATTCATGATTTTGTTGGTGTTCTTGTGTATAGTGTCGACGCCAAACTTGCTACAGGACGGAATCCGGTCCTTGTTTACCCGAAAGAAGATTTAATTAAGGCCCCTTTTCTTCAGGGCGATAAATTCAATCACGCAGAAGCGCCTATGAGTATGAAGGTGTTGAAAAAAAATGAGGATGGATCCTATACTATTGAAGTGAAAGTAAAATAGAAGGCATTGGTATCCTTCTAAGATGTTGAATGTCCGCAAATAGTATGATGCTTAATTCAGCTTTTAGATTCTATGGAAAAAGTTAACATATTTGTAGATGTTCAAAACATTTACTACACCACAAAACAGATTTACAAAAGTCACTTCAATTATAATGCTTTTTGGAAAAGAGTGACTTCTAATAGGGAAGTGGTTAAAGCAATTGCTTACGGTATTGATAGAGGTGATGAGAAGCAAAAACAATTTCAGAATATCCTTAGGGGAATTGGTTTTGAATTAAAATTAAAGCCGTTTATTCAAAGAAGTGATGGTTCTGCAAAAGGGGATTGGGATGTAGGAATCACAATTGATGTCATGGAATACGCAAAGGATGCGGACGTTGTTGTTCTTGCCTCTGGTGATGGGGATTTTGATTTGTTGATGAGTAAAATAAGAAATGATTTTGGTGTGTCTGCAGAAGTTTATGGTGTAGCTGATTTAACGGCTAGATCTCTTATTAATGCAGCTTCTAAATTTACCCCTATTGAGAGTGAACTACTGCTGTAGTTAGTCAAAATGAAAAGACTTGTATCATTCACTTTTTCTATCCTCTGTTCTTTCAATTTACTAGGAGCGGAGCCTTCCCCTATTAATATTGTTTGGATCGTCATCGAAGACGCGTCCCCTCATATCGGGTGCTATGGCGAAAAACTTATAAAGACACCGAATATCGACCAAATGTCTCGTGAAGGCATTCGCTGCAGTAGCGCCTTTGTCACGGCTCCGGTTTGCTCATCAAGTCGCTCGGCAATGATTAGCGGTATGTATCAGAGCACTCTCGGCGTCCACAACCACCGAAGTCAGAACTCGTCTGGAAAAGGTGGAGGGAACGTCGCCTATTACGATAGCTATAAGGTTCCCAAGTCAGTAAAACTAATTCCTGAGCTCTTTCGTGATGCCGGGTACTTCGTTACAAACAAGAGCAAGACGGATTATAATTTCATCCCGACTAGCAAGCTCTATCATGGAAGCGATTGGAAAAAAGCGCCTCCCAATCAGCCTATATTTGCACAAATACAGTTAAAAGGCGGCAAGAATCGTTCAGCTCAAAGTTATGTGAACCCTAACAAAGTGATTTTGCCGCCGTATTATCCGGTTCATCCAGAGCTTCAAAAAGATTGGGCTAAGTATTTAGATTCTTGGGTCAAAACCGATAAAGAGGTAAGCGAGATACTAAATGATCTTAAAATTGCTGGTAGACTTGATTCGACTGCAGTTTTTCTTTGGACCGACCATGGTGTCAGTCACCTACGTGGTAAACAGTTTCTTTACGAGGAGGGTATTCGTGTTCCCATGATCATAAGATTGCCAAGAATGCAGCACGCAGGAACGGTGAGAGATGACCTCATTGAGCACATTGATATCGCCGCTTGTTCCTTGAATCTTGCTGGGATTAAGGTTCCCGATAATATTCAAGGTCGCGATTTTCTCTCTGCTGACTACAAGTCACGGAGATTTATTTTTGCGGGACGAGACCGCTGTGATGAGACAGTCGATATTCAGCGTTGCGTACGCGATTCACGCTATAAATACATACGCAACTTCATGTCGCATGTTTCACATGCTCAACCCAGTCAGTACAAGGATGGTAAAAAGATTTTGCAGGTCATTAGAGGTTTGCACAAGCANGGTAAACTTAATGAACAGCAGGCACGCCCTTTTGCGCCTCGCCGACCACCGGAAGAGCTTTATGATTTAGATAGTGATCCGTACGAGTTGGTTAATTTAGCTTGGGAGCCAAAACATCAAAAGAAGTTACTCGCNATGCGTAAGGCTTTGTTTCAACAAATGGCTAAGACTCGAGATGTTGGTCTGATACCTGAGCCAATCCTTGAGGACTTGGGGCGGGAGGCTGGAAATAAGTATAAGGTTTTTCTCGATAACGACTATAGCGATCAGACACGCCGTTTGATAGATGTCATTACTTCAGGTGAGGCAAATAATGTGGCTAAGTTGCTGGAATATGCAAAGTCTCCAGACCCATCGACGCGTTACTGGTCGGCTGTCTGGTTGGGAGTTAATGAGGCCACTCAAGGTAAGGATATGCTTTTGAAATTGACTGCTGATCGCGTACCTGCTATCCGCGTCGCTGCTGCTCAGGCCTTGTATCGACTTGGCGACCTAAGTAAACTGAAAATCTTGTTTGATCATATCAACGACCCTAACTTACTCGTTGGAATGTTTGCTTTGCGAGCGATTGAAGAACTTGGTGAGGCGGGTAAAGCCCATAAAGCTAAAATCGCTACAGCTCAAAAATCAAAGTATGAATTCTCCCGACGCATTGCTAGACGCTTGATTGCGAAATGGCGTTAAGTTTAAATATATAATATTCACCAATAAGATTAGTCAGAACTATTGATTCATTAAGAGGATCCCTTTGAGCTTCCCTGTATATTGATGCTGAGCTAGGATTAACAATTATCATATACCATGAAAAAACTACTCTTAATTTCATTGATAGGAACCCTTGGTCTATTGGTTGCCGCTGATCGAGGCAGTCGAACGATTCCACAACCTAATAAACCAATTCCCAAAGAGGAAATAATAAAATTCACTGGTCAATTTAAAGATGCCAAACTGAGTCGTGATATTCGAATTCTTTGGCTTTATGGACCTGAAGATCATGGTGGTGGTGAGCATGACTATATTCGGATAAAGGAATTATTTGTTCCCATGCTCGAGACAGTTCCTCGAGTGACTGTAGAAGAGGCTTACATGTTCCCGAGCCAAGATCAGTTCGATCGAGCTGATCTTATGATTCAATTTCTACACCTTCCAGATTTAACAGATAAGCAATTTACTATGTATCAAAACTATGTTGATGGAGGAGGTAGTGTTGTTTCAATTCACGAGTCTTGTATTATTCGCCCAATTGATCGTGCGAATAAGTTAGCAGGATGCATTGGTTGCTCCTGGCAAGGTAATAAAGACTCTCATTGGGGTAAGTTTGCCAAAGACCATCCTTTGTATCTTAAAAATGATCATCCAGCATTTAAGGGGTTACCTCAATCAGTCACTTTAAATGATGAATCCTATTGGGACCTCCTAAAGAGAAATAATGTCGAGGTTATTGGAGCCATTGCCCCCAAATCAGATAATGAAAAGGTGTCTTTCGCAGATATTTTGAAGACTGAGGGAGTTCGAAGTGATGCGTTTTGGACCTACACATCTGGCAAGGGGCGTGCATTTGGCACCACTACTGGTCATTATACTTATACCTATTTTGATCCAATGTATCGACTGATTTTGTTGCGAGGAATTGCATGGAGTTTGAAGGAGGATCCTGCGCCCTTTATGCCTCTTGTGTTTCATGGTATTACTGATGATGAGGGACTTGTGGGAACGACTGATGCTATGATGAATTATAAAAATCGCAGAAAATAATTGTTACTAGCTTCCCTTTTGCATTGTGGTGGGTATGATATAAATCTATGAAATCAATTTCTCGACGTTCATTCCTTGGTAGTGCCTCTTTGGCTGCTCCGATCATTTCTTTCGCTCCAACGCTTCTGGCAAAAGATAAAAATGATCCAAACCGTTTTCAGATTGGCATTCAGGAATACACCTTTCACAGATGGATAGGTTCCGGAAAACTCGACCATCTGGATTATCCTGCTTTAGCAAAAGATAAATTGGGTATTACACATATCGAATACTGGAATAGGCCATTTAAGGAAAAACATACTGACAAAAAATATGTTGGTGAATTAGTTAAGCGGACTACTGACGAAGGTATGAAAAATGTACTAATTTTAGTTGATGCCAAGAATCAGCTAGACTCAAAGGATTCAAAGGAGCGAACTCGTGCAGTTGATGAACACAAAGGTTGGGTCGATTGCGCTGCACAATTAGGCTGTGATGCTATCAGAGTAAATTGTCGTTCTGGAGGAAATCGCGATGAGAACCTTGAAAATGCTGCAAAGGGGTTAGGTTCTCTTTGTGATTATGCTAAAGGGACCGGAGTGAAGATTGTGATAGAGCCTCACGGAGGTAACTCACAGGATCCAGATTGGCTCTTGGCTGCGATGAAGAAAATCAATAAACCCAATGCAGGACTTTTACCGGACTTCAATAACTTTGGTCGTTATAATAGGTATGAGGGGGTGACTAAAAGTCTTCCTTACGCTCCGGCTGTATGTGCCAAGGCACTTGGTTTTGATGATAAAGGTAATGAAATAAACACCGACTTTTACAAGATGATCAAAATCATTTATNANTCCTCATACTCTGGGGTTATCTCCATTGAATTTGAAGGTCACCGAGTAGATCCGATTGAAGGTTCACTAAAAACAAAGGCACTTATCAAGAAGGCACTCAAAGCTGCGGCTGTGTGATTCGGAGATTTTCTGATACTTTTCTCGGAGAGCGCCAAGTTAAAAAAATAACGATCCTAATCCATATGACTCGATTGTTTCTATTCTGTTTGCTATGTACTGTTTTTTTTAATGAACTGAAAGCTCAACAAGAAAACTCCAAGTTCGCTATCCCAAAAAGTGATCTTTGGTTAACCTATTCGGGGTCAAATGGACCTGGAAAGGGAAAGCACGTGGTGCTAATTGCCGCTGAGCAGGAATATCGTAGCGAGCAATCTATGCCAATGTTGGCGAAGGTGCTTTCTAGACATCACGGCTTTGATTGTACTGTTTTGTTTTCAGTTAATGAAAAGGGAGAAGTCGACCCTACCGTTCCAGCTCCATTTAAAGAAAAGGATAAACGTCATAATATTCCTGGTCTTGAGTATTTATCTAAAGCTGATTGTGTGATTTGGATTTCGCGATTCATGCATCTCCCTGAAGACCAGATGCAGCATTTCTATGACTACTTTGATTCTGGAAAACCGCTCATTGCCTTGCGTACAGCCAACCATGGTTTCTGGGGTGGGCTCAAATACAGGAAGGGCGATAAAAATGTTTCACTGCGCGAGATGCTGGGCGGTACTTTTATGGGGCATCACGGTGGTTGGCATCGTGAGGCAACTCGCGGTGTGATTGTTCCTGAGAGTAGGAAACACCCTATTCTCATCGGAGTTGGTGATATCTGGGGGACATCCGATGTCTATCGCTGCCATAATGATAAGAATCCTTTTCCAAAAGATTGCACATCTTTGGTGCTNGGCCAGCCATTGATCAACCTTGAAAGGGATGCTCCGCCCAATACTAAAAAGGAACCATTACCTATTGCGTGGACAAAAACATGGACTGGGAATAGGGGTCAAGGGTCCAAGATTTTTCATTTTACAATGGGCTCAGCAAGAGACTTAGGAAATGATGGGGTGAGGAGAATGACGGTAAATGCTGTCTACTGGGGGCTGGGTTTGGAAAANGCNATCATGCCGGATAGCTCTGTAGCTATCATTGGCGAATACAAGCCCTTGAAGCCCGGTTTTAATTATGAGAAGCTTGGCGTTAAACCGCGTAAGATCGAGTATTACAGATGATATAGCGCGTAATACTTAATCAAATGTACGTGACAGGAAAAGATGGTCGAATTGCCTACAAGCCTCGTGAATTTGATGTTTCAGAAATGGAATGAGAACATAAAAAGTTTATCGAGTTAATATGAAGACCTCAGTTTTATATATAATTTTTTATGTCTTTATTTTAGTCTCGATCTGTTTTTCAAATGACCGGCTTAACGTGATTCTCATAATGGCTGATGACTCGGCTGCGGATAATTACGGATGCTACGGGAGTAAGTTTTTTTCTACACCAAGGCTTGATGCTTTGGCTCGGACAGGTGCCAAGTTCAATCATTGCTACTCTGAGCCTGTGTGCACTTCTAGCCGAGTCAAGATAATGACCGGGCGTGATGGTATTAGAAATTATGTTCAATTTGGGACTTTGGACAAAGATGAGGTCACTTTCGGAAACATGATGAAAAATGCCAATTATGAGACTGCAATCGCTGGTAAGTGGCAGCTTCATGGAGGATTGCGGGGCACTCTTGCTCCTGCCTGTGGTTTTGATAATTATTGCTTATGGAATTATCCGGGCACTTCTCGTTCTAGGTTTTGGAATCCTAGTTTTATAAGGGATGGGAAACTCATGGAAACAACAGAAAAAGATTATGGTCCTGATATACTCACAGATTACCTGATTGAGTTTATTGGTAAGAACAGATCCAAGCCTTTTTTTGCTTATTATCCAATGCTTCTTGTACATTCTCCTTTCTTGAAGACTCCCGACAGTAAGGTTGATACCAAAAAATCAATCTCCAATGGTCTTGCGAATTTTCGCGATATGACTGCGTACGCTGATAAGTGTGTAGGACGAATTGTTGATGCACTTGGAAAATATGGGCTGCGTGATAAGACTGTGATTATTTACACTACTGATAACGGCACTAGCCGTTCACTGACTTATCCTTATGGTCAAGAAAAGCGAACAGGAGAGAAAGCTTATGCTACTGATGGAGGGACTCATGCGCCTCTGATTATTAATTGTCCAGGTACTATTCCTGCCGGAATCGTTAGTGATGATTTAGTGGATTTTTCAGACTTTTTACCTACGATTGCTGATATTACTGATGCTAATTTGCCAGAGGTAAAATTGGATGGTCGTAGTTTTTGGCCCCAATGCTTGGGGAAGCGTGGCAACCCAAGAGAATTTATCTTTCAATATTACTACCCTAAATTTAAGCCTGCCGCAGAAAAGCATGGTCAAGGAGTTAATGGACTCGAAATAGTTTGGGCACAAAATCAACGGCATAAGCTTTATCGAGATGGGACGCTTTATGCTTTAAATGATCGTCAAGAAAAGAGCCCTATAAAGCAAGGTAATCAAAATCAGGTAGAGTTAGATCGAAAGCTTCTTCAAAATGCTCTTGATTCAATGCCTCAAAAAGCAGCGAAACTAAGTCCTGTTAAAAAGTAAATTTTTTTCATTAAGAATCTTATTATGAATTTAAAAAGCTGGGCATTAGTATTGGGAGTTGGTTTTTATTTGTCTTCGCCANTATTTTCTAAGCCAAGACCAAATATTATTTTTGTGCTAGCTGATGACCTTGGTTGGGCAGAACTNGGGTGTTATGGAAACAATTTTAANGAAACTCCAAACCTTGATAGGATGGCTCGTGAAGGTATGCGTTTTACTCAGGCCTATGCTTCGGCTCCGGTCTGTTCTCCTTACAGAGCATCATTATTGACTGGATTATATCCAGCTAGGTTAGGAATTTTGGATTATCTCAGGCCTAACTCAGCGAATCGCCTTTCTACTGATCTAGTCACTTTACCGGAGATTTTAAAAGAAAATGGCTATTCTACTGGGATGATTGGTAAGTGGCACCTCACCGGCTATAGATTTCATGAAGCGGAATTTGAGACNAGACCAANCGATCATGGTTTCGATTGGAATTTTGGATCNGAAGTTAAGAGCGTTGGAAATGGTGCTAATACATGGCCATATNTTTTNCGTACCCAACCTATTCGTTGGATAGATATTAAGAAAAATCGACTCGGAGAAAAAGAGAATCTAACAGACCGATTGAACTTTGAGGCTGTTGATTTCATTAGGCGAAATAAAGAAACACCTTTTTTCCTCTATCTTTCTCACTATGCTCCACATACAATTCTTAACGGTAGGCCTGATCTTGTGGCAAAGTATCGTAAGAAGCATCCCTCAGGAAAGTCAGGTCGAAAAAATTGTTATATTTGTGAAGACGCTGGTCTTGGAAAAGGAGANCCAGGNAATCATTGGGCCGTAGACCATAACCCTCACCTCGCTGCAATGATTGAGGGTATTGATGATGGGATTGGTAAAATAAGAGATGAGTTATCAAGGCAAGGCCTTTTGGAGAATACCATATTTATCTTCTCTAGTGATAATGGAGGAGAAACCACCATCACTTCAAACGCTCCTCTTCGTGGTGGTAAAAGTCAGCTTTACGAGGGTGGGATTCGAGTGCCACTTATCATTCAATGGCCGAAGAGAATGCCGGCCGGAACTCTGAACGAGGAACCAATAATAAATACAGACTTTTATCCGACGTTGCTAGATGCAACGAAAATTGACTTAACTCGAAAAGTTGACGGCTCTTCTGCACTAGATAACTGGAAAGATCCGAAAGTCTCTAGAGAAGAGTCGCTTTATTGGCATTATCCTTTAGATAGACCACACTTTCTTGGCGGATTTAGTGGAGGAGCTGTGCGTATTGATGACTGGAAGCTCATTGAAAATTTTAATTCAGGATCTACAGAACTTTATTCTTTAGGCTCTGATCCATTTGAAAAAAATGATATTTCACAACAAAATCCTAAAAAAGTTGATGAGTTAAAAAATAAGATTTCCCAATGGCGTGATCAGGTTTCTGCAAGGATTCCTTCTGCACCACTATTGACTGATGCCAGAAGTCTTTATTTTTCTGACCATTTTTCTGGTCAAGCGAGTGAGAGGCTTTGGTACAACGGAGATTGGTTGGCTGAGGATGGTATTCTTCAACGTGTTAAAAATGGAACGAAGAACACTCGTATATTTCTTCGTGAAGCGCTCTACGGTGACAGCTTAATTCGGTTTGATTTTCAGTTTAATGATTCTAGTGACATTAGATTAGTTACAGGGAGTAATGGTCATTATAATTCTATTGTTCATTTGCGACGCGATCACTTTTATATTCAGACTGCAAAAGATAGTACAGGACCTTATTTTTCTTACAGGCACAGTGAATGTTCTTATAATTTTGATCCAGATCGTTGGTATACAATGACAGTTGAGTTCATAGATGACCATTTAATAGCTCACATTGATCGTGACCATATAGCTTATGCAAATCATCCAATTATTAATAAAGAGCGCAGCTATTTTGCTCTCCAGGTTGATGATAAACCCGCATCCTTTGACAATATTCAAATCTTTCAAGCAAAGAAAAATTCAAACTTTGATTCTAATCTTGAATACTTAATTTCGGTCACGAATAAGTATCCTATTAAGAAGTCGTTGAAGGAAGAGTATGATATTAAGAAGACGAATGCTCATGAATGGTTTTACCAACGCGAAGAAGGCTATCGTTCTTTGGTGAAGAGAGTCGAAGAATTAGACTTAAAAAGAAAAGAGCAATTTCCCTCAGCATTCAGTTCCAATAAAGAATTGAAGAAAGAGGCGCTTTCTTTACGTAAGAATCTGAATAAAAAGGATTCTAAATTTAAGGAGCTCTTGCGCTCAACGCATCGAGCTACCCGAGCGATTGAGGTTTATATCATTGAACAACAGCCAGAGGTTGCTGATTATCCTAATAGTCGTCGCAAAGCGGCAATAGAGAAGTTGCGAAGCCAGTATTCAGATTCTAGAGAATACAAAAACTTGATCCGTGTTCTTAATGCTTCACAAGAAACAATCGAAACTGCTTATCCAAAAGCTTATATTTCAGATGAGGAAATAAAAGAATATCGAAAGGCTGAGCATAAAAAAATTAAGAATGATCCAATATATAAAGATCTTCAAAAGGCTCGGGCTGAAGCTTATAGGAACAAAGAAGAGTACCTTTTCAAAAATGATATCAGGCTTTCTGAATTGCGACAGATCCTTTCCGGGAAATAGACTTTTTAATACCTATGCCTTGAGCAAGTTCATGCTTTTTTCACTACTGCCAAAGTTGCCAACGTCAACATTGTGTTTATGTAATAATTCGAGATAAAGATTACAAAGAGGGGTCGGCTCTTGCATTACNTTATGATTTTCATGCTTATAACCACCACCAGCCACAATCATTGGTAGATTGTTACATGTATGATTAGAAGAATCTCCGAAATTACTACCCATGACTACGGTCGTATTGTCTAGTAAGGTCCTATCTCCTTCCTTTATTTGATCTAGTTCAAAGAGAAAATTTTCAAAGTGTTTTAAGGTGTCAGTTTCAATACGGCTTAATTTTTCTATAACATCTTTTCTTCCGCCATGATGGGATAAGGTATGCCATCCTCCAGTTGTTCCGGGCACTTTTATGGCTCCGTATATCCAGTCCATTGAGAATGTAATGACACGGGTTGAGTCAGTCTGGAAAGCTAACTTTGAGAGTTCAAAAAGATTTCGAATCTTACTTGAAAATTTGAACTCATTATCTTCACTAAGAGAGTTCTCAACTTTTGGCTTCTTAGTCTCTAACCAAAACTTTTCATGATTTAGCCGAACTTCTAATTCTGAAATAACTGAGTTGTAGTGATCCAATTTAAATTGATTAGAATTTTTTCGCTTAAGCTGTAATAAATCACGACGAAGACAATCTAAGATATTTTGATCATTTTTTAACTGTTGTTTTTTTAACCTCAAGTCTTCTTCTTTAAAGAGCATTTCAAAGATTTTTTCTTCGTTATGCATTGGGGGAATGGCGGACCCTCTACCATTCCATGAGCACCCCCATCCTCGATCGTAAATGCTGAAATTAAGAAATGGGAAACGAGTGGTATCGCCTATTCCCTTAACAAGCACTTGGTCTAAGGAAATACCGTTTACAAAATTTGATGACTCGGGGTTTGGTGTTCCAGTAAGAAAAGATTTTTCTGAGTCATGATTACTGGTTTCCATTCCTGGATGGAAGAGGTTTTGAAAGACTGTGACTTTCTCTTTTGTTCTAATGTCTTTTAAATAATTAGAAGTTGATAAATCCCCC
>PAHQ01000060.1 GCA_002705125.1 Verrucomicrobiales bacterium | reverse complement strand
CTGAAACCTGGATATATTTTTTTATTCTTAGTTACATCACGACCATAATATAAATCTAACCAATGGTAGAAAAAATCCAAAATTTTAGATTTTGTTCTAGGATTATCTATCATTTTCTCAACATGATTTCTAACTAGATTTTCATTTTTTAAACCTCCNNNNCCAGCCANTTNTAATAAATTNTCATCTGGAATTGAGTCCCAAAGCCCAAGAGCAATTCGCGAAGCAATNCGGTGAGATTNATCTTTGCCNGCAGAAAGCTCAGGGTAGAGAAAATGAGGAGATTTAACTGCNAGCAAAACCACTCTTTTTAAAGCAACTTCAGGNGAGTCAACCTCATCAAATATCCTNGCAATGTTCTGGNTTTTTTCTTCNTTGGAAAGCGGTCTTCTAAATGCTTTCTCGAGTAATTTTTCTGCAATATGTTGATATTCATTTTTCTTGGCATCCTCATTATTGCTTTTGAAGCGGTAGGAGGTTTTGATATCAGAATCAAATTGATCAGCAATATCCAATGCTGATCTTGTTAATGAATCAAACCACTCTTGGGAGACATCTATCCCCCGCTCATAGCCTAGACTCCTATCATCAGCTGGAAACTTAGTTTTCGAAAGGATGATTTTCGGGCCCATCTTTGTTTTAAAGTCTTGGTTATTGGGAACAGTCCAAACACCACCCGGAGGCTTCCACTCGAGACGAACAGATCCTGTCTTCTCTTTGTATTTAAAATAGTCAAACCTCATTGGATAAACCTTTCCACCTTGAAGGAAAATCTGCACTTCCTCAATTCTCGTTTTATTGCCTGAGCTTACCCATGCATCAATTAGTGGAGGAGTGCTCGCCTTACTTCCATCATCACGGCGGTTCTTATCACCTTCTTGAAGATTCTCATTTAAATACAATCTAGCTCCGTTAGGAGTAGTTAATCTGACACCATAAGTTCCTGTCTCTTTAACTATCAAAGAGCCTTCCCAAGCAATAGAAAACTGTTCACTTTTTATTCCTTCTATTGGAGGACCTGAACCGAAATCAAAATTGATAGCCTTATCTATCCGCTCACGCTTCAAATTATCTTTTTTATTCATTCCCTTAGAATCAAAATAGGAAGCTTTGAGACCAAAAGAAGTAGACCCATTGATCTCATCTTGTGTGTTACTTAAGTTGATTTGAAAAAGATCTGAGATTGATTCTCTGTACTGACGATTCGTCAATCGAGTTAATTCGATTCTCTTTGGAGCGTTCCTAAACTTTGCCTCATCAGAATAAAACTGCTGATACACATATTGAGCCACTTTTACTGCGTCTTCCCCAACACACAAATCAGGGTCATCTTCAGGCATGTTTTTCTCGATGTATCTTTTTATTTTGCCAACTGACCAGTCTCCATAAAGAGCATCCTCATATTCACCTTTTACACCTTGCCCGGANTTTCCATGACAAGAAGCACACTGTTGTNAATAAATGGCCTTACCGGCAGGTTGAGAAAANGCAAAACCAGAGCCTTCATATATNAATAACAAAAAANCAACAAAGACCCATTGAAAGGAGCCTAAGATGTTACTAAGAATTTTCATTACCTAAAATAATAAAGCCTTAACTATAATTTTTTCCATAAAAATACGAATAACTTAATGTTACCGGATGTGTTAGCTTTACACTAAGAAATTTTCAATCATCATAAACGCATGACAAATTATTTAAGNTTCTTTGCCCTAATTCTCTTTATTTCATCCACAGCGGCAGCCGCAGAAGATAATAAGTGCTATGAGCTTAGGGTTTACACTGCTAGCGAGGGTAAACTTGAAGCNCTCAATGCTCGTTTCAGAGATCACACTTGTAAATTATTTGAAAAACATGGATTCACCAATGTTGGATATTGGACTCCTGCAGACAAATCAGATAATAGACTTATTTACGTAATCAGTTCACCAAACAGAAACTCACATAAAGAATCTTTTAAATCTTTTTTAAATGATCCTGATTGGAAGAACGCTTATAAGGCTTCAGTTAAAAATGGTAAACTTGTAGCAAAAATAGAAAGCACTTTTCTAAAAACGACCGATTACTCTCCCAAAATAGAATCTATGATCACAAAAGACCCCCGAATTTTTGAGCTAAGAACATACGTCACGGCCAAAGATCGCCTTNATAATCTTAATGCTCGTTTCAGAGACCACACTTGCAAATTATTTGAAAATCATGGGATGAAAAATGTGGCTTATTGGACCCCTTCTGATGAAAATAAGGGAAGCTCAAACACACTCATTTATATTATTTCTCATAAGAGCCAAAACCAAGCAACGAAGAACTGGAAAGGTTTTATATCTGATGCNGCATGGAAAAAAGCAAGAGCTTCATCCATCAAGGACGGCAAGATCCTAGCTAGCGCTCCAAAAAAAGTTTTTCTAAAAGCGACTGATTATTCACTCATCAAGTAAACATCAATACTTTCTTTCCTAAAAGGAATCCGCATCGGCAATGCTGATGATGACTCCCTTGACCATAGTTCTTGATAAACCGAAAGATAAGTGATCACCAACTTTTGGATTCGCTGATGGAAAAATAATTCGGCTAAAAACTTTTTTACCATCCATGAGTTTTATTTCTAAATTGTTAATTTTATATTTGAGCCCATTTTTCTCTGTTCTTATTTTACCATCTTTTAGTGATCCATATTTGAATTNTCCATCCAACTCAAATTGAAAAACAGCCGTCACGGGCCAATCCTGAACATGAAACAAAATTCGCTTTCCTGTCAGGTGCTTTGTAATGGGTGGGTGAGGAAACTTAGATAAAACATAATCCTGGTCTTCATTACTAAGTTTATGAGGTTGCAAACTTATTACCTTTCCCTTCTCAGTCTTAAGTTTCACCTCAGAATGATCAGCAAAAACTAGAGAGGCTTGGACCTTTGTTCCAGCTTTAGACTCCCACACTCTAAGCTCTAATTGAGTCTCTTCAGAAGCTACTCCGGTTCCTGTTATTAAGATTAAAGTTAAAGCTGCACACTTTAAAATACCATGAACACTTAATGAAACACTCATAATTAATTCATAGTCACGGAATCATACAAAGTTCACAAGACACTTATTACCAAACGGTTGGAAAACTCTATTTTTAGCGGCTCAATTTCTGAAAAAAAAAATAACTTAGAAACCGTTATATTTTTTTAAAAGATACGTAATATAAGGACAAACTAAATATTATTGTGACCCGAAAAAAACTAATAATTTCGATTTATTGTATCACTCCAATCATTGCTTTTCTTATTGGATCTAGAATCCAGTCTGAAAATCAGGCATCCAATGCAACTGAACAATCAAAGTCAGAAAATAAGCGAACATCTGTATCATCGAGTCGTAATTATAATATATCTAAGTCTGATGCTTCCGAAGCGAAGTTGGAGGCACTCGCTGAACTCGCTAATGATTTAAATTCTTCAAACATAGAAACAATTGGAAAAGCGGTATTTGAAGAAACTGACCCTCTAATGAGGCGTAAAATGTTCAACCTTTTACTCGATAAAATGACATCAGATAATGCTCTGGAAATTAGAGAGCAGGTCATTAAATTAGACGAAAAGGGCACTGAATTTAGAGATTTTCATTTTATTTGGGGTTCAATGGCAGGGGCTGAAGCCGTAATTCATGGGGCCAGCACTGAAGAAACAGACATCCAAATAACTATGGAGGGGTGGGTCAATTCAAGTCCAAATGAAGCAATTGAGTGGTATAAGGGACTCGATGAATTAAAAATAAATGGACTGTATACAGGTTGGGTAAAAAAAAGTCTAGTCGACGGCTTAGCTAGTACTAACATTCCTCAAGCCGTTGACTTCATAAAAAACCTCAGTGACAAAGGAGACAGAAAAGCAAACGAACTAATTCATGACGTTGCTCTTAAGCTAACGCGAACCATGCCACTTAATGAAGTTGCGGATTGGGCAACTAACCTCCCTAACGATGGAATGAAAAAAACGTCCACAAAAGCCATTGGGTCTGCGTTTGGGTATTCAGATCCAGTTACAGCCTCAAGGTGGGCCTCAACTTTAGACCCATCAGTCTCTTCAGAAGGAATTTATAGCGTCGGAGAGGCCTGGGCTCGCCGCGATCCAGCTGCTAGTTCTGAGTGGCTAAGCTCACTTCCTGAAAGCCAAGCAACAAATAAAGGAATTGAAAGGGCGCTGCAGCATTGGGCAGAGCATGATCCAAAGAGCGCTAGTGATCACCTAGTTTCAATGCCAGAATCAGATCATAAGGACAGAGCCATCAATGGATTTGTTTCTCGCGTAGCTAAGGAAGATCCTCAAGCTGCTATATTATGGGCTGATACAATAAAAAATGAATCTGTTCGTAATGAGGCATTCGTTAAGGCTGGTCGTGCTTATCTTCGTAACGACAGTGCTGCTGCCAACGAGTGGCTTGATGCCAGTGGCCTACCTAACGGAGTTAAGGATAAAATTAATTCTCCGAAAAAATAGGTTATTCTCAGTGAGATTCGATCGATTGCTGAGAAAATTTCTTAGTAGCACTCTTTAAAGAATTAAAATTGGCACATTTTATTAAGCCATCCTCACTTGAACTAATTTGTCTTCTGAAAACAGCAATCTTATGACCATTGAGTAGATCAATTTTATTGCTGTTTTTTTTCATTAAATGTTAGCTTTAAGATAAGCATGAAGAAATTTTCGCCTATATTATTTGTCTTACTGCTATTTTATAACCCTGCAAAAGCAAGCATTCAGTTTAATAAAGGTGATAGAATCATTCTATATGGGAATTCATTCATTGAAAGAATGCAACAAAACGGATTCCTAGAGGCAACCATACAGCTTGCTAATCCAGGGAAGAAAATAGAGATGCGAAGCCTAGCCTGGACAGGCGATGAATTAGGTTATCGCCTCCGCCCCGAAAGGTACGTTAACCATCTAAAAAAACTTTTAGAACTCTGGCCAGCGAACCATGTCATACTAGGCTTTGGATTATACGAATCATTTGCTGGGGCTTCTGGAATTAAAAAGTTTAAGGAAGACCTGAACGGTTACTTGAATGAAATAGAGAGAAGGCATCCCAATGCGAAAATTATCATTCTCTCTCCCATCGCAACTGAAAATTTAAACCACTCACACTTTCCGAATTCAAAAAAAAGAAATAATGAAATAAAGTCATACTCAGATGTAATGTCCTCTGTTGCTGAGCTTAGGAACATTCACTTCATTGACTTGTTCGAATTCACCAAAGCCCAATACAACGTCCATGACAATTCGCTTACTCAAAACAGCATCCACCTCAACTCCAATGGGCACGAGTTAATAGCAACCAAAATATCCAGAAGTATTTTAGGTGATCAAAAATATAATGCACTCGACGAGCGTCGGATAAGGTCAATTGCTAAAGCCGTATCACTAAAATCCAAACATGTTTCCAATGTCGTTCGTCCAGTTAATACAGTGTTGTATTTCGGAGTTCGAGGGCGAGCCAATGAGTACAACAGCGAAATTCCACGATACCATGAACTAATCACAAGATCAGACTTGCGAATTCATGCAATGGCTAATGATAGCGAGCTCAGATTTGATCCTATTCCTCTGACTCTTGAACCTTTGGTTCGGAGAGAACCGGCTAAACTACCCTCTACCGATGAGATGCTAAAGTCCTTTAAAGTTGCAAAAGGATATAAAGTAAACCTGTTTGCTTCAGAGGAACAATTTCCCGAACTACGTAACCCTGAGCAGATTGCCTTTGATTCATTAGGCCGACTTTGGGTAGTCACAATGCCCTCTTTTCCTGGAACGATACCCGGTGACATACCTCAAGATAAAATCATTATTCTTGAAGACACTAACCGTGACGGGCGCGCTGACAAATCAACTGTATTCGCCGACAATCTAACTGTGCCTGACGGCCTAGCTTTTCATGAGGACGGAGTCATTATTTCCCATCAACCTAAGCTTGTTTTTATGAAGGATACTGATGGTGATGGGCGCGCCGATTACAAAACAGAAATCCTAAGAGGGATTGATGTAACGGACGCTCACCACGGAGGAATGATTGCCATGAGCCCACTAGGACATGTGATGTTCTGTGACGGTGTCTTTCATCGTTCACAATTGGAAACCCCCTACGGTATCACTCGTGGAATTGATGCGACAACATACCGTTTTGATTTAAGAAAGGGAACAATAGAACGTGAATATCAAACTCTTACTCCTAATCCTTGGAAGATCACATGGGACCGCTGGGGAAACCTATTCCAAATGTACGGAGATGGTTTTGTTCAGGACTCTAATGCTATTCCGTGGACCCCTTTCGGAGTATACCACCCTTTTAAACGAGCCATCAGTATTGCTTACGGAAAAGGTTCAGCTGCTTGTGTTATTTCAAGTCCAAACTTTCCTGAAAAATATCAACAAGGCATGGCTACCGCTGTCCTTCTTCGTAAGTGCTTTGTTTCGTTGTCTAAGCATAAGGCAGAAGGGGCATATTTTAAAGCAAGTGACCGTCTTGATATTTTATCATCTCCAAACTCTATTTTCAGACCGGTAGACATCGCTTTTGGGCTTGATGGAGGAATGTACGTTTCAGACTTCTGCACCCGGATCATTGGTCACGCACAAAACTCGATGAGAGATCCAAGATGGGATCCATTTACCGGAAGGGTTTGGAGAATTGTCCATACGGGCAAACCAACCGTAAAAGAATGGCCAGACATTGAAGGAGCTAATGTCCAACAATTACTCGAACTACTTAAACACCCTCAAAATTTAGTCAGAGACCATGTCAGAAGAAAATTAAGGTACATGGATGGTATCGTTGGTGAATTGGATCAATGGTTAAAGAACAAGCCATCTGATGAAAACACATTAGATGGGTTACGAATCCTCCATGATAAAGGTGAAGTTAGGGAGGATTATTTAAATAACCTTCTCAGCTCATCAGACCATAAAATAAGGGCAGCTGCCACTTCACTAATACGTTTTCAAGAGAGTGGTTTGAAAGATCCTATTTCTTTACTTAAGAAGATGGCATCAGACCAGCACCCGAGAGTTAGAACTGAGGTCATCAACACCATCTCCCACCTTCAACAAAAGAATCAAGCATACGCTTCAATCCTTGGGCAAATAAACGTATCTGATGATAAGGATTTAAAAACTGTACTAAGTGATGCTGGATATGGGACAGCGTCAGGGCAAGGTCCAGAAGTTCCAATTCTAAATAGGCCTGAAGATAGCAAAATAGTGCATTGGCTCTTTAACAATGATGGTAGCCAAGAACAGTATTATTCATTTGGAAAAAACTCGAATAAAGGTGGCTCTATGCGCACCTTTATAAATTCTCCAAATAATAGGCGTGCCACCTTATCTATTAAACACAGTTACGTTAAAGTGTTCCTTAACGGCATGCCTGAAATTGCTTCAGCGAATTGGTGGAGCTCTGATTGGAACGTCCAAGTTAATCTCGTAAAAGGCCTAAACCAAATAGAAGTTCAATATGTAGATGGTAGAGGGGCCCAGCCACATGCTCCGGTCTATTTGTTTGATCCTTTAGGTAAAAAATTCACGGACTTGAGTATTCCTCTGAACGAAAATGAATTAACCCTGATGGCTAAAACCTACATGAAAAATAATGGGCAAGATGATAATTCAATACGTATCAGCGCTGTCCCAAATCAACTGGCATTTTCTCCTGCTGAAATTCGACTAAAAGCAGGAAAAAAAATCTCACTAACTTTCGATAATCCTGATCTACAAATTCACAATCTTGTCATTACGAAACCTGGCTCAGGTGAGGCTGTAGGACAGCTAGCTGATGCAATGGCGCAGGATCCTGATGCCTTTCAAAGACAATTCGTCCCCGATTCTAATGAAGTCATATGGCACTCTCCACTTATCAATGGTCAAAGCACATTCGAGGGTGAATTCAATGTTCCTAAAGAGCCAGGTAAGTACCCTTTTATATGCAGTTTCCCTGGTCATTGGAGGGCAATGAAAGGTTTTATTACGGTTTATGAATAAACCGGACAGTTAAAGTAAACCCATGAATGTTTGTTATTGATATTAATCTTTTATATTTAAAATCTCAATGCATTGGAAATTTTAATACTTATTATTGAATTAATTTGGTCGGCAACAGTTTGGATTCCCGAAAAAATTTTAATGACTTTCGGGAAACTTGGATGCTTTATCTTTTTTTCTATTCCCCTCTTAATTCTTATTGCGATAATTGCCTATATTAATTCGTAAATAGGCGGGTCACTGAAAGACAAACGTTAATCTTATGTTGTTAATATCAATTGATTTCATTGCAGTAATTTATAAGAATGACATTTCAACGTTATGAGCAATGAGAAGATAGGCATCATCGGATTAGGTTTAGTTGGCACTGCTGTTAGCGAAAGATTAACCGATTCCGATTTTACAGTGATAGGTTATGATGTGAACCCTAACCGCACTAAGTCTATCCAAATTGGCTCAAGTCCTAGAGAGATATTTTCTAATTGTGAGAGGGTAATACTATGTCTTCCAACAAGCCGAATAGTTATGGATGTTATCAATGAGTCGCGAGACTATTTACGTTCTGGCCAAACCATCATTGATACCGGAACAGGCTCCATCGATGAAATGTTTAAGGTTCATGAGATCTTAAATCAAAATGAAGTCTCTTACATTGAAGCCAGCATTGCAGGTTCCAGCGAACTCTTGAGAAACAAAAAGGCCACCCTCTTTACCGCTGGTGATAGCTCTGTGATAAAAAATCAAGACGACCTCTTTAGTACGCTAACAGACAAAAGTTTTTATCTTGGGGAATTTGGTAATGCCACTAAGTTTAAATTAGTTCATAATTTAATCATTGGACTTAACAGGGCTGCTCTTGCTGAAGGCTTACAATTTGCTCAATCAATTGGAATTGAGCCAAAAGAAGCACTTAAAGTATTGAAAGAAACACCCGCAGCCTCAGGGGTCATGGAAACTAAGGGCCACCGCATGGCTAACCGCAATTATGAGCCTCCCCAAGCCTTGATCAGCCAGCACCTTAAGGACGTAAAATTAATTTTATCAGAGTCAAAGAAATCCAATGCTATTGTTCCATTATCACATCTGCACAGAGAACTTCTAGATACCCTTGAGAGCAGAGGCTTTGGCAAGGTTGATAATAGCGCCATTGTTGAAGCTTTCATTTCTAAAAATTAGAAGTCTAGCAATATGCATTTCATTGATATTACAGTTATTATCTTATATTTACTTGGGATCACTTTTCTTGGCATTAAAATTGGTAAGCGAATTAAGGCGTCATCTGAATTTTTTATGCCAAGACGCTTTGGTAAAGGTATGATGATGATGCATGCCTTCGGAACCGGTACCGCATCAGACCAGGCCGTAGTCGTATCATCAGCTTCATTTAAAAATGGAATTTCTGGAATTTGGTTTCAGTGGCTCTGGTTATTTTGCACACCGTTCTATTGGTTAATAGCGCCAATATTTAGACGATTAAGAGCGATAACAACTGCAGATGTTTATGCCTTAAGATTCGGTCCAAGTGTTGCTGTGCTTTTTGCTATTATCGGTGTAATTGGATTATCTTTAAAGATTGGATTAATGCTAAAGGGCGCAGGCGCGTTAATTGACGCAGGAACTGACGGCGCAGTCTCATCTAATTTTGCGATTCCAACAGTTGCATTGTTGTTTGTTATATATGGCGCCGCCGGAGGCATGAGCGCAGCGATTATAACTGATTACATTCAAGGCATACTTACTATAGTTTTTTCATTCATCCTTTTACCGTTTGTTCTTCAGGCAGTAGGAGGCATCAACGGAGTCAGAGAACTAGTTAACGACCCCAGCAAAATGTCTTTAGTTGCTCCAGAAAAAATTGGGATTTTTTTCATCATTGCTTTTGGAATTAACAGTCTTTTTTTAATTGTTTCTCAACCATTTATAATGGGAGTTTGCTCAACTGGACGCACTGAAATGGATGGCAGGTTCGGCTTCGTTGTAGGAAATTTAATAAAGAGGGTTTGTACTGCTGCTTGGGCTATTACTGGTCTTGCTGCGCTTGCTTATTTTATAAAAGAAGGAACAATAATATCCCAAATTGATGCTGACCGCGTCTATGGACAAATGGCAAAAGAGTTTTTGCCAAACATTATGCCCGGCCTGCTTGGGTTATTTATCGCAGCGTTACTGGCGGGAGTGATGAGCTCATGTGATTCGTTTATGATTTCTTCTTCAGCTTTATTCACAGAAAATCTTTATAAACCAATATTCAAAGATAGAAACCCAACTCACTACCTGAAAATTGCAAGAATTGCATCTGTTTTCATAGTAGGCTTTGGTTTGATTTTCGCATACAGCATGGATGGTGTTGTTAGTGGACTAAAATCATGGCTTAAGTTTGGCGCCCCACTCGGTATCGGGTTCTGGCTAGGGCTCTTCTGGAGAAGATTCAATGCGGCAGGTGTTTGGGTGAGCACTATAACGGCTTATCTTTGTTGGTGGATGACAACACAGCAGTTTTTCATTTCTTTTTTAAAGTCTTTTTCAATTAATGAAAAGTGGGGAGTGTTACGTTTAGTGAACGGTTCTCATGTCATCTATGAACCTTACCAAATTACCTTCTATCTATCGTTGGCCATTTTAGGAGGAATAATCGCAAGCTTAGCGACACGCAAACCCAATAAAGAAAAAATTCAACTTTATCACGACTTGATCAGCACCCCAGTAAAAGAGGGTGAAATCATCTTAAAGCCTTGCACTCTACCTGAGGGGACTGTTCCACCCAGTAGAAAAAAATGGTTTTCGAACACAAGCTTTGAGATTTGTGCACCTTCTAAAATCTCGTATATTGGATTTATATTATCATGGGTCGCCGTAGCTTTGATGGTCTTAGCTTTCATATATATAATTCAACCTTAGATCGCGGCTTTTATCAGTATTGATTTACTCACACGCCAGACCAAGAATTACTCAGTTTCGTCAGCAAATTCTTCCGTCCTAAGTTAATCTTTAATGAGTTTGGAAAAATTGGGTGCTTTTTTAATCATACCTCTATGTGTCCTTGTTGCAGTCATCACGTTTTAAAACTTATTAAGATAAAATTTAATCTTAATTTTTATTTTATGTCTAAACTTAGTTTGTTTTGGGAAGAGTGGTACAAACTGAATAAGTAATTTCCTTAATCATTTATAATTTAGAAAATTCGTAGTATTATAAATACGATGAATCGCGAAATTATTTTATCCACTTTATTATTGGTTACCAGCACAGTAATTTCTTTGGCGGCGTCAGTCCCTACAAATTTAAAATCCACTCCCACCGTCAATCCTATCGGCCTTCCCCTAAACGAATATGCTTTATCGTGGAAAACAAGTAGCGGGCAAACTGCATATCGGATCCTTGTCGCCAGCGACCTTCAAAAGCTAAGCGCAGAAACGGGAAATCTCTGGGACAGTGGTCGCCGAAATTCTCCAAAATCATCTATGATTCCCTGTCTCGGAGATAGCTTTAAGAACGGTGCAAAGGTATGGTGGAAGGTACAAGTATGGAATCATGACGGAATTAAAAGCGAATTCAGTGAACCTTCATTAATTCAAGTACCTAATAGCCAAAAAAAGAAACGTAACAGAGTTATCTTTTTAGGTGATTCTTTGATTTCTAGGATGGAGGATTTCGGCTATTTTGAGACGGCCGCAACGGCACGCTGGCCTCATCATGATATCACTTTTCGTAATCTAGGATGGCCTGGAGATGATGTCTTCGGAACTGCCCGTGCGGAGTTTAAAGATAGTCGAAATACTAGATCATGGAAACCTGGTCCATCTAACGGGGTTGGATATCAAATTCTTCTACAACAAGTGAAAGACTCAAAGGCAAGTACTATTATCGTTGGATACGGAAGCGAGGTCGCTTTCGCTAAATCGGGTTTATCCCTCGATAAATTTAAAGCTGGTTATACAAAACTCATGAAAGACATCAAAGAAAACGATGCTTCTCTCATCTTATTAACTCCTCCTGCACAGGAAGCCACGGGCTCACCCTTACCTGATCTCGAAGAGCGTAATGAGCGCCTTGCAGAAGCGGCAAATTTTATTATCAAATATGCTCAAGAAAATAACCACTCAGTAATTGATCTTTTTGGAAAACTCATAACTAAAAAAGCTGAAACTTTAACTGAGAACGGTCTCCATTTGAACGATAAAGGTTACCGTAAATTGGCTGCATTGATGTCAAGCAGCATGGGAATTTCAGATGATATTGGCTCTTTAATAACGATTAATCCTGAGGGTAATGTTTCGTCTCAATACGGAGCAATCGTAAAAAACCCAATAACAACGAAACGCGGCATTCGCTTTGATATGCGTCCTGATATTATTTTCAGCGACTTCCTTTCCAATACCCACAAGGTTCTTATTACTGACGCTTCTAAAAGTTATCAGCTCAAAACTAATGGAGTCGAAGTTCTTAGTGGAAACGCAACAGGCTGGCGAAGCGGATATTCCGTAGCCCACGGTCCCAATCTCAAAGATGCCGAGAATCTAAGATCCGCTATCATCAGTAAAAATCTTCAGCATAGGCGTCGCTTTCGTCCACTCAATAAGACTTACATCTTTCTGTTCAGGTCCTATGAGATGGGTCACTTACGCTATGAAATGGAAGATTTTGATCGGTTAGTCGCGGCCGAAGAAGAGACTATTGCCAGACTTCGTGTCCCGCAAACCCATCGCTTTTCCATAGAAAGCATTGATCCTTGGAAACCTGTTCATGACGATCCCGAACATGAGGTCCCTCGCCATATTCCTGAACCGGACGTCAATGCTGAACTTGCTAGCATGACCGTTCCTGAGGGTTTCGAGCTTAACCTTTTTGCTTCTGATCCAATTTTGACTAACCCCATTAACTTAAATTGGGATACAAGGGGCCGTGCATGGGTATCTATGAGTTCCACATATCCTCACATCAAACCAGGAAAAGAACCCAATGACCGAATCGTTATTCTCGAGGATACAGACCAAGACGGTGTAGCCGATAAGTCAATCACCTTCGCTGATGGATTATTGGTGCCTCACTCAGTGATGCCAGTTAAGGGCGGAGCTTATGTCTGCAGCGCTACCGAATTTTTATTTTTGAGTGATACCGACGGTGACGATCGAGCCGATCAGAAGCGCGTCATTTTCGCAGGATTTGGTAATGCGGATGTCCACCATATGATTCACTCTTTGCGTTGGGCTCCNTGGGGNGAACTCTATTTCAATCAATCAATCTATATTAATAGCTTTATCGAAACGCGTTGGGGTAAGAGACGACTCAATGGTAGTGGTGTATGGAGATTCCGACCCGAGACCGAGCGACTTGAGATTTTTGCGCGAGGTGCTGTTAATCCTTGGGGCCATGCCATTGACAGATGGGGACAGTCATTCATCACCGACGGTGCTGGCGGACAAGGACCTCATTATACTTTCCCTGGCGCCGCCTTTCGTAGTGCAGTGGGTGCTCCCAAGACTCTATCTGGACTCGTTCCTGGTAAGCCTAATGGAACTGGATGCGAAGTCCTATCGGGGCGCCATTTTCCAGAAGAATGGGCAGGAAGCATCGTAGAAAATGATTTTCGAGCAAACCGCACTGTTCGCTATAAAATCTCAGATGACGGTAGCGGCTTTGCAGCTAAAGAGGTAGAAACACTCATTCACTCTAGCCGCCAAACCTATCGTCCAGTTGATCTCAAAGTCGGCCCTGACGGCGCTCTTTATGTCGTCGACTGGTACAACGCAATCATCGATCATGGAGAAGTTGACTTTCACCATCCATTACGAGATAAGGCACACGGAAGGATCTGGAGGCTTCGGGCCAAGGACCGTCAACTTGTTGAACTCCCACACATTAGCGGAGCGCCAGTCGAAGCCCTCCTAGATCACCTTAAGGCACCCGAAGACTATACCCGAACTCAAGCTAAAAGAGAATTAGCAACTCGTTCAAAAAAGGAGGTGCTGCCAAAACTCAAATCATGGTTAATAAATTTGCCGGCTGATGATCCTAACAGAGAGCATCACTTACTCGAAGCACTCTGGCTACGTGGAACCATGAATGCACCTGACGAAGAATTATTACGTGAGGTTTTGAAATCGACTGAAGCTCGTGCAAGAGCTAATGCCGTGCGAATACTGTTTCATTGGAGAAATCACATAACCAATCCGTACGAATTATTTCGCACTGCAATCGACGATGCGCATCCTAGGGTACGCCTGGAGGCTGTGAACGTTTTACGCGAAATGGGATCCTTGGAATCTGCCAACATTGCTCTTGGAGCATTGCGGCAGTCACGGGACAAGTGGCTAGAATACGCAATTTGGCTCACCTCCCGCGAGTTGCGTGATGATTGGCTACCGGCCCTCGAGGCGGGAGAACCCGTATTTGGTGGAGACACCGATCAGTTGCGGTATGCACTCGAAGCGACTGGTGACTCTAGGGCCACCGAATCCCTAGTAACCTTACTACAAAATGGCAATATCAATGCCACCAATCTAACTAATGTTGTTAAGACTGTTGCTGGGCTAGGTGGAGTGGAAGAAATTGATATGGTCCTATCATTGGTTCAAAAGAAACCAAACCTTCTGATTCCGATTGTCGCTGGGGCTCGTAATAATAAAGCTATACCAAGAGGCATTAAAAAAATTCTTCCTTTTTTAGAGCATCAAGATTCAAACATTAGTCGAGCTGCCGCAGAGCTTACAGGAATATGGGATGTTAAGGGCGCTGGTGAATCTTTAGAGCGTCTAGTACGTAATTCTGAAAATATTGAAGAGCGCTTCACCGCAGCAAGAGCCTTGGGTCGCCTAAAGGACTTTGATCGTTTAGCCAACCTAGCAAAATCTGATCAAAGCCAGAAAACTCGCATCGCCGCCACAGCAATCTGGGCCGAAAAACAATCAGATAAAGCTCGTGAATCAGTAATCGAAATATTAACAANAGCATCTACAATTCAAGAAATTGAGCCTCTTTTCTTGTCCTTCATAAACCGGAAGTCTGGTGACAAGCAATTGCAAGAAGCACTCCAAAACACATCCATCAAAGAAAACATCGCTATTGAAGGAATTCGTCTAATCAGGTCATCGGGCCGCGAATTTCCTGAACTCGTCTCCGCTATGAATAAGGCCGGAAACCTGAAGCTCGTCCCTCTCGATCTATCCCAGAAAGATCGAAAAAAACTACTGAGTAAAGTCGCAATTTCTGGTAATCCTGTGCGCGGGAAAGAAGTCTATCACAGAAAAGCAATGGCCTGTACTATCTGCCATCAAATTGGCACAAATGGTGGATTAGTTGGACCAGAGCTTTCATCAATTGGAGCCTATGCCCAACCAGCCGCTATACTCGATTCGATTCTGAGTCCTAGCAGGGATATTAAACAGGGATATGAGACTGTTCTAGTAACTAAACAGAATGACACCATCGTAGCAGGAATTTTTCAGCGACGTTCAGATACTGCAACTCTAATTCGTGAAACTACAAATAAGATCATACCTATCCTAAATAGTGATGTGAAAAAGATTGAGAAAAGCCCAGTATCTCTCATGCCTCCTGGCCTCACTTTAAGTCTACGAAGTGATGAACTCGTTGACTTGATCAGTTTCCTTGTGAGCCTTAATGGAAACAATTAATAATTGGGTGGAAAGGGTTCTGGGCTATAACTTTAGAATTATGATAAGGCCGTATTCTCAATTAATCCTTTAAGTTAGCTCAAGAAATCTTTAATTGATCCCTTTTGATCATGACCAAATTTTAGAAGTCCGTTATCGATCGCTCCATAATGCTCAATAGAGTTACCATAAGCATTCAATAAAGTAGTATACCAATTACCCAGCGTCTTATGACCAGCTTGCCCATAGTTGGGTAGGCGAACATAACGACGACGCAAGTCGACTCGAGTATTATCTCCGGAGAGAACGACGAAGGGGTACTCACTACCACGTGAATGATGAGTCTCACCTCCGTCAGGGAAATAGAAAATCGTCGTATTGTCGAACATTGTTCCCCCATCTTCTGGAACGCTCTTTAAACGTTTAACGATTCGGTCGATCAGACTCATGTGATGGGTACGACACCGGTCACGGATTTCTTCTGCCGTGAGACCACCAATAACTTTATTATGACCAACGTCATGCATATTTAGTCTTGTGCCCTCCAAGCCTGGGAATCCAGTGTACCGATGTCCGAGCTCATCAACAGTGAAAGCAACAACATTAGTGAGACCGGAAATTAACGCTCCAAGAAGCACCTCTGTGTGCCCAATCTGTCGGTCTATTGTCGTTATGTTCGGGTCGAGGTATTTCTTATCAAGTCTGGGCACATGCCGACTGATGACATCTGACATAGCATCGATCTTACGGTTACGATCACGAATACCTTCAACAGAATCGGCATAATTCTTAACTTTAGCTTTTTCAAAGCCTTCAAGAGGTCCTGCATTAGCACCCTCATTACTGGCAACAAACTCTAGTACTTTACGATCTAGTTCGTATTGAGTTCTCGCAGACTTATCCGTAGACACAGACTTGAAAAGTTCCTCTATAGCAACACGCGGGGAGCCAAATGCAAAATTGGGTTTTTGTGGCCCATAGGCTGAGAATCCAGTTGCTATGCCATCAAGTGTACCCTTCGCATTACCTCCACCATCTGGAAAACAAGCCATCTCTATGTGGTTCACAGGCGAAGGAAAGAGTTTGGCTAATTCAAAATCAACTGTAGCCCAACGAATGGAACCAAGTCGTTCATTAGCCTTGAAAACTCCCATCGAAGAACACCATGAATGATGTCCAGTGGTACACATCATGCCAGAGAGCCCCTGAAGAATAGTAATGTTTTCTTTGTGCTCAGAAAGCGGGTCCATCCACCCTGGGAGGTCGTGCTCATCAAGGTCAATGTCTATGGAGTCCTTTCGATTTTCCTTTTCAAGGGTTTTAGAATCAAAACTAGGCGGCACGCATACCCGAGGCCAAAGCCCATTGCCACGGTGCATGAAAATAAATCGCATGGGGGGCTTAGTCGGTTCCGCAGCCACACTGGAGCCATTTGCAAATGCTAATAAACCGGCATTCATCAATGATTGCTTAAGGAAATCTCTGCGGTTATTAATCATTACGATATACTATTTACGGTAAATGAAGGAATCCGAAGTTAAAAGGGAAATAATCACGGCTTTAAAACTACCACCACTTTGAACATAGGAACGATCAGCATCGATTAGAGTCTGAGAATCAGAAAGCATTTCATTACGCCCCATGTAGAAACGAAATGCATACCGAACAATCGACTGTCTTACCCGTTCCGACTTGGCGAGCCTATCAATGAGATCAAAGGCATC
>PAHQ01000059.1 GCA_002705125.1 Verrucomicrobiales bacterium | reverse complement strand
TTTTTGGGTAAAGACTCGAAAGCTCATTCATCACCCAATTGACACGTTCACTCTTTGTCATAAATACCGCTAATAAACTATTTTTAGACTATTAACTTTTTATGCCTTTTTGTTAATAAGCACACTTAGGACTTAGCCTTAATCGAGTTATACATTCTCCTTACATGATCGTACTGCAAACGACCTTTCAATATTTCACTACTAGATTTATAACTGCCCCATTCCAACACTTGTATTTTTACATGCCTAGTTCCCCAAGAGCGCATCATTTTTAAAGTGGGCTTATAAATATCAATAGTTCCTGTTCCAACTAGAGATCTTCCATAATCCTCAACTACATAAACATGAGGCTGCCCAACCATTTTAAATCTAGTTCCTAAAGGATACCGAGACCAATCTGCTGCTGCGCTTCTCAATCTACCGTACCTTACTCGTCTACCTGAAGCTGTAAGCGCTCCATACTTACCACCCAGTTCTTTTTCACGGTGACTGTAGGAGGTTGTTCTTACTGTCCTCACTGGCAAATTCGGGTCATAATGCCGAACGGTGTTAGGACTTAAATTCTCGCTGAAAGGATTAAACAAGTTGAATGCGCAAGAGTTCAAAAACAATAATAATATTACACAAACAAACTTCACAAAAATTCCGGGTAATTTCATCGATTAGATTAAGGACTTTAGAAGTGTAATATCTCTAATCAATAGATTTATTGAGATAATTATTTTAATAAAATAATTTTTGAAATGCTTAGATTGAATCTTTTATGGAACCATTCTCTATGAGATATTTTTTGTAGGCACCTAATTGAAAATCTGCTAGCCAATCTAAATTAGTTGTTGCGATAATTTTTTGTGAACCGGTTGGCAATGATGATAAAAATTTATTCCTCCTTGAGCTATCTAGCTCTCCAAAAATATCATCTATAAGCAATAATGGATCATTCCCTGTAGCATTCTTCAAAACTGCTGATTGAGCCATCTTTAAAGCCAAAACAATAGTTCTCTGTTGACCTTCAGAAGCAAACTTTGATGCATCCATCCCATTAATTTGAAGTACAATATCGTCTCGGTGTGGACCAATTAAAGTCTGCCTCTGTTTTGACTCATCATTTCTAACTTCATCAAAAGCACTGGGAAGATCGCCACCACCGCACCTATCATANATGATTTCTAATTCTTCATTATCTCCACTAACACTAAGCTGGTATTCTGAAGCAAACTTGTTCAACTGCTCAATTAATTTTCTCCTCTCTTCGGCAATAATATTTCCATTATCAATTAATAGTTTAGTATAAGGATTAATTTGATTCCATTTGGGNGACGNATCTCTTTTTAGTAAGAAGTTNCTCGCCCTTAATGCTCTTTTGTATGCCTTTAATGCTGTNAGATAAGCGACATTAAGCTGTGATGCTCCGAAATCTAGATACCTCCTCCTCTCATTCGAACCTCCCCTTAAAATAAGAATGTCATCATTACCTATCCAAACAACTAGAGATGTTTCTTTTAAATAATCTTTACGCTTAATGTAAGTCTGTTCTTNGACCTGCATCTTACGTTTATTTCCCGAAATNGAGAATATAACTTTTTTATCTGATAGTAGCCCNTCAACAGCNAAATTCGATTGCCCAATCTTTACCTGATCTCTAATTTTACTCGTCCGCGGTGATTGGAGTCGCATCAAAAGGCACACAGACTCTAGTATAGTGGTCTTNCCTTGAGCATTATCACCTATAAAAATCGTAGTCTCATTATCCAAAAGACAATCAATTTTCTCAAAGCATCGAAAATTACTTAACCTTAGTTTACTAAGCATTAGGTATATAAAATGAAGTTTGCTGTGTTTGGCTCATCTCTCAAAACAGTTGAATTTCGTCGCTTATCATCCAACTTTGACGGCTACAGATCAAGAAATGGCTGAAAATATACANAGATTGCCTGGTTTTAGGGATTTTTTCCCTGAAGATTGCGCAGTAAGAAATTATATCTTTTCTAAATGGAGAGAAGTTTCTGCAATTTATGGCTTTCATGAATACGACGGTCCAATTCTTGAACCCACGGAATTATATAAAAAAAAGAGCGGTGAAGAAATATTAACACAGTTATTTCATTTTGAGGATCGAGGTGAACGGTCCGTAGCAATGAGGCCAGAACTCACCCCCACCCTAGCNAGAATGGCTGTNGCCAGGCAAAGAGATTACAAAAAACCATTGAGATGGTTTGGGATCGGCCAGTTNTTTCGATACGAAAAACCGCAAAAAGGAAGAACAAGAGAATTCTATCAACTAAANTCCGANATTCTAGGAGAAGAATCAAAAGAGGCAGATGCAGANATNATNGCTTTTGCNATCGACATCATGCTTTCATTAGGATTCACAAAGGAAGACTTCATTATTAGATTAAGCGACCGTCAAGCATGGTTAGACTTTATTAATTCTATAAATCTCAGTGAATCTCTTCACTCAAATTTCCTACAAATAATTGACAAGCTCGACCGACAAAGCCAGAACAAAACCGAGGAGGAGCTCGCAAAACTTAANATCTCTCTNGAGTCTGTNACAAACTTTATTAANTCCACAAANNCCANCTCACACTTCANTTCGATAATTGACAATCTAAATGCNCGTGGACTTTCCGAGTATGTCAAAATTGACCTAAATGTAGTCAGNGGTTTAGCCTATTACACTGGAACAGTTTTTGAGGTGTTCGATACTAAAAAAAATATGAGGGCTGTCGCAGGAGGAGGTAGGTATGATAAATTATGTTCTGTCATAAGCGATGGAGCGACCGACTTACCTGCTTGCGGATTTGCNATGGGTGATGTNGTCATTTCTGATTTCATAAAAANTACAAAAAAGGCTAACGCACAATTATTANATCACCTAGCAACGACTGATTGCTCTGATGCTTATGTTATCATCGCTGATGAAGCAAAAAGACCTGAAGCAATGAAAGTTGTCCAAAGACTTCGTCAAAATGGCTATAAGACAATCTACCCTCTAACTAAATTAAAAGTAGGNAAGCAGTTTAACAATGCTGAACACCTTAAAGTGAGGTCTGCCATAGTTATTGGAAGTGAATACCCTAAAGTTAAGGTAAAGGATTTATTAAATAGAAGTGAAGAAGAGGTTGAAGTTGACGAAATAATCAACTTAGTAGAGAAGATACAAAAAGCACCAATCGAACATCCTCTGATTTCCTAATCTCCAAAATACCACCTAAAATGCGCACCCACAATTGCAACGAATTACGTAAAGATCATATTGGTCAGACTGCCACGATTATTGGGTGGGTTAACACCAAAAGAGATCATCACGGTGTCATCTTTATTGATATTAGAGATCGAGAGGGAATCACCCAATCCGTATTCAGAAGTGAAGAGAATGCTGAAGCAGCCAAAATTTCTCATGGTCTTAGACAAGAAGACATAGTAAGAGTCACGGGAATCGTATCAGAAAGACCAGAAATAGAAGGACAATCCACAGTTAACCCAAACATTGAAACTGGCGAAATAGAACTAGTAGCCAANGNCTTGGAAGTCATTAACCGTTCTGAAGTCCTCCCATTTCAACTCGACAAAGAACTGTCAAACGAAGACCTTAGACTGAAGCATCGGTATCTTGATCTAAGAAGGGAGCGGATGTCTCGCAACCTCAAAATAAGACATAGAGTTGCAAAATCTTGCAGAGACTTCCTAGATGAGGCCGATTTTCTTGAGATTGAAACACCTATTCTAAGTAAAAGCACACCTGAAGGAGCCAGAGATTTCCTCGTTCCATCTAGACTAAACCCTGGGAAATTTTATGCTTTACCTCAAGCTCCTCAGCAGTACAAACAATTACTTCAAGTTGCNGGTGTAGAAAAATACTTTCAGATTGCTCGATGCTTTCGAGATGAAGACTTAAGAGCAGATCGCCANCCAGAATTCACACAGGTTGATATCGAAGCATCNTTNNTAACAANTGAAGACATCATNGGATTAATTGAGGGNCTTTTATCAAGGTGTTTCACTGAATCAATNAACACTTCTATCAATCTCCCATTTCCCCGTATGACCTATAAGGAAGCGTTGGAACGTTTCGGCAGTGATAAACCTGATACTAGATTTGGAATGGAACTTATTGGTCTTAATGNAGTNTTCTCTAAAAGTGAATTTAAAGTTTTNAGTGGAGCTATAAAGAATGGAGGCGAGGTGAAAGCCATTAATGCCAAGAACTTTGCCTGTGTCACAACCGGCCAGATGAATCATCTTACAGAGACAGCTCAACTCCATGGCGCAAAAGGTTTAGCTTTCATTAAAGTAGAAGATGGCGAGTGGAAATCACCTATAGTAAAATTCTTTTCAGAAGAAGAAAAAGCATTATTAACTGAAGCGATGTCCATTGAGGAAGGTGACCTCATTCTGTTTGGTGCTGGTGATTGGCAAACAGTATGTGAAGTTCTTGGAAGGATCCGCTTAGAATGCTCTCAGTACTTAGAACTCACAAAAGAGAACAATTCATTAAATTTTCTATGGGTTACTGAATTCCCTCTACTTGCTATTGATAATGAAACTGGAAAGTGGAATGCCGTTCACCATCCTTTTACAAGACCCAAGGCGGAAGACCAACACCTCCTTGATGATGAATCAAAATTTGGTGATATCAGAGCTGAAGCTTATGACGTTGTCTTAAATGGAAATGAGATTGGAGGAGGTTCAATTAGAATTCATGAAAGCTCTCTTCAAAGCAAAATGTTTTCGGCACTTGGCATTAATGAAGATCAGGCTAAGCAGGAATTTGGGCATCTACTTGATGCATTTAGCTTTGGAGCCCCCCCTCATGGTGGTGTAGCTCTAGGTTTCGATAGGCTTGTCATGCTAATAGCTGGCGAAGAAAGCATAAGAGAAGTTATAGCTTTCCCTAAGAACAATCGAGGCATTGACCTTATGTCCTCGAGCCCATCTTCAGTTGACTTTAAACAGCTACGAGAGATTTATATCAAATCGACCAAGGAAGACGACGATAAAGAATAGTATTTAAAAACTACTATCTCTTTTTCTTATTCTTATTCTTGTTCTTGTTCTTGTTCTTGATTTCACCATCCTCCATTACAACAGAGAAATCTCCTCCAGATCTATCGGCTAGTTCTTTCAATAAATCTTCAGCTCTAGGCTGCATCATTGAGATTGTAAAAATCTTCGCTTTTGGTCCTCTTTTGTTGACTTTAATAATTTCATCAACAGCCTGTTTCCCATTTCCAACAACCCCATCAGTGAGAAAATAAACGACATCAGGGGAAGGCTTAAGATTCAATGCCATTTTTAATGGGTGTCTCCAATCGGTTCCGTAAGACTTCTTTACAGAACCAATTCGGCGGGCTGTCTTCTTGATGTTACTTTGAGTCGCAATTAACCATTCAGATGTATACAATTCCTCTCCAGACTCTATGTAATATTTATTAGCCCCCCCTTGAGTGTTCCATACATACTCTTTCCCCTTGTGAATAATTGTGTGGATTTTATTTTTTACACTTTGATCATCTGACGCAAACCACGCTGGACCTGAGAAAAATATAACCTGATACTCAACAGAAGGAGCTAGCCTATCTAAGGATTTACTCAATTCTTTTTTTATCATAGAAAATTGTGTTTTAGATAAAGAAGCAGAAACGTCCACAATAAAAACTACTCTTTCAGCAACCGACTTCGAGCCAAAAAAACCTACGCTGCCACCCTCCTGACCAGACCCAAAACTTGAACCCTTGCCCCACCCATCTCCAATACCAAAATCTTGAATTTTGCTATCATTTTCAATTACAAAAACTGCATCATTAGAGGACTTAACAGATGAAATAACCGGTGCAGCATTAGATGTATTTGCAGGCTTCGGTTTAGGTTGTTTCAACTTTTGAAAACGGACCTTAGTATTTTTAGCATATTTTTTGGTCTGTCCTGACTCCAAAACNAACTCTATTACCTCTTGCTTTAAGACAGTGACACTTACCAGCATTAACAGCAGCAATAATCCAGCATTGAATAGTAGAGAAATAAAAAATGAAAGGCACTTAGAGCCTTTGGTGTTTTTTGAAGACGTTACCTTCTCTTTTTTTTGTTTGGGCTTATTAACTATTTCGCCGCTAGCTTTCTTGCCTTTGATATCTAATGCCATTTAAAAATTTAGAGAATCTAACCAACAACATACCATCATTTACTACAAGGATTTTTGCTAAGTCTTTAATTATGAGGAGACGATTATTGTAAAACTTATAGTTTTTCTTTCATCACGCTACCTAACAGTCTAATGTTTTAATTATGAAAACACACTTATCTCTTTGTTTCTTTATATTTGGAATAAAGGCTCTTTTCTCTCAAAGTGCATCAACTCCTGCTATAAGCACAATCGATACAAAGAATTTCCCAACCATTGGCCAAGTATTAAGATTGTCTCCTGAACTTAACCAACTCATCGATGAGAATGCTAAGATCGAAGTCCTCGGCGATGGATTTGTTTGGGCGGAAGGTCCTGTATGGATAAAGGACGATAAAGGAGGCCATCTTTTATTCTCTGATATTCCTAGAAATTCTGTAATGAAGTGGAGAGAAGGTTCTGGAGTTGATTTATTTCTAAAACCATCAGGTTATACTGGAGCAAGTAATTATGGCAATGAACCTGGAAGTAACGGTTTAATCCTAGACCCTAAGGGTAGACTAGTTAGCTGTGAACATGGAGACCGAAGAATTTCTGTATTAACTAAAGCTGGAGGNAAGATNACTCTAGTAGACAATTACAATGGNAAAAGATTNAATAGCCCAAATGATGCCTGCTATCATTCTAACGGGGACTTATATTTNACTGATCCNCCCTATGGTCTACCNAANAGATACAACGACCCAAGNAGAGAGCTAGATTTTTGTGGAGTTTACAGATTATCAAAGAATGGAAAATTAACACTGCTGACAAAAGAAATGACACGTCCTAACGGAATAGCGTTCTCTCCCGATGAGAAAATACTTTATGTNGCCCAATCAGACCCTAAGTCAGCCATATGGAAAAAATTTCCGGTTAAAGCTGACGGAACTCTCGGTAATGGTGAAATTTTCTATGATGCTACAGCAAATGTTGGCAAATTACCGGGACTACCCGATGGCCTCAAAGTTGACCAAAAAGGAAANATATGGGCTACTGGTCCTGGTGGCGTATTGGTATTTAATCCAGAGGGCAAACTCTTAGGGCGAATAAGTACTGGAGAAAAAACTGCCAATTGCGGGTGGGGTAATGACGGAACAGTCCTTTATTTGACTGCCGATATGTATATTTGCAGAATCCAAACCAAAGTCAAAGGAGCCGGTTGGTAATTACATCATAAACTTACGATGAATTACATGATTAAAGTAAGGAAATATGTTCTCTTACTACTGGCCCTGTTTTTGTGCGAAGGTGTTCTTTTATCTGAACCCGTCAGCACCGCATTAATTAGCGAATTCCTCGCCAACAATAANAAAGGGATTAAAGACTCGGATAATGAAAATAGCGATTGGATTGAGATATGGAATACTAGTGAAGAAAATGGTGATTTAGGAGGTTACTATTTAACCGATGATCCAGAAATCTTAACAAAATGGAAAGTTCCGCCAATAAACTTTAGTGACGAAGGCTACGTTCTTATTTTCGCTTCTGGAAAAGATAAGACCGACCTTAATGATGACCTACACACTAATTTCAGACTAGAATCATCAGGGGGCTACCTCGCTCTAGTCAAACCCGACGGTATAACAATCGCCAGTGAATTCATAGAATACCCTGAACAATTCGAAGACGTTTCCTATGGAGAAGGATATGCTGAGCCTACTGAAATTTTTCTTTTGCGCGAAGGAAATCAAGCGAAATCGAAAGTGCCCGAAGGTCCAATTAATGGTTGGCTTAGCTCCGCATTCGATGATTCTGAATGGAAAGAAGGGCGCACTGGAATTGGGTATGATAACACAACGAAATATATTCCACATATTGGTGAGGGTGGAGACGTTAACTCAGAAATGCGTGGCAATAATTCATCAATTTTCATCAGGGTCCCATTTACTATAGAAAGCCCAAGAGGCATCAGTGATCTAGTCCTTAGAATGAAATGGGAAGATGGGTTCATTGCATACTTAAATGAAAAAGAAATACACTCTGAAAGTGCACCTGATAATCCTCAGTGGGATTCAAGGTCTACCTCTAATAGATCCAATGAAAACGATGCGATAACTTTCTTTGATTATCCTATATCTGCACCTCTTAATGATGGTGAAAACATTCTTGCAATTCACGGATTAAATGGATCCACTAACAGTTCAGACTTTTTGGTATCACCAGAAATTAAAGCAAAAAAAACAAATATCGAGACACCGGAATATGGTTATTTCCTGTCTCCTACTCCAAACTCAATAAACAAGACAATAATCAAAGGATTAGTAAAAGACACCAAGTTTAGTTTCAACAGGGGTTTCTATGAAGATCCTTTCGAACTAGAAATCACCACTAAAACTGAGGGCGCTCAAATTAGATATACCCTTGATGGTTCACCTCCATCCGAAACGAAGGGAGAAGTATACTCTAACCCAATAACTATCGATAAAACCACAGTAGTTAGAGCCATAGCATTCAAATCAGGTTACTCCCCAACTAACATTGATACGAACACATATGTCTTTGCCAAAGACGTTATTCAGCAACGAAATATGAGCGATAGCATAACCGAAAATGCTAGATACAAACCATTAATGATNGACGCCTTAAAAGNGATCCCTTCCATCTCCCTTTCATTGGAATCTCCTAGCCGACTTAACACAGAGGATGAAAGAGCTCTATCAATAGAAATGATTTTTCCGGACGGTAAAAAAGGATTTCAAGAGAACGCCGGAGTAACACATTACGGTGGTTATTTTACAAACTTCTCCAAGAAGTCATTTAGAATATATTTTCGTGGTGAGTATGGAACCACTAAACTTAGATTCCCAATCTTCGATGGTTTCGAATATGAAAATCCCCCTGCTCAGGAATTTGATAGCATTAACTTAAGATCTGGTTCTCATGATATGATTGACAGAGGAGCCTACATGTCCAACCGCTTTACAGATGACAGCATGCTAGAAATGGGAAATATAGCACCCCACGGAAGATTCGTACACGTTTACATTAACAGCGAATATTGGGGAATGTATCATTTAAGAGAGCGATGGAATGCTTCGATGGCATCAGAATACTTTGGAGGGGGTAAAGAAGACTATGAAGCCATTAATGCAAACAATACAGGGAATGAATTTCTACAAGGCGTCGTGTTTGATGGAAGTGGAAAATATTGGGGCGAGACAAGGAATTTAATTAATGGCAACTCCCCATTCTCAAATACTTCAAATCACATGGATATTCCGAACATGATAGATTTCATGTTGCTATGGACATCTGGCAACTCTGAATCGGAGTTTAGAAGCGTAGGATCAGTCCCACTGGGAGTCCCCTTCAAATTCTTCATGAAGGACGCAGATGGTTTTCTCAGATCACCCAATCACCAAGTCACTCACAATGGACCTTTAAATGCCATGACTAGGCTTCGCAGAGAAGGCGACACTGATTTTGAAACTCTTTTAGCGGACCGTATTCATAAACATTTCTTCAATGATGGAGCAATGACACCTCAAAGCTTAACATCCAGACTTCAGAAAAGAGTCGATGAGGTCAAAGTACCTTTCCTTGCTGAAGCCGCAAGGTGGACAAATGTGAGAGGAGGAAGATCTAACCATTCTCCAACTTCTTGGGAGTCCTATCAAAATAATCTATTGAATAATCAATTGCCAAATTTAACGAAAAACATGATGGCAAGATTTAGATCTGCCGGAATGTACCCTTCCCTCATCGCTCCCGTTTTTAGCCAACATGGAGGCTCTTTACCTCAAGGAGGAGGAATAACAATGAGCACAAACACATTCCAAATAAAATACACCACTGATGGCAGTGATCCACGACTATCCGGTGGCAGTATCAACCCAAACTCAATATCAGCATCATTTTCAAACGAAGCACCCACTCCAAAAGATTTCATAAGTACTGGATATCAATGGAACTACCTTGATGATGGCTCTGATCCTGGACCTAATTGGCACCAGCAAGACTATGACGATTCTCTATGGTCGTCAGGCCCATCCGAACTCGGTTACAAAGAAGGCGATGAAGCGACCGTAGTTAATTTCATAGATTCAGATCCAGCACCAGGCACACAGCGAAATGCTACGACCTATTTCCGCACAACTGTGGAATTAGATAAGCCTGGAGCTTATTCATTTTTTCTTATCAGATTGAAGTATGATGACGCTGCTGCAGTCTACGCAAATGGCAAAGAAGTAATAAGAACCAACAACCTTCCTGTTGATGCAAAATATGATACCTACGCAAGTTCAGGAACTCCTAATGAAAGAAAATATTACGAATATGAAATACCAAGTTCTAACTTTGTTGATGGTCAAAATCATATTGCAGTAGAAATACATAACTCTTCACCAAGCAGCTCAGACATCAGCTTTGATATGTTTTTAAGGGGTGAAGTGGATACTAGTAATGGAGACCGAATCACTCAACCTATAATATTAGAGGAACCTGTACAGATAAGAGCTAGAGCTTATAACCCTTCAAGCAAGGAATGGAGTGCCCTCAATGAGGCTTATTTCTCGATCGGCTCAGTTAAAGCTAATTCTAGCAATCTCGTTATATCCGAATTGCATTATCATCCCGCGGAAGCTGAAACTCAGGAAGAATTAAATTTTTCTAAAGATAGGGATGACTATGAATTTATTGAATTTTTAAATACATCTTCAACACCGGTTGAATTAAATGACCTTTACTTCAAGGACGGTATCAATTTTCGCTTTGAGCCAAATACAATTATTAATGCCAACCAGAGAGCAGTGATCGTAAGAGATCTCGAAGCTTTTAAAATTCGATATGGCGCCAATTCAGAAATTAATATTCTAGGTCAATATTCCGGTCGTTTATCTAATGATGGAGAAACTATCATTCTTACATCTAAGGGGGCTGAAGATCTCATTGAATTTACGTATAACGACCAAACACCATGGTCAACTGGTGCCGATGGTAATGGCCCATCACTAGTTTTCTCAGGCAACAATCCGAACAACCCAAGTGATTGGAAAACCAACGCTGTTAATGGAGGAAATCCCGGATTTTCAGACACATTAACTTCATCTAATTTTGAATCATGGAAAATCGCTAATGATATAAATGATGTTCTTGGTGATGATGACAACGATGGAATTCAAAACCTTGCTGAGTACGCATTTAAAACTAACCCGAAGTCAAAGTCATCACAAAATACACCAAAAGCTTCAACCGTTCGTTTATTGGATAAAGACTATTTGGAAGTTCAATACAGAAAAAATATTGATGCCGATGACATTTCAATAACTATTCAAAGTAGCAACGACCTAATTAATTGGGAGAACGCTACACTTGAATTAGTAAAAGAAGTATTAATCGCTGAAGATGGCAT
>PAHQ01000058.1 GCA_002705125.1 Verrucomicrobiales bacterium | reverse complement strand
GAGGGAGTTAAGCCATACCAGCCCGATGGATTGTGGTCAGCACTAATGCACCCAGCAAGTAATACTAAGAAGTATGTTCGTGATAAGAATGACAAGATTTATCAGAGGAGTATTTATGTTTATTGGAAGCGTACAAGCCCTCATCCAATGATGACATTATTTGATGCTCCGGATAGAGAGTCTAGTTGTGTTATGCGTTCGCGAAGTAATACGGCACTCCAATCTCTTGGTTTGCTCAATGAGACTCAAAGAGTAGAAATGTCTAGGAAGTTGGCAGAGAGGCTTATAAAAAGTACCGACAGTGATGAGAGAAGGCTTGATTTGCTTTATGGGCTAGTGTCATCTCGTAAAGCCTCTGTCAAAGAGAAAGCCGCCTGTCTTAATCTCGTTAAAAATATGCGTGAAAGATATAAAGATTCGGAGCAAGACGCTACCGAACTGGTGTCCGCTGGTGATGCTCCCAGAGACCAGAAGATTGGTGTGGTTGAGCTCGCTGCTTGGACCCAATTAACCACGATCGTACTAGCCAGTGATGCAGCCATTCTAATTTATTAATTATTATTCCTCGATGCTCAATAACAANCCACTCAGTGAACTTGATCTTAACCTAACNAGGCGACAACTATTTGGNCGNTCNGCCCTTGGCCTTGGAACTGCTGCCATGGCTCAATTCCTAAATGACGATAGTTTTGGTATCAGTAAACCTATAAATACTGAGCATGGAGGCCTTCATCACGCACCAAAAGCGAAGCGAGTCATTTACCTTTTTATGAGTGGTGGTCCAAGCCATCATGATACATGGGATTATAAGCCTAAGATGCATGATATGTTTGGTCAGGATTTGCCGGCACACATTCGTGACGGGCAGAGAGTTACAGGAATGACAGCAGGTCAAAAAACATTTCCTGTCTGTCCTAGTAAGTACAAGTTTAATAAACAGGAAAATAACGCTGATGGTGTATGGGTCAGTGAATTACTTCCTCATACTGCATCAGTTGCCAAAGAGTTGTGNGTAGTGCATAGCACTTTTACTGAGGCTATTAATCATGATCCAGCGATCACGTTTATACAGACNGGAAGTCAAATTCCTGGCCGTCCTAGCCTTGGTTCATGGCTCAGTTATGGTTTGGGCACGATGAATGAAAATCTTCCTGGTTATGTTGTTATGCATGCCAAGACAAAGTTTGCTGAGCAAAGCCTTTTTGGTCGTCTTTGGGGAAGCGGATTCATGCCTTCNGAACACCAAGGAACTTTAATGAGGAGTCAAGGAGATCCAGTTCTTTTCCTTAGTAACCCGAAGGGAGTCACTAGTAAGGACCGACGAGCTCAACTTGATGCCTTGGCGCTTCTTAATCAGGAGCAATATTCGAGATTTGCTGACCCTGAAATTATTTCTAGAATCAAGCAGCATGAGATGGCTTATAGAATGCAAAGTTCTGTGCCTGAATTAATGGATATATCAAAAGAGGACGACAAGACTTTTGAGCTGTATGGAGAAGAAGCAAAAGATCCNGGGAGCTTTGCTGCTTGTTGCTTNAATGCAAGGAGGCTAGCTCAGAGAGGTGTACGAAATATTCANATTTTCCATCGTGGATGGGATGCTCACGGTAATTTGCCTCGTGAGCATGAATCTCAATGTAAGGATATTGACCGTGGTAGCGCTGGACTGATAAAAGATCTGAAGCGTTTAGGCATGTTGGAAGATACTCTGGTCGTTTGGGGCGGTGAGTTTGGAAGAACNGCCTATTCTCAAGGAGGNCTCAAACGTGATAATTATGGTCGTGACCACCATCCTCGCTGTTTCACTGTTTGGATGGCAGGTGGTGGANTNAAGCCAGGTATNACNTANGGTAAGACAGATGATTATGGTTATAACATAGCTAATCCTGATGGCACACCNATGAGGCCTAAACCTAANCAAGANAANTGGACTCCNGGAACCATGCACATCCANGATCTTAACGCNACNATNCTTCATTTACTTGGCATTGATCACCGTAAACTGACGTANCGGTACCAGGGTCGAGATTTTAGGCTAACTGATATTCACGGGCACGTTATTAAAGATATTCTTACCTAGTTTGGTAGGCTCTTAATTATCANATTTTTTTATGAGATTCCTTTGGAGTNAATCCGATGCCTGGATTGAATGTGTTAGTTGGATCTAGTTTTTCGTAATGTTCTCGCAAGCTTTTATCTGCTGGATACATATGTCCAACATTATGTTCGGCAGGATATTTAGCATTTTTTTCATCCAGTCTTTNTANNAGCTTGTCTTTNACNGCTTTGACGTTTGTGCCTTTCTTTAAAATNTAGTCGTGGTGGAAGACGTGACACATGAAATGCCCATAATATAANGATAGGTCAAGATGTTGTTTTAAGTCATTAGGTATTCGCTCCATCCATTCTGAATCATTCCCCAATAGTGCAATGTCTAGAGCGAGGACCTCTTCCGTTTTTTTTTGGTTCATCGTTTGATACCTTATGGCAGCACCAGCTGCTGCGAATCGATGCAATAATGAGGCTTCCTGCTCTGTTTCATTACATTCAAAGAATCCTACNCCNTCNAAATTGCTCCATTCTTGTTCTAAATAATTTCGGGCCTCATTNATTCCTTCATCACTCATATAAAGAATGAGGTAGTGCTCGTATTGGTTTCTGTAATCAACTANCCTTTGAGGTAAATGCTCGGGAAAGACTTTNCTAATATAATATAAAAATTGATCTGGTAAGAACTTTGGGATGAAAGGTATCTTATTAAGAAAATATTCTAGATTTGATTTTAATGCATATAGCCTTGGTAGACGTTTGGTTCCAATGTGCTTTATGGATAAAAAAACATCTTTACCATATTTTTTAGCTGTATCAAAAATACCCCTGTTCATGTATTCACACATCTCAGGTAGTTCAGAAAATTTTCCAAGAATGTGTTTTCTTAATCTTGAAAAATCATCAGGATTGTTAGTGCCAAGATAGAAAACTTGTTTGCTTTCAGGCATTGGATACGTGTCAACACGCACAGCAAAAGCTACGACTTTACCGGCACTTCCGCTAACTTCATAGAGTCTGTTAGGGTCAGCATTGTAACGATTTGGAATGTCAGCATCCATTTTTCGTATCCTCTGTTGATAGTCTCTATCGGAGGCTGCTTTATCTAATTCACTAATGTCCTCAATAGGAATTTTACCATCTTCTAAAGATTTGAAGATTTCTTCTGGAGTCTCCCCGAGGTTTTTTATACCGAGATGGTTTACTAATTCCAAATTCCCTTCTTTGTCCACCCTGGCGAATAATGAAAGCTCAGTGTAAGAAGAGCCGCGTTTGCAAAGCGCACCCCCAGCATTGTTGGCAATGCCTCCAACAACAGTTGCGCCTATTGTTGTAGAGCCAATGACGGAATGCGGTGCCCGANTAATTGGCGTTAGTTCCTTTTCCAACTCATGAAGAGTGGAGCCAGGTAAAGCGACAACTTGTTTGCCTCCATCTAGTAAAATTATCTTTTTTATGCGAGTAATATTAATAACTATAACTTCTCTGTCATAGTCGAACCCACTAGGACTGGAGCCTTCAGTTAGTCCAGTCTTGGTAGCTTGCATTATAATGGCGTAATTTGCTTCGACTGAGATTTTTAAGATTTCCCATAGCTCTAGTAGTGAATTGGGAAAGACAACGGCCAAGGCGCCTCCTAAGCCTGACCTGAATCCACTCCTATAGTAAGCGGTTTGAGAATCTGAAGTAAGAACACCCNGATTACCGACGATTTTTTTTAATCTCTCTATGGGNTCGTTGACGNTCATTTAAAACTCAATCTTAGAATTGATTATCACCTTTTGANAAAGCAGAGAAAGAAAATTTCATTAATTCTATTGCGGTTTCTATAGGTACATAAACATGAAAAAGTGGAATATCGGATCATTATTTTAAATTATATTGTTTTCGGGTGCGTCTCATTATGTTAGATAATTANCTATGAAACAGTTCATTTTCTCATCTCTTATTTTTAGTTCCATGNTGGCTTATTCTTCAGCTGAAGAAGGATTCGCTTCTGTGTTTGATGGTAAAAACAAACCCGTTATCAAGAAGGAGGGTTCTTGGACCACTTTTACCGGTAAGGGCATGTCAGTTAAAACAGAAGGGAATTGGATTCCTCAGGATGATGGGTCACTTTTTCTTGATCCTCGACCTGGAGAAAAGGGGTGGACACGTTATGGCTCTTATCTTTGGCTTACTGAGGANTACAAAGACTTTGTTTTTGATTTTGAGTATAAGCACGGAAAGGGTGGAAATTCTGGACTCTATTTTAGGATATACGACGAATCCGATGCAACTGCCCATGGTTTTGAAGTTCAAATCCTAGACTGCTACGGAAAGAAGAAACTTGGGCCACATGATTTAGGTGGAGTCATCCAAACTTCAGGTCCTCTTGCGAATGCCTCAAAGCCAGCCGGTGAATGGAATAATATGAGGGTCATGATTAAAGAAGGTAAGCTTACAGTTATCTTGAACGGTAAGACTGTTCAGGATGGATTGGACCTTGCTGCTAAAAAGCCAAAGGGTAAAAAGCTTGCTGACAGTGGTAAGATTGCCATTCAGGACCATGGCCAAAAATTCTCCGTTAGAAATTTGATGGTNAAAAAGCTTTAGTTAAAGCTTCCACCCAGCGCGAGGTGTAAATCGATTCTATTTTGCAGNCTCTGATTTTTAAGAAAAATCATAGCNCTTCTTGAGGCGACAGCTCTTCGCTGTGCTTCTAGAACTGAAATGATGTTAATGAGGCCCTCAGAGTAGTCTCGCATTGCTTGTTTTTCGGCTAGTTCGGCTTGCCTTAGTTCAGTGTATAAATACTTGTTCTGTTCTGCTAATGATTTTTCAGTAGCGAGTGCAGACTCTACTTCTCTAAGGGCTCGAAGGATTGCTGAGGAGAATTGACGTATAGATCTCTCGTTTTGTTGAAGTGCGATTCTTGCACTTGCCCTTTGAGATCCAGCTCTGAAAAGGGTTTGAGCGAGCGAAGTTGCTGTACTCCAGACGATGGTCTCTGGGTCCAAAATGAACTGGTCAAGTTTTCTGCCCGAACTTGAACCTCTGCCTGTGAGTGAGAATGATGGAAGAAGATCTTTTACAGAGGCTTCAGCCCTCTGAGCGGATGCGCGTACNNCAGCCGCCGCTGATACTAAGTCTGGCCTCCTAATNAGAAGTTCTGAGGGCAAGCCGGCAGGAACATTTTTTTTCATTGTGGGTAATTCGTTTCCACTACCGAATTCACCACTAGGATACTTTCCTAAAAGAAGTTCAAGAGATCTTGCAGCTTCTTCTCTTGANAGCTTCTGGTTGATAAGGTTCCTCTCTGCTGAAGCTACGTTATTCCTTGCAAACTGTACGGCTAAAGGGCTCGCAGTTTGATCGCCTGCTTTGTAGTTGCGTTCAATAATCCGAGCATTGGCGACATAACTTTCTTTAGTTTTTTCTGCCAGATCTAAAAGTTGTTGTGCAGCAATTAAGTTGAACCACGATTTGGCTGTATTTGCTACTAAAGACAACCTAGCNGCTTTGTAATCAGCTTCTGCNNGAAGTAGGTTTTCACGACTAGCTAAATCAAGATTTTTTAATCTACCCCATAGATCTAGTTCCCATGANGCTGCNAGCGTTAAACCATAATTTGAATTGTACTCTTCAGTACTTTCATTATTTAGGGACCGNCTTCCTGAGCCGCCAAGGTTGATAAATGGNAAGCGCGCTGATTTACCGATAATTGTACCCTCTTTGGCTGACTCTAGAAGGAGTGCTGAAGCCTTTAAGTTATANTTATTTTTAAGAGCTTCTTCAGTTATTTTTATTACCCTTTTATCATTAAGGCTTTTTAACCAATTATTTTCAACTTTGCCACTGTACGCTTTTGAGGGAACCGACCAAGAATTGGGTAGTAATATTTCAGAATCTTCTTTTACCTTTCCAAATTTCAGAGAATTACAACTTCCCAGTAATAGGGGAATCGCAATTAATATAGATAGGNATTGAAGCATTAATTTANGCTTCATAACAGAGTGAGGCCTTGGTGTCCATGAATGGATGTGTAATTCTTTTTTCCAGTTCTTGTTTTTTAAACTTAACAGAGGGCCTGACATTTTATAATGTACTAAGTATGTCCTTATTAAGTCACTATTTTCAGTTAGTTTATCTAGCTTTTCCCATTTTATTTTCGAGCCTATTAAAAGCTGAACTCAGTTTTGAAAGGCAGGTCATTGATGACAAAATTTCAATTGGTTATGGTCTTGCTATTGGTGACGTCGATGGTGACAAGAAACTAGATATTCTACTCGCTGATAAGTCTCAGGTTGCTTGGTACCGTAACGGAGACTGGAAAAGGTTTGTCATGACAGAAAATTTGAACCCTCGTGTNGGNACNCGTTTTCTTGATAACGTCTGTATTGCNGCAAGAGATATTGATGGTGATGGTAAGGTAGAAGTAGCCGTTGGAGCCAACTGGAGTCCCGGTGAGACTAGTGATGCTTCTAAATCAGGTTCAGTACATTTTTTAATTCGCCCTGAAGACCCAACTACCCGTTGGGCTTCTGTTAAGATGAACTCTCACGAACCAACGGTTCACAGAATGCATTGGATGAGNATTGGCGAAAATGAATTGAGTGACGATACTGATTCTACAGGAGACTACCGTCTTTTAGTTCTTCCTCTGCACGGTAGGGGAAATANGGGAGGGGAAGGAGAACCGGTCCGTCTTCTGGCTTATGTTCCTGCACTTGGAGATAAGGCTAAAGAAGGCAACTGGGACACTGAGTTAGTAGATGCTAGTTTTCATATTACTCACAATTTTGATCTTATTGCTTTTAGCGAAGATAATAATGAGGAAGCAATTATTCTTGGAGGTAAGGAAGGAATTAAGGGAATACGCTACGTTAACAAAGGCAACAACGATAATCCTTGGAAATCGGTGCATATGGTTAAGAATCCTAATTCAAAAGGAGTTGGAGAAGTTCGTGCCTTCCGTGGAAATGCGAACAAAGGAATCATTGCTGCGATAGAGCCATTACATGGTAATGAACTGGTTGTTTATGATCCTCCAAAATCTAATGATGAAGCTCCAAAGAGAACCGTGCTTGATGATACACTGAGTCAGGGTCATGCTCTTGCGTTAGCTGATGTTCTTGGAAAAGGCGACCTACAAGTAATTGCTGGATGGCGTAACCCCGACAAGAATGGAAAGGTTGGCATCCGAATTTATTCTAAAGCAGATGATGCATGGAAGACTCACACACTCGACGATAATGGAATGTCTTGTGAGGACCTTAAAGTGAGAGATCTTGATGGAGACGGAAAACCTGAGATCATTGCTGCGGGTCGAGCTACTAAAAATGTCGTCATNTATTGGAANCGACCNAAGNAGGATTAAACCTCNTCAACTTCAAGGCAAAATGCCAATTTTTAGAATAGGGTTNCNATNTCTAATCCTATTATTTTCGATTAGNTTAGTAAGTGCTAACAGGATTGACCCCGCAGGAATTNCGGGTTCTTTNGTCCTTTCTGCAGAAAACATACAGGGNGAGGCAGTTGAAGAATTTTCCAAGATTGCAGGTAAAGACGCCGTAGTTCTAATCATTTNANTTAACTCTTCTGAAGAAGTGGATTCTCAAGTTAAGGCTTTTAAGGATAAGATTAGTGNCGAAGGAATCAAAAACATACGATCTCTTNNTATAGAGAGTGACGAGTTGGTATCTGGTATTAAAACCGCAAATGCGATTTGGTTGGTTGGAGACGAATTGCCCAAATTCAAAAAGATTAAAGAGATGGAAGCTTTCCGACTGTTTCTCTCTCAAAATACGGTATTGGGTGCTGGTGGAAAAGTTGTTCATGAATTTACCTCCTCTGGNATTTTTCCAGACGCACAAATTGTCCTAGAAGATTCAAAGGTTTTACAACAAAAAGACGGCAAAGTTCTTTATCGGATAAGTAAGGGAGCGAGCCTTATTCTTTCGAAGCGTAGTATCAGATCCATTGGAGAGGGTGAAGTTCTTATTGTTCTCAAGGATTCTGAATTTAAAGAAAAGAAAACTATTAAATTAAAGCCAAGTGGTCGTGGAGCAGATCTAACTGCTTTGAGATTTGCTGCNGCCGATAGGAACGGTCCAGNCTTTCCTAAAAAAGTAATTTCTCCGCCCAGACTTGATAAAGGAAGTCTCATCATTATTGGAGGAGGTCCAATGCCGAGATTAGCCGTTAAGAGGTTCATTCAATTAGCTGGAGGTAATGAAGCATCAATCGTCGTACTCCCTACTGCTGTTCCTGATTCAATGATCCCTCAGAGCAGCGCCATTGCTAAAACCTTTGAAAAATTTGGTCCTAAAGAAGTGACAGTTCTTCCTGGTAGAAAAATTAGCGAAGTAGATAGTGAGAAATACTTAAATGTTCTTAGAAAAGCAACAGGCATTTGGTTTGGTGGTGGTCGGCAATGGAATTTTGTAGATGCTTACCATGACACTAAGGCTTTAAAATTGATGCATAATGTTCTAGATAAGGGAGGAGTTATAATGGGTAGCTCTGCAGGAGCGTCTATTCAGGCTGAGTATTTAGTCCGAGGTAATCCTCTAGGTAATCGTGACATGATGGCAGAAGGTTACGAGAAGGGCCTTGGGTTTTTAAGTGGAGTAGCTATTGATCAACACTTTGCTGAAAGGGATCGCTTTAAGGATCTTTCATCTGTAATTCAGAGATTTCCTCAACTCCTCGGCATAGGTATTGATGAGGGGACAGCCCTAATTGTTAACGGCTCAGTAGGTACCGTTCAGGGCGAAGGTCAGGTCCATTTTTATGATAGAAGTGGAATAGCTAAGCAAAAGGCCAAGGATTATGAGTCGGTTGGTAAAGGAGGAAGGTACCAATTGGTACAAAGAAAAGTACTGAATCTTGGAGAAATCCCCGATCAAGAGTCCAAGAAACAGTAAAACTGCTTGCAAAAAGGTATTTTTTCAGCTTTTATCTCCCTCCCCTCACCAAATAATGGGTAGGTACCGAAGCGGTCAAACGGGGCAGACTGTAAATCTGCTGGCTATGCCTTCGAAGGTTCGAATCCTTCCCTGCCCACCATTTTCAATTTATGATAAATGGTCCAATCTTTAATTTAAAAAAAGATAATGAAATCAATATTAATTAATTCAATTAAACTTCGAAGCGTTCCTCTTCTTGTTCTCTCATGCTTGACTGGATCACTCTTTGCAAAAGAATCACCCCTAAAAATCCCAGAAGACATTGTAAAACAGAATCCATTCTTTCAAGTCTGGGATGAGGAGGTTCCGACGGGTCAAGTCGTCGTTGCTATGGATGGATCGGTTCTTGTATTCAAAGGTCAAGGTTCTGGTACTGATGAATCAAGATATATTAGTATTAAGAGAAGCGTTGACGGTGGCAAGACTTGGACAAAGGAATCGAAGGTGGGAAATATGATTAAAGTTGATGGAGATATGAGTGATGATGGAAGGTATCCAAATAATAATTGGACCGGCCTTGGGAATGTAATGGTTGATGAGGTGACAGGAGACATCATGGTTTTCATGACGACTCTAAAGACTGCGCAAAAACTTTTTCGAAGCAAAGACCATGGTAAGACGTGGAAGATGGAAGAAACTCAAATTAAAGCAGGAAAAGATGGCTGGACGCCTGCGACTAATGGAGCCTGTGACCCGGGGGTGACGATTAAAAATGGACCTAAAAAGGGACGTCTACTGATGCCAGCAAGAGTGTTTCCAGAATATTTAAATAAGGGAAAGAATAAAAAGCGGTTCAATGATCTCTACGCTATGGCGCTTTATAGTGATGATAGAGGTAAGAGCTGGAATTCTTCAGCACCATTTCCGATAGGCGGGACTGGGGAGTCTGGGTTAGTTGAGCTAAGTAATGGAAAAATTTATCACAATTCCAGAACTCACATGCGTCCAGGAAACCGACGCATTGCTTATAGTCATGATGCCGGTGAAACATGGGTAGGAGAACATGAAGATGATGAATTATTTGATGGCCCACCAGACGTTTACGGGTGTAAGGCAGGGCTTTTACGTTTACCTTATGAAGACCGGGACATCCTTCTCTTTAGTTCCCCTGGAAATAGAGAGACCCGAACTGATATTACGGTTTGGGTTAGTTTTGATGGCGGCCAAAGCTGGCCAGTTCATCGCCTCATTAAAGAAGGGCCAGGTAACTACACTTGGATTGCTGCGGGTCGAAAAGGAACCCCAAGTGAAGGTTTTGTTTACTTACTAGCAGGTAAAGATTGGATGGCTCGTTTCAATTTATCATGGCTTTTAGAGTCAAATAATGCTGGGAAATAGGATCCTAGCTATATTGCTCCATCAATAAGTGAAGGTGATTAGAAACCTCGGTTTTTATTTGTGGTCCATACATAAGAAAAGTGTCTATAATTGAAGACACTCAAAAATTTCAATGCACAAAATTTCTTACTCAACCCTATTTTTTCTAGCTCTCTTTGCGTTTACTGTTCATTCAAAAGAAGAGCCGCTTCGACCTAATGTCATTTTTGTGATGGCCGATGACTTGGGGATTGGAGATGTTTCTCCGACTAATTCTGAATGCAAAATCAAGACGCCTCATCTTCAGTCGATGGCAGATCAAGGCATTACTTTTTTTGATGCTCATTCCTCGAGTGCAGTTTGCACACCGACTCGATACGGCGTATTGACGGGGAGGTATAATTGGAGATCTAGGCTCGCTCGTGGTGTTTTAAGTGGCACCAGTGATCACCTAATACCAGCCACTAGAGAAACCGTTGCCCATCTTCTAAAGGGTGCTGGTTATCATACTCAGATGATCGGAAAATGGCATCTCGGGTGGGACTGGGGGAGAATAGGTAAAGGAAAGAAAATTGATTTCACGAAGCCAGTAAAGAATGGACCGGATATTAATGGGTTCAAAGGCTACTACGGGCACTGTGGGTCCTTGGATATGCCTCCCTACACATGGGTTGACACTGGTAGAATTACAGCAATTCCTGTGAGGGAGGAAGGAGTTACTAAAGGTCAAGACCAATACGGTTGGTACCGCAAAGGGCCAATTAGCCCTGACTTCAAAATTGATGAAGTTTTACCTCATCTCTTTGATAAAAGTATTGATTACGTTAAAAAAAGAGCCAAGACAGGTGATCCTTTTTTCCTCTACTTGCCGTTGCCGGCACCGCACACGCCAATTGTCCCTGTTGCTCCGTTCAAAGATGCGAGTGGGCTGAATCCCTACGCCGATTTTGTAATGCAGGTTGACTATCATATGGGAGAGTTACTCAAAGCTGTTAAGGCAGCTGGAATAGATGAAAACACCTTAGTATTCTTTACTAGTGATAATGGTTGCTCTCCGGAAGGAAATTTTCCATTGCTCAAGGAAAATGGGCATGATCCGAGTGCGGGATATCGTGGCCATAAGGCAGACATCTATGAGGGTGGGCATCGTGTGCCCATGATTGCGAGATGGCCCAAAGGAATTGCTGCAGGTCAGAAAACAAATGCCTTGGCTTGCCTCACTGATCTTTATGCCACTATGAGAGATGTGATTGGTGAAAATCCCGCAANAAAAGGTAATATCGGCGAAGATTCCTTTAGTCTATTACCAGCATTTCAGGGAAAATCTGAAACCACTCGCAAAACGCTTATTAGTCATTCGATTGGGGGGTCTTTCTCTTTTCGTGAGGGAGATTGGAAGCTTTGTCTGTCGGCCGGAAGTGGTGGTTGGAGTGCTCCGAGAGAGCCAGCGGCAAAAAAACAAAAACTCCCACCTCTACAGCTTTTTAATTTAAAATTAGACAAAGGTGAAAAGAAAAATTTGATCAAAGAGAACCCAGAGAAAGTAAAAGAGCTTCTCAAAAAGTTGAATCAAGAAGTTTCTAACGGTCGGGCTACTCCCGGAAACTCTGTGAAGAATGATCGTTTAGTTAAGTTTTTACCCAGCGGGGTTTCCTTGCCAAATTAGCATGCGCTAACAGGTTCAATATTTCTCGACAGCTTCAGGACGCTGACGAAATATTTTTATTTTCAAAAGACTCTCGAAAATATTTTGAAGTAGAAATACTATCATTAGCAGGCGTTTTCTTTAAAATTAGAGTTTAGTTCACAGGCTCAATATTTTTTTCGGATCCAAACTAAAAATGGATGCGTTCTAATTCTGAATTCAATTAATCAAGGCCTTGGTTAAAAAATAATTAATACAAAACCAAACCAAGAAAACTAACTGTGAAAATATTTAAAACTCTACTTACTGCTGCTGCTGTAACCTCAATCTTCCTAGGATCGTCATTGGCCGATCATCACAAAAAGAAAGATATCGTTGATACNGCTGTAAGCAANGGAAANTTCAAAACACTTGCAGCTGCACTTACAGCAGCAGGACTTGTTGATACCCTCAAAGGCAAAGGACCATTTACTGTTTTTGCCCCTAATGATGCAGCGTTCGCCAAA
>PAHQ01000057.1 GCA_002705125.1 Verrucomicrobiales bacterium | reverse complement strand
TTGGGTCCATGGGTAACGATGCGGCGTTGGCTTGTTTGAGTGACAAACCGAGAATGCCTTATGATTATTTCAGGCAGTTATTTGCTCAGGTCACTAATCCTGCCATCGATTCTATTCGAGAAGAAGTTATTATGTCTCTCGAATGCTACATTGGTCCTGAGAAAAATCTAGTTGAAGCTACTGAAGAACATGCTCAAAGACTAAGACTACCTTCCCCTATATTGACAAATGAACAGTTGCACTCCTTGAAAGGAATGAACCACAAAGGCTGGAAATCAAAAGTCATTGATATTACTTTTCCAAGGTCTGAAGGTATTGGAGGTGTTAAGAAAACTATAAAAAGGATTTGTATCGAAGCCGAGAATGGAATCAAAGAAGGTTGCACTCTTGCCATTTTAAGCGATAGGGCATTATCAGAGGATCGTATTCCACTTAGCACATTACTAGCTAGTGGAGCCGTTCATCAGTACTTGGTAAAAAATGCTCTGAGAACTCAGATCGGGATTGTACTTGAGACTGGTGAAGCTAGGGAAGTTCATCATCACTGCCTTTTAGTTGGTTATGGGGCAGATGGAATAAATCCATACCTAGCATTTGAAGCTTTGTGGAGAGCTAGGCGTGAAGGATTAACAGACAAAGAAGAATTTAAAGATGATAACTCACTAGTTGAGGCTTACTTAAAAGGTGTGGCTAAAGGGATGTTGAAAGTCATGGCAAAGATGGGTATTTCTACTTTACACTCTTATAAAGGAGCTCAAATATTCGAAGCTGTTGGTTTAAAAGATGATGTCATCAATCTTTGCTTTCGTGGGACAGCTAGCCGTGTCCAAGGACTAGATCTTGATGAATTGGCTGAGGAAATGATTAGAAGGCATGCTCTGGGTTATCCACCCAGAGATGAAGTGAGGCTCCCAACATTGCCTAATCCTGGTGAATATCATTGGCGAGCAGATGGTGAGAAGCACATGTGGAATCCGGAATCTATTGCTGCTCTGCAGTCTGCAGCACGGGAAAATAATTTTGAGTCATATAAGCAATTTTCAAATCATATCAATACAAGCAACAAGGCTCTATGTGCTTTGCGTGGATTGATGGATTTTAAAACAGATGTAAATGGAGGTTCAATATCAATTGAGGAAGTTGAACCCGCCTCAGAGATAGTGAAACGCTTCTGTACTGGAGCCATGAGTTTTGGTTCTATTTCTGCGGAAGCCCATGAGGGTTTGGCAATTGCTATGAATAGGTTAGGTGGAAAGAGTAATACCGGTGAAGGTGGTGAAGATCCTGCGCGTTTTAGCCCTCTACCTAATGGAGATTCTAAAAGGTCAGCAATCAAGCAGATTGCATCAGGGCGATTTGGAGTCACTATCTGGTATTTGACAAACGCTGATGAGCTACAAATTAAGGTTTCTCAAGGTGCTAAGCCAGGGGAGGGAGGTGAGTTGCCTGGAAAAAAAGTCGATGATAATATAGCTCGCATCAGACACAGTACTCCAGGAGTTGGTTTGATTAGCCCCCCCCCTCATCATGATATTTACTCAATAGAAGATCTTGCTCAACTCATTCATGATCTAAAAAATGCTAATCGTCACTCAAGAGTTAGTGTAAAATTAGTATCTGAAGTTGGAGTTGGCACTATTGCTTCTGGTGTGACTAANGCNAAAGCNGATCATATTGTNATAGCNGGAGAAACTGGAGGAACTGGAGCNTCCCCNCTTACNAGTATTAAACATGCNGGNTTNCCTTGGGAACTNGGTGTTGCAGAAACGCATCAAACNTTNGTNCTTAANGANNTAAGNAGTAGNGTNGTNNTTCAAACTGATGGAGGACTTAAGACTGGNCGCGATGTNGTTATTGCNGCNNTATTAGGCGCTGAAGAAATGGGTTTTGCNACNGCTCCACTCATCACNATGGGNTGNATNATGATGNGNAAATGTCATTTGAATACTTGTCCNGTTGGAATAGCGACTCAGAATAAAGAACTAAGAAAAAAATTNAATGGATCACCAGATTTTGTAGTNAATTATTTGTTCATGGTTGCNGAAGAGGCTCGNGAAATTATGGCANANCTNGGATTNCGTAGTATCNNNGAGATGGTTGGNAGAGTNGATGCTCTTGANATGCANAAAGCAATTGANCATTGGAAAGCNGATGGNATTGATTTNACNTCNATTCTTACNCCTGCTGANAAACCTCATCCTGATNCNGGTACCTATTGCACNGAATCTCAAAATCATGGATTGGAANATGTTCTNGANATGAANCTTTTAGAGCTTGCTCGNCCNGCTCTTGAAAAAAGTGAAACAGTCAATATNGAATTNCCTATCATNAANACGGACAGAACAGTTGGAACAATTCTTAGTAATGAGGTTGCTAANGCNCATGGNGGAGATTTATTACCNGAAGATACTNTTAATATAAAATTTAATGGTTCAGCAGGNCAGAGTCTTGGAGCTTTCCTNGCTAAAGGAATTAGTATNGANTTAGAAGGNGATGCNAATGATTACGTNGGNAAAGGGCTTTCCGGTGGAAAGATAGCGATTTACCCTCCAGACAGTTCCAGTTTTCTTTCTGAAGATAATATTATTGCTGGAAATGTTTGTCTTTATGGTGCCACTGGTGGCAAAGCATTTTTTCGAGGTCANGCAGCAGAGCGTTTTTGTGTTCGTAACAGTGGTGCTCATGCAGTTATCGAGGGAGTTGGAGATCATGGCTGCGAATATATGACAGGTGGTCGTGCTGTAATTTTAGGGCCTACTGGGAGGAATTTTGCTGCAGGAATGTCAGGAGGAGTAGCTTATATATGGGATCCTGAAAATAAATTCCCTCCTAATTGTAATATGGAGATGGTTGATTTAGAAGAGGTGTCAGATCAGGATGATATCGAGGAGCTTAGATCNCTAATACAAGACCATGAAAAAAATACGGGCTCTAATGTTGCCAATCACATTTTGAAAAATTGGAACAAAACTTTGAAGGAATTTGTCAAAGTTATGCCAACCGATTATAAGAGAGTATTAGAAGAACGTAAACAGGCTGAAAAAGAGTTAGTTGCCTGAAAAAATAAAATAAAAAATGGGAAAACCTACTGGATTTTTAGAGTTTGAGCGNGAGGCAGTNCCTTATCGTGATCCTCTTGAGCGCCTNAAAGATTATGGTGAAATTAACACGCGACCATCCGAAAGTCATCTCCAGAANCAAGGCTCTCGTTGTATGGATTGTGGTGTTCCATTTTGTCAATCTGGTAATGGCTGCCCAGTAGACAACCTGATTCCAGAATGGAATCATTTAGTCTATCAAAAAAGGTGGAAAGAAGCAATTGACCGCCTTCATAAGACGAACAATTTNCCGGAATTTACAGGTCGNGTTTGCCCGGCTCCATGCGAGGGATCATGTGTTTTGGGAATAACAAATCCGCCCGTCACGATTAAAAATATTGAGAATACAATAATTAACAGAGCTTTTGAGGAAGGGTGGGTTACTGCTAATCCTCCGACCGAGCGTACCGGAAAAAAAGTGGCAATAGTNGGTTCTGGCCCAGCTGGATTAGCAGCTGCTGATCAATTAAACAAAGTTGGTCACCAAGTCACTGTTTACGAGAGAGCTGACAGAATAGGTGGACTTTTGATGTACGGAATACCTAACATGAAACTGGAAAAGGATGTTATAGATCGTCGAGTTTCATTAATGAGAGAATCAGGNATAAAGTTTGTCACTTGTACACATGTTGGNAAAAAAGAGGATTTTGAATCCGGCCATATGACTCAGATAATGGAAGAGAATGGGACTAAAATACAATTCGTAGATCCTAATGAACTTCTTGATGAAAATGATGCACTCCTGATAGCTACAGGTGCAACAAAACCATTTGATCCTACTGGACGAAATCCAGGCCGTGAGCTTGATGGTATTCAATTTGCTATGGACTTTTTGACNCGCAATACGAAGAGTCTTTTGGATTCTAAGCTTGAAAATGGTTTTTATACATCAGCAAAGGATAAACATGTTATTGTGATAGGTGGTGGTGATACTGGTGCTGATTGTATTGGTACATCTTTGAGACATGGTTGCAAAGATGTTGTTAATTTTGAATTGTTGGATAAGCCTCCTGAGGAGAGAGCTTCAAATAATCCATGGCCGCAATGGCCAAGAATTTATAGGCTTGATTATTCTCATGCTGAGAATAAAGCTAAGAATGGAAATGACCCTAGAGCTTACCATGTACTGGCTAAAGAATTTGTGGGTAATGAAAACGGTCAAGTAAAAGGAGTGAAAACAGTTGAAGTGGATTGGTCAAAGCCTGTTGAAGGCGGAGCTCCCTTTACCGAAGTGGAGGGTTCTGAGAAAGAGTGGCCAGCTGATCTTGTTCTGCTTGCGACTGGATTCGTTGGACCTGAATTGGAGATTGGCGAAATGCTTGGTATTGATAAACAAAATCCAAGAGGGAACTGGCAAACATTCACAGGGGAACATGGAAAATTCACATCAAATATTGAAGGTGTTTTCACTGCAGGCGATTGTCGCCGTGGACAATCTTTAGTGGTTTGGGCTATAAATGAAGGAAGAGGTGCTGCCAGATCTATTGATATGTATTTGATGGGAAGCAGTATGCTTCCTGCCCCAGGAGTTACTCAAGGGGGGATAGCTGCTACAGCCTAAACACCTTTTTAGTCGGCTCCCTATCGCCAAGGATTTAATATTAATGCTCTTATATGAACGAAGCTTGTCCATTGCTTCCGCAAATATCTAAAAAAATTAGAGCATCTGATTCTCGTGCACTTGGTGATAATAGAGGTCTTCCTTTCTACCGTCTTTGCCTCGAGTATTCACAGAGTAAATGGGTTCAAGGTTTTCCTGCGCAAGCATTGTTACAGTTAAATCGTGCAATGAGTGCAGATCTTAAAAGAGATGAGAAATACCTAAAGAGTTACCCTATTCCATATTCCTCCATAAGGTGGATTTTAATTCAGAGACCAGACAACAAGGGTCAATTTTTAGGTAATCCAAGACGTCATTGGCAGCATTATGCTTCGAGGATGTCTGGCCCTAGAGCTGAGATTCGAATATGGCGTGCATGGGCATGCTTTGCTATAGCTTCAAAGGTATTACCCCATTCTGAATTTCCTGATGATTATAAACAAATTAAAGAAGAGGGCTTAATAATACCGTCTGAGGCAGAAATATCAGAAAAACTCAAAATGTTTGGTCTTCCTAGTGAGTCAGTTCAATGGAATCTTTCCTTATAACTCTATATTTTATAAGAAATGTAGACCCTTTAGATTTTTTTAAAGCTTCATTCTTGACGGCTAATGCATGAAAGTGAATGATCACAGTCCAATGTCATCCGAAGCATTTCCAGAAATAAAAAAAATTCAATACGAAGGTCCAGATTCAAAAAACCCTTTGGCTTTCAAACATTATAACGCTGATGAATTAATTGGCGGCAAAGCGATGAAAGATCATTTAAGATTTTCAATCGCCTATTGGCATGCCATGCGCAATCCTTTGGCGGATCCATTTGGTGGTGGCACCGCACAGAGGCCTTGGGATGACGGTAGTGACTCCATTGAAAATGCTCAAAACCGGGCAAGGGTTGCCTTTGAATTCATGGATAAGCTTGGAGTAGAATACTATTGCTTTCATGATCGCGACGTTGCTCCAGAATTAGGTTCGCTTCAGGAATCAAATGATGCGCTAGATGCAGTGGCTGATGTTTTAGCTGAGGAGCAGGAAAGAACTGGAATAAAGTTGTTATGGGGTACTGCCTGTTTGTTCGCTCACTTTCGCTATAATCAAGGAGCAGCTACAAGTCCGAATGCAGATGTCTTTGCCTATGCTGCTGCTCAAGTAAAAAAAGCGATGGAAGTTACCCATAGGCTGGGAGGAACAGGTTATACATTCTGGGGTGGTAGAGAGGGGTATTCTACATTGTGGAATACAGACATGAAGCGTGAGCTTGATCATCTAGCTAGAATGCTTCATATGGCTGTTGACCATAAAAAGAAGATAGGTTTTGAAGGTCAATTCTATATTGAACCTAAACCTAGAGAACCTTCAACTCACCAATATGATTCAGATTCAGCAGCCTGCCTTAATTTCTTAAGAGAGCATGATCTTATTGATCATTTAAAATTAAATCTAGAGACGAATCATGCTACTTTAGCGGGTCATACAATGATGCATGAAATGAGAGTTGCGGCGGCGGCAGGAGCATTAGGTTCAGTAGATGCAAATACCGGTGATGAATTAATTGGGTGGGACACTGATCAATTTCCAACAGATATTTATCTTACCACTGAAATCATGTTAGAGATAATTAATATGGGCGGGTTTACTACGGGAGGTCTTAATTTTGATGCAAAATGTCGTAGGGAAAGTTTTGAGCCAGTTGATCTTTTTCACGCCCATATTGGAGGTATGGATGCTTTTGCCAGAGGTCTTAAAATTGCACATTCTATTAAAGAGGATGGAAGGCTGAGTGATTTTGTTTCCAACAGATATTCTAGTTTTGATTCTGGCCTTGGCGCTAAAATTGAATCTGGTGAAATTGGTTTTGAAGAACTAGAGAAGCATACTCATGAGAATGGCGAGCCTCATATTGCTAGTGGCCGTCAAGAGATGCTTGAAAACTTAATTAACGATTTTATCTAAAAAACTTTATTTTACTATGATTTGATATTCGGGAATACTATCTAAGATTCCTTCATTTCATAGGCTAACATGTTTTTTGGAGCAGACCCAAATCAACCAGGTACACTAAGGTTTAATCTTTTTAGATTTCCAGTATCCATTCATTGGTCTTTCTGGATCATTCCTCTTATATGGGGGTCGAGTGGTTTTGGGGGTGATCCAGTTGAACAAACTAGGTATCTATTTATTTGGGTTCTCGTTTTTTTCGTTTCCATTATGGGTCATGAATTAGGCCATGCTTTGGCCTATCGAAAGTACGGAGGAAAGGCTCAAATCATTATTCATGGAATGGGGGGAATGGCTGTGTCACAGGGATCATATACAAGAAGGCAAAAAATCATAATTACAATAGGGGGTCCAGCGGTTGGATTTATGATGGCCGCTCTTAGTTGGTTTTTATTATCTGTACTTAATCCTGAAACGTTGAATATATATGTTGTTAGGTTTTTATTTATGATGATTTGGATTAATTCTATCTGGTCGGCTCTAAATCTTCTACCGGTATATCCATTAGACGGAGGTCAGCTCTTGGGTCATATTATGCATGAAAGGAAGCCGGTTCTCAGAGGAAAAATTGGTGGAATAACTGCAGCAATAGCAGGGCTTCTTTTATTTATTAAACTTAATTCTATTTTTGCTGCAATAATGTTTGGATTTTTAGCCTATCAGAATTTTCAGGCCGCTGAAAGAGCGCGTAGAGGTTATTGGTAATTGCTATAATTAGAGTCATGAATAAAAAACATCTAGACGATCTCATTACGTATTTAAAATTTCCTAGTGTGTCGACAGATAGCCGATACAAAGCGGATGTAAGAGAGTGTGCTGAATGGTTAAAAACAAAGATTATTGATGTTGGCCTTAAGGCAAGTATTCATGAGACTTCAGGACACCCCATTGTGATTGGAAGAAACATCCATAAAGAAGGTTTGCCGACGGTAATGATTTATGGTCACTATGATGTGCAGCCAGCAGACCCAATTGATCTATGGAACTCCCCACCGTTTGAACCTCTCATAGAGGGGGATAAAATATTTGCTCGTGGTTCAACCGATAATAAAGGTCAAAACCTGGCTCATCTTTTAGGTCTGGGTGAAGCTATTAATGAAGATGGTGAATTGCCTGTGAATATTATTTTTCTAGTCGAAGGAGAAGAAGAAATAGGAAGTCCAAATCTTGAACCTTTTTTAAAGGAAAACAAAGATGAGCTTGAATGTGATGTTATTGCGGTTTCTGACACTGGAATGATTGGGCCAGGTATTGGAACATTTACCTATGGACTCAGAGGAGTTGCTTGTATGGAAGTTAAAGTTATTGGGCCTAGTAGGGATCTGCATTCTGGTGTTTTTGGAGGTTCAGTGGCTAACCCTTGTTCAGCAATATCAAAACTTATCTCTAGCCTTCATAAATTAGATGGAAGTGTCAACGTAGAGGGCTTTTATGATAAAGTTAAAGATATTGAGGATTGGGAGAAACAAGCATGGTCAAACATTCAAGTCGATCCCAACGAAACACTTCTTTTGACAGGCTCTACCGAGCTTTTTGGTGAAAGTGGATTTACGGATTTTGAAAGAAGGTGGTCTAGGCCAACTGCAGAAGTAAATGGTATCGGTGGGGGGTATCAGGGTGAAGGTTCTAAAACAGTTATACCATCTGAAAGTTTCGTTAAGCTCTCTTTTAGACTTGTTCCAGACCAAGACCCAGATGAAATATTAAATTTGGTCAAGGCTCACTTAGATAAGGTTACACCTGATGGAGTAAGAATAGAATGTGAATTTGGACATAGTGGTAAATCATATCTTATGGACCCAAAATCAGACTATGGTCTAGCCGCACAGAAAGCATTGAAAGAGACATTTAATTGTGACCCAGCTTTAATAAGAGAAGGTGGGAGTATTCCAATAGTTCAAACTTTCAAAGATGTGCTTAATGTTGATACTTTACTGCTCGGGTTAGCTTTGCCTGATTGTCAGATACATTCTCCGAATGAAAATTATTCAATTGATAATTTTTATGATGGCATTCGCTTAAACCGAAACCTTATTAAACAAATTGGAGGGTTAAACTAATTATTTCCAAAGAAGTAATTGAACAAATCTTTGACCGCTTGCAGTTAATCTTGCTTTATCTTTAGTGCCAGTAAGGCGTGACCTTGTGTTCCAAGCATGGGGTGTAGCAGAGAATTTTACCCAACTTATTGTTGGAGAGGTTACCTTCTTCATGTTGGGTTCAATCTTTAGAGGAATGCCTGAGGGGCTCATACTTATTTCCCAAGACGGGTTGCCATTAGCTTTATCCATCTTTGAGCCTAGCCAAGGGTAGGATTTCATTATTAAAGGAATCCCATTATTAGGAACCAATAGTTTCCAGTAAGTTTCAACTTTTGAAATAAATTCAGGTAATGTAATGACTGGGTTTCGGCGGTACTCATTGTAGAGTTGCGCTATATCTATTCCAGCCAAATTAATTCCGTTGAATAAGCTATGCCTGTTTGGAGCGACATAATTTTTTTTGTACCATTTTTCAAAACTCTTACTCAACATTAGATTTAGCTCGAGATGTAAATGGGCTCTAGTTTTATTAATACCATCACCAGTGTATCCTAGTATTCCAATGCTTGTACCTGGTCTTACCTTTTGTCCTTTGTTACAGGAAATGTCAGCAAGATGTGCATATAGGCTGTAAAATTTTCCATATCCCCAATCGTGTTCGATAACAACGTATCGGCCATAATTACTAGCACCTGCCGATTTGCTAGTATGTACCACTGTGCCATGAGATATTGAACGTACTTTATCAAGAGGGATTCCTCTCGAATCTCGTTTAACGGGCTTTATGTCTACACCTTCATGGAATCTACTATATAAAATACCCGAATTGGTCCTTTTGGGATTTCTTACATAACCATATTTTCCCCCTTGCCACGGCTTGCTAGGTTGCCCTTCAAATGTTCGGTCTGTATACATGTAGAATTTTGAAAGATCCTGTCCAAATATTTCAGTGTTAGGCGTTGCTAGCACCAAATCCAGTCTCTTGTATTGTGCATTCGATATGAACGTAGAAATTAGATACAGAAATAGTGTAAAAGTATACCGTTTCTTCAGAACAGTGAAATTCATTTTTATAAGATAAAAGTACTATTCTGAATCTATTTGTTGAGGCAAGGGCTCCGGGGGAGCAATCGTTGAAGTGGGACCTTTAGGCTCTATTAGATTTAATCCAAGAGACTCAAATTTCCCAATACTTTTTTCGGTGAATCCTTTCCAACAAGTAATATGACCGTGTTGAATCGGTCCATCAATAACCACAAAATCGACAGGCTCCATTCCTAAAACTGTGACTAACCTTCTTCCTCTTGCTACTGTTGATAGAGTGCTCAGTTCTTCAGCTTTTTTTTTCTTTAGCTTGAATGATATCCCATAGCTTTCGCCATCCTCTGAAAGGAATGGATAAAATCCATCAATATCTCTTTGGTTGAATGAAGGCTTTTTAAGTACACTAAATATTTTATTTGAGACTCTGATTTGTATGCTTTCTTCTTTCTTTGATTCTTGTCCAGATTCTAGGTGAAAGCTGATCAGTCCTAAATCTTTGCGCTTAGCTCCTAAAACCATTAGTAGCATTAAAATTAGTGCCAAAGATTTCATCATATTAATCATTTTTTTACTCTGAACCATACCCAATAGTTAGCGCAACTTTCATTATTTACTTAGTTTTATTTTACTGCTCGGATTAGATATAATGCTCGATTTATTGGCTAATTGTAGATTATGAACAAAAAAAGTGCTAATTAGTCTGAATTTTTNTGCTAGAAGCCTTGCATGATGAGGTACTAAGAGGCTAGATTCTCACCCCCAAGATTTAATTAAAATTTCAGGTATACCCAAAAACCAAACCCCTAAATTTAATATGGACTCACCTAAGGAGCTCATCACAGAAGAACAACTTGATCCTAAGCTCATCACTCTATTCTTAAAAGCTCAGAGTGCTATCGAACTTACTAACTACGACTATGCTCTAAGCATTCTTCATAATATTCTTAAAGAACAACCTACCTTCCTAAAAGGTCGTGAGATTTTACGTGCTGCTCAAGGTGCTCGATGGCGCGCTNGTGGTAAAAAAGGGAAAGGTTTGCTTTCAGGTGCTGGTGGCATGATGAAAGTAAAAAATAAACTCAAGAAAGATCCTCTCGCAGCAATTGAGGATATTGAAAAAAAATTAGATTCTGATCCTTATAATGCCGAAGCTAACACTTTGTTCTATGAAGCTTTCATGGCTTTAGGAATTCCAGAGATTGCAACATTTGGTTTAGAAACAATTCGTGATGGCCATCCTTCGGATACAAAAAATCTGCATAAGCTNGGAGATCATTTTTTAACTCAAGGTGATGGAGCAGAGGCAGCGAAGGTTTATGATTCTATCGTAGAAAAAGATCCATCTGATGGGGACGCGAGAAAAAAAGCCAAAGATGCTTCAGCCCAAGCAACAATGGCAAAAGGAGGATGGGGAGTAAAAGATCGATCATTTAAAGATCTTCTCAAAGATCAAGACGAAGCTAAAAGTCTTGAGAGTGCATCTAGAAAAGGCGCTACAAAAGAGCAGATGGAAGCACAGCTTGCTGATCTAGGCGTTCAATACGGAGAAGATCCTCAAAACTTAGATGTCGTTAAAAAGATTGCAGACCTTTATGAAAGATTAGAGGATTGGGAAAATTGTGCATCATATTACGACTATGCATTCACATTAAGCGCTGCAGACGAAACGCTTCAAAGAAAAGCTCAGGATGCAAGGGACAATATTCGAGTACAAAAGATTAAAGATCTTGAATCGGACATTGATTCAGGCGGCGANGGAGTTGAGGATAAAAAAGCTCANTTAGCAGAGCTACGTAGCGCATCTATAGATCAACAGATTAAAGAATCGGAGCTCAGAGTAGAGCGTAACCCAACTGATCCACAACTTAGATTTGATCTTGGAAATCACTTGTTCACTGCTGAACGCTTTAGAGACGCGATTCCACATTTACAGAAGGCAAAAAACAATCCACATATTAGAATAAGGTCNATGCTAATGCTTGGCCGGTGCTATGATGAGATGAAGATGTATGATTTGGCTATTGGTTCGCTGAGTGATGCTAACGGAGAAGTTCTTGCAATGGATAATACTAAAAAAGAGATTCTTTATAATCTTGGTCTTGTCTATGATAAATTAGGTGATAAAGAACANTCACTTGAGAGTTTTAAGGAAATCTATAATGCTGATTATGACTACAGAGATGTAGCAAAACGAGTTGAGGAGTCCTATTCTTAGTTNGTAATTGCCNTATAATTATANAATAAATTTTTTTAGNTAAAAACTTAGCTGCTTTTCATTAGGCATTTACTTGTATAATTTGAAAGAGTTGGCTTTAATCATCCGAAACTCTAATTTTGTGCAGTCTTGCCTCAAGAAACCGACATACCAAGGAAGTCAATTTATAGACTATCTATTTACCAACGCTGTCTTGAAAGGTTAAGAGATAATGGAGTTGAAACAGTTTCATCCAATTCGCTTGCCAAAGCCGCTGGAGTAAAATCGGCTCAACTTCGAAAAGATTTGGCGCATTTTGGCCAGTTCGGAACTCGAGGCTTAGGCTATAGTGTCGATGCTTTAATCGAAGTGATTACAGGAGTGTTGGGCACTAGTAGTCTGTTACAAGTAATTTTAGTGGGAGTAGGAAATTTAGGTTCTGCTCTACTAAGATATAGTGGATTTAATAAAGAAGGGTTTGAGATTTCGGCGGCATTTGAATCTGATCCTATGCGTCTAAGAGCAGTGAGCGCTGAAATTCCAGTTATGGATGTTTCTCTGATGACAAAATATGTGATGGATAATGAAGTGAAAATCGCAATTATGGCAGTTCCAGCTGAAACGGCACAAGANGTGGCTAACAGCCTAGTGGATGCAGGAGTTCAAGCCTTTCTGAATTTTTCATCTACAGTTTTAAAAACACCAGATGATGTAATTGTTAATTCGGTAGATCTTGCCCTTGAATTAGAGCATTTGAGCTACTTCGTAAAGTAATTTTCGCATAACAACTTGGAACCGTTGATAAGTGTGCATAAAAATGCGAACATAATCATCAAAGAGTTTTCTTTTTTTGTGTTTATTTACTGAGATATTTAATGATAACAAGGCAACAGATTAGACATGCAATTCTATTGTCGATTGGTCTACACTTAATGTTTGTTTGTGGGCTAACGACAATTCTTGCATATCGGCGCTCTATGCCACCAATCAATGATGATTTTAGGGAAGCCACTAAAATTAGTTCTCAAGATTACTTTTCTTCTTCCATTAATACTAAATATTTTTCTAGAGAAAATAATGAGCCAGTACATTCTGGTAGAGCTGAGGGAGGTTCTGTTTGGTGGAAGTGGACTCCGATAGTGAGCTGTGATGTGTCTCTAGAAGTTGAAAGCTTTGGGTTTGAGGCAGTTTGTGATGTCTATCAAGGCGCTGTCCTTGAGACGTTAGTCAAAGTTGAAACTTCAAATGATGATAAAGAATCTAAAATTCAATTTAATGCCGAAAGTGGAAAAACTTACCATTTTGTAGTCGCTTCGACTTTACCATCTATTAGTGGAGTGACTGAACTTAAAATGAGCGTTTCAAAAGATGAGGACGATTTGGTTGTTTTGCTTCCTGAGATGTTTGATGTTGAAAGATCTGAAGAAATTGAAAAGAATTTCCTAAGAACTGATTCAAATAAATCCTCTCAGGTCATACCTGAGAATGCGGTTTTTGAATCTGATCGTAATACAATTGCTGCTAGCGATTTAAAGCCCTCAAATGAAGGGGATGAAGATGCTCCAAATATCGTTGGGAAGGACTTACCCTTTGGTGACCTTGCCAGAAAAGAATATTCTGATGGAGAAATTAAAGAAAATATAAGTTTCCCAGTTATTCCTCAATTCATTCAGACTAATGTCTCCAAGAGAGAAACTTCTATTGAGTCATTAAAATCGAATGATAAGTCTGAGAGTGTTTCTGATTTTGTTACCCCTAATGAGCCTGATTTATCGTTAAGAGCTATAGGTGAAGAAGATGATTTAACAAAAATTCCAGAAGAGCCAATAACAATAAAGTCTCCAGAAATTACTGAAAGTATCCCTGCTGAAACTCTAACTAATGATGATTTCTTAGAAGATGTAGTGCCTGAAAAATTGGATATAATCGAGAAATTGCCTACCGAGCCTGCCTTCCAAGTGCATTCACCAAAAAAAAGAAATTTAGGAAAATTGAGCAATCTTGGCCAAGCAGCAATGAATGTTCAGGAGACAGAGTTTGGTCATTACAAAAAGAAAGTAGATTTAGCGATTCAAAAAAGCTGGCATAAAGAGCGATCAGCTCATGCTGATCTTGTGAAGTACGGTTCTCTAAAAGTTAGATTTTGGGTTGATCGAGATGGGCGTATCGTAGATATTCGTATGCTTCGTAATGATGCTGACCCGGTAGTAGTCGATTTTTCTATTAGCGGCATTCTTCGCGCAAAAATCCCTCCGGTTCCAAATGAACTTATTGAGAAAACTCAAGACGGTAAAATGGAATTTGAGTATGAAATAATTATTTATTAATAAATTAAGATGCTCCTCGGTAACATAAGTTCTGAAATCCCGGATTCAATAAATGCGGTGAAAACATTTATCACTAATGGTGGAGTTTTCATGATGTGTTTGATTCTTCTTTCTATAGTCTCACTTACTGTAATTTTATTGAAGTTTATAACATTAAAGAGTAGCAGAATAATTCCTCGTCCCGTTCAGAAAGCGATGGAAAATGCGAGTGAATTTATTGATAATAATGATATTTCGGGACTAACTGATTGTTTCCGTGACTTCAGATCTCCTCTTTCACGAATTGGTCTTGGTATCATTATTGGAGCTCCATCAAACAGATTAGAAGCGGCTACTACTTCGGAAGCTAAGGCTAGAGAGGAAATAGTCATCATGGAGAGAGGGATTGCTTTGCTAGAGGTTGTTATTACGATTGCTCCGTTACTTGGTTTATTAGGTACTGTTTCGGGGCTTGTAGGAGTTTTTAGTAGTGTTGATATGGCTGAAGCAGGGAGTTCTAGAGTTGCTGTATCAAGGGGGATTGCGGAGGCTTTGAATACGACTATAGCTGGTCTAGCTGTGGCGATTCCCACGGTTATAGCCCATAGTTACTTTACAAAAAAAATTGAAAGAATTGGAGTCAGAATGGAAGTCCTGACAGATAATTTAATAACGGCTTTTTATAAGAACCCCTCTGAAGTCCTTTATACAAAGATTAAAGGACTCGTTTCTGAAAAAAGTGATTAGAAATGCGTTTTATTAAAAAAAAGACTAATCGTCCAATTGTTCCTATCGTTTCTTTGATTGATATTTTGGCGATTTTATTAATCTATTTTATTTTAACTTCTGCACCTCGAGAAGATAAAGCTTTTGCCAGCATAAATTTACCAAAAGCTAGCTCTTTGGCAAAAAGTCTTCAGTCTAGTTCAAGTCTTGAGCTTTCCCTAACATCTGATTCTAAGATTTTTCTTGGTGTAGAGGAAATTCCTGAAAATCAGTTAACGACAAGATTGAAACAGCTCAAATCTGAAAGACCAAAATTAAGGCTTGAATTAAAGGCTGATGAACAAGCACCTTTAAAAAGTCTGGTGGAAGCTTGGGATGCTTTGACTACTGCAGGTTATCCTGTTAAAGATGTTCCAGCGAGAATTTTGATTAAGAAGCCACAAAGTTAGGTTAAGTTATGGTACGAGAAATAGTAATATTTGGAGATCCTGTGCTAAGAAAAAAATGCTCCAAAGTTGAGTCTTTTTCGGATGAAGTCAGTTCATTGGTAAAAGATATGATAGAAACAATGGTTTCTGCAGAGGGAATTGGCTTAGCCGCTCCTCAAATAGGAATTCCAATTCAATTAGCTGTTATTGATGTTTCTCATGATCCAGAATGTATTAGTTATTTGAGAATAGACGGTGAAGATGTTGATTTAACTGATATTATGCCTCTAATTTTTATTAATCCTGAGTTGGAATATGGTGAAAATATGGATGTAATGAGTGAGGGTTGCCTAAGTTTTCCTGAAATTCGAGGAGACGTTATTCGACCTTACGAGTTGAAGGCTACTTTTGAAATTATGGGCTCTAAAAGAGTCACTCTTGAAACTGATGGTTTATTAGCAAGAGCTATTCAGCATGAGACTGATCACTTGAATGGCGTCTTATTTACTGATCGAATGAAAGCCACCGCTAAGCTTGCCCTAAGAAGTAAGATTAAGAGAATGCAGAAAGATTATGGGGCAAGTTAGAAGATTTTATTTCATTAATAAGATAACAGTGATTTTCTTTTCGCTGTTATTAGCTTTTAGCCAGGATATTGAAGCTAAAGGAATACTCTCAAAATTAAAGGATCTAAAGTCACGAATAATTGGAAAGAAAAAACAAGAAACTCCTACGAGCATATTGTTTCTTGGTGACTCTATGAGCATGGGGGCTTTTGGTTCGACTTTAGATACTAAGCTTCGTGATGCTGGATTTGAGGTTCATACCTATGTTGCCGGTGGGGCAACGCCATACTACTGGTTAGGGCAATATCAGACAATATCATCCGATATTGGGTTTTGGGAAAAAACTCCAAAGCAAGAGAGGAGACTAAAAAACATTCAAGCAGTTCCAAAAGTAGAGGATCTTTTAGAAATTTGTGATCCTGATATTGTTGTTGTTCAGACAGGAACTAATTTATACTCTAGTCTTCGTTCAAAACGTAGGGAAGAATTTGAAAATGTTAAATTAGTAAAGGGGCTTTGTAGGGATATGGCAGAGGCCGCATCAAAAGGGGGTAGAAGATGTTATTGGATAGCTCCTCCAGAGTCACATCCAGCACGGTTTTCATTTGAGCTTCAGGAGCAAATGAGTGAAATAATGGAATCAAGTATTAAGCCTTTTGCGAGATTTTATGATAGTCGAAAAGTGACTGAGTTTGTTGACCCTTATCCAGAAACTGACGGTATTCATTATGGTGCAACAGAAGCAAAAGCATGGGCTGACAATGTTATAAAAGATTTCCTTAAATACGTTGGAGTAGAGGCTGTAGGAAGACGCGCATTAGACCCAAGTGAGCCTTTTGATAATAAGTCATATAAAATTAAAAAAGCTGAACCGGTTGACCCTTCAGCTATTGTATGGGGTGAAATAGACGTCCAAGTAAGATTAAAAACCAAGACTATTATGCCGAATGTTAAGTCGGTTACATATAGAAGTTGTTTAGTTCTCTATGAGTATGAGGTCATAAAAGTTGATTCTGGTTATTATCCCTATGAAATGCTTAGAATTGCACATTTTGGTGTTTATAATCGAAAATATACACCTAAATCAAGATATCGTATTGGTTATGAAAAGGCATGGAAACTAATGCCTTTGACCGTGTATCCTTCAATTAGTAAAATACAGATGTTTGATGATCTAGAAGTAGATTTTGATAAGCCTATCTATGTCATAAAACAGAGCTGAAGTGCATTAATAGTTTCAGAGTTTCAAGAAATTGACAAAATGAAATATTTGTTACAGCATCAAAGAAAATAGAAATTTTGTTCTTGTGACTTTTTTAGTAATACAAATGGGAGCCTTCCTTGCTATAACAGCATTGGTATTTTTTGTACTTGGTTACTGGTATTCCTATTCAACACATTCCCGCAAAAAAGGGAAGTTACTTGCTGCTAAAGAAAGAAATTTTCATGAAAATAGCCAAGAAAATTAAGAGCAGAATTAATTTAAGGACTCGTTAAATAAGTTAATTCTAGGCGCTGAAGATTTTTTCTAATGAATCTCTCATTATTTCTGGATTAGGGTTTTTACCTGTCCAGTATTCAATTCCAATAACACCTTGTCCTACTAACATTTCAAGCCCATCAATTGTAGTGCAGCCTTGTTCTCTAGCGTCTCTAATGAGTCTAGTTTTAGGTGGGTTTGGTATAACATCAGCGACTATCATTTCAGGAGTTAATGATGAAATATTAATGTTAATTTTTGCATTTATATCTGGGTATAAACCTATAGATGTAGCATTAATAACATAATCAGTTCCAATAGGGATGTTGTAATTATCATTCCACTCAATCATCTGAGTGGATAAACTTTGAGAGCAAGCCTGGGCGACTCCGCCTTCTAAGATGTCGATTAGTTCTTTAGCCCTTTCAATAGAGCGATTTATTATTGTGATTTTCGAGCATCCAGCTAATGCCAATTCTACACTAATTGCTCTTGCAGCTCCTCCTGCTCCAAAAATGACACAAGACTTTCCTGTTGGGTCTGATTTTTTTTTGAGGGATTCAACAAAGCCTTTCCCGTCCGTGTTTTCTCCGATTAGTTTCCCGTCTCTATTGACGATGCAATTTACAGCACCCATTAATTCAGCTGAACTTCCGAGCCCATCAAGATATTGGATTACTTCGACCTTATGGGGAATTGTGCAATTGAAACCTTTAAATCCAAATGATCTCGCTCCATTTACCGCCTTTTCTAGGTTTTCCGGTTTAACTTCGAGTGTAAGGTACCGCCAATCTAACCCTAAGGCCTCGAATGCGGGTTCTATCATTGCTTGTGTAGGGTTTTCTGCAACGGGAAAGCCAAAGCAGCCCACTAGTTCTTGTTTAAAATTCATATCCTTTGCCATTTCTTTTCATTTTGTGATGACGAAGGCTTGATTTCAAGACTTCAAATGGCTTGGATTGATAAAATGAAACAATTTTTTACTATTTATTCAATTTTATTATCACTATTACTTTTTAGCTGTGAAAGAAATAAGAATCCTGGAGCTGATTCTGATCTTAAAATTGCTGTAATTCCAAAAGGAACTACACATGAGTTTTGGAAAATGGGAGAGGCTGGTGCAAAAAAAGCAGGAAAAGAGCTTGGAATAGAAATAATCTGGAAAGGTCCTCAGAAGGAGAGTGATAGAGCAGGACAAATTAAAGTAGTTGAAAATTTTATTACTCAGGGAGTTAATGGAATTGCTCTTGCTCCACTTGACGATAAGGCTTTAGTGCGTCCTGTATCGGAGGCTAAGTCCGCTGGAATTAAAGTAGCAGTTTGGGATTCTGGTTTAGATGAATCAGCAGGTGATTCAGTCATTAGTAATGTGATGACGGATAACTATGCAGCAGGACAGGCATGCGGGAAAAGGTTAGCAAAGCTCATGAATAATTCTGGAAAGGTTTTAATGCTTCGCCATGAAGTAAATCATGATAGTACAACAAACAGGGAAGAGGGTTTTTTAGATGGAATAAAAAAAACAGCTCCAAACATCCAGTTCCTATCAATAGATCAAAGAGGAGGGGTTTCTATTGATGAGGCAATGAAGGTTTCTGAAAATTTGTTGAATCAGTTTGGTGATTCGGTTCAAGGCATTTTTACTCCCAATGAATCGACCACTCAAGGAATGCTTAGAGCGCTTGATCAAGCAGGTCTCTCAGGCAAAGTACCATTTGTAGGTTTTGATACGAATGAGGCTTTGATTAAAGCGCTTAAAGAAAAAAAGATAGCTGCATTAGCGGTTCAGGACCCGTTCAAAATGGGTTATATCGCAGTTAAGAATATTGTTTCTTCTATTAAAGAACAGCCATTCGAAGAAAATGTTGATACGGGTGCAGTATTGTTAGATCTTGAAAATTTAGAATCCGAGGAGGTTCAGAAGTTAATTAATCCAACCGACAAATAGCAAGATAAGTATTTTTAGCTATTGAGGATAGTATAGAAATGAATCTAACCAAGAGTGTTAAGTCTTTACTGATCCCAATAAGTGGACTCTTGTTTGTTTTCTTTATATTGCTTGGGTTAATATTTATTTTTGTACCTGATAACATCGATAATTTTTTATCGATGCAGAATTTAAAAACAATCTTAAAACAAACAGTAATTGTTGGCATAGGAGCATTGGCAATGACGATGATTATTGTCAGCGGAGGGATTGATTTGAGTGCAGGTTCTGTTGTCGCTCTTACAGCTGTTTTTTGTGCTCATGCTGTGAATTGGTTGGACGGTGATATCATGTTTCTAGGAATTATTCCAACCCCAATAATTTTATCGATTTTTGTGGGAGCATTAATTGGTTTTGCCAATGGAACGATTTCAGCCCGTCTTAATATAGCTCCTTTTATAGTAACTCTAGGAATGATGCTTATAGCCAGAGGGTTGGCTGAAGGATTCGCTGATCAGTCAGTAGTCAGAACTCCTGACAACTTTCTTAAAGCTTTGATGATGAGGGAACCCAAGAATGAATGGATGATTTTTGCTCCAGGAGTATGGATTAATTTTATTCTTTTTCTTCTGACTATGCTGATAATGAGAACATCGGTTTTTGGTAGATATATTTATGCTCTCGGGGCGAATGAGGATGCAGCAAAATATTCTGGTATTAATATAATAAACTATAAAGTTATGATTTTTACCTTGGGTGGAGCAATGTTTGGACTCGCTGGTGTAATGTCATACGCTGAAATAGGTGATGGTGATCCAACCACGGCTGTTGCTTTAGAGTTGGATATTATTGCTGCGGTAGTAATTGGAGGTGCTTCCCTATCAGGTGGGCGAGGTTCGGCTCTGGGTTCAACAATTGGAGCTCTAATCATTACATTGCTTTACAACGGATGTGTTATGTTGAGAGTTGATGATTGGGTTCAAAAGGTTCTAATAGGAGGCATAATTGTTGCTGCTGTATGGGTAGACGGGATAAGAGGCAAAAGTGTTTCAGGTTACTCATAACTCCATTTGATTAACCAAGGATCATTGGTAATTTTTTGCATTTCTTTCATCTTCTTCTTATATGCCCTCAGTAATTCATTATACTTTGGATTAAATGAAAGATTTGTCGTTTCATTGGGGTCATTTTTAATATCAAAAAACTCAAATTCATCTCTTTGGATATATTTTTGTACGGTTCTCTCTCCATATTTTGCATCTTTGCCTTGTTTAAATTGTGTTTGCCAAGTTGGAGCAGCCCAAAGATCACTTGCGAATGGAAAAGGTAATGGATAGGCAATATTCCATATGAGTTTGAACTTTCTATCACGTACTACTCTCATGGGGTAATACATTTGAATTTCATGAAACGTGTGTGAAGCGCCTATGCTGTCCCAGCCTTCTGGGTTTTTCACATCAAGAATAGAAAGCCATGATCTGCCATGGAAATTTTTGAAATTCGGCCCTCTGTTTTCTTTGGGAGCTCTCTTCTTTGCCTCATCATAATCGACTAGCCCTTCGTTAATTTTATTTTTCTTGCTATCGTAGGCTCCAGCAAAATCTAAAATGGAGGGGGTGATGTCTATATGGCTTATCATAGCGCTACTGATTATACCCTTTTTAGAATTGTATGGATTTCTTACAACGAAGGGTACTCTTAGTCCAGGATCATATACGGTAGTCTTTCCGCCAGGCATTGCGATTCCATGATCCGAAGTAAATATTAGTAATGTATTATCATATTTCCCTGCTTTTTTAAGAATTTTAATAAGCTCTCCGAGTCCTTGGTCTATTCTGCTACAAGATTGATAATATTGTGCCAGTTCAGCTCTGCATGTTGGGGTGTCAGGTAAGAATGCAGGAACTTCAACATCATTGATGTCATAGAAAACTTCATTAACTCCATTATGTGATCCCTTATTTGATTTGTTGCCAAAAAGATCTGGTTTGTATTTTGAGTTTTTGTCTGCGCCTCCTCCTCTGTGCGGGTCTGAAGTCGCAAAATATAAAAAGAAAGGTTTAGTATCTTTAGAATTAATTAATTCCTCACACTGTTTTGCCATTTGAACAGCGTTACGCGAATTTCCATGGAGCGTAGTTTCAAATCGATAAACTGGTTCGGGAGCAACGTGATATTTCCCAATTCGAAAAGTTCTATACCCATGTTTGGTTAGGATAACAGGAAGGCTTTGGATGTTTTGGAATGATGAAAATTTATGGTAATTGTGCTGGTGTCCATATTGTCCATTCAAATGGTTATGAAGACCAGAGAGGATGACTGATCTAGAAGCCGAGCAGCTCGCAGTAGTAGCAAATGCATTTGTGAAGAGTGTTGCATCTGAGGCCAGATTATCTAGGTTTGGCATTTTAATGGATTTGTTTCCATAGCATCCAGCATCTGGACTTTGATCGTCAGTGATGAAGAGTATGATGTTCTTCTCTACTGAGAAACAGATAAAGATAGTGGAAAAGTATAGTAATATTGAGAGTGTGAAGAATTTCATCGATATTATTATATATGATTAAATTCTTATTAATGTCGAATTATTACTGAGAGACTTTTAACCATCTTATTCCGTAAATTGGAATTAGGATATTTGGCGCACTTAGTGATGAATTAGGTTCAAGTAAGTCCGTGAAATTATAATTGTGTAATTCTTTTGGTAAGGTGCATACGATTGGTTCATTACTTAAATTATGTAAAGCAATGACCATTTGATTAGTTTCGTTACAGCATCTCCAAACAGCAAAGATATGTTTACCAAGATCTAGAACGGTATTTTCTGATTGAGGGTGGAAGCTACATTCTAATTTCCTCTTCTCTAGGAGTTCTTTAATTCCATTAAAGATTTGAAACTTTAGTGAATTTTCATCCTTCAAATCTTCTACAATTTCATAAAAATTAACTTGGCCACGATTAATGTCTCGTTTTGTCTCGTGCCAACCTCGACTGTTTCGAAGTCCAAGTAATGAATGGAAGTAGATTGCAGGAATTCCTGTTAACGTCATTGCAATTGACTGGGAAATCAAAAACTTACGAGCCTGTATAGCAATCGGTAATTCAGTCTCGTTAGGATTATTAATTGCATCAAAAAAGGTAATATTTAACTCATACGGTGATTCAGAGCCATCGGGATTTGATCTGTAACTAACATAACCATCATGGCTTAATGTTTTATTAACTAAAGATTCTATTTGTTCTTTTGTCAGTATTCCCTCAGCTGGTCGCATTCCGATTCCATCATGTGTTGAAGTGATATTTAGGAAAGTGCATTTTTCAGATGGTGTTTTAAGTGTACTTGCCCACCGAGTAAGAGGTTCGGCGTCATCATGAGTGAGCGCATAAAGAATTAAAGGAGGCAAGGTGAAATTATAGATAATATGAGCCTCATCCTTATCACTGCCGAAGTAGGAAAGGTTTTCGTGATGAGGTACATTGGTTTCAGATAGAATCAAGACATGAGGAGCCGCCTCTTCTAATAAGATTCTAATGATTCTAATGAATGCATGAGTTTGCTTTAGATGAACACATTTTGTTCCGCTTTCTTTCCATAGGTAGGGAATAGCATCTAATCTCAGAATAGAAGCTCCCATTGATGAATAAAACAATATAACATCCATTAATTCTATTAGGACCCTTGGATTAGAAAAATTTAGATCTACTTGATCCTCAGAAAATGTTGTCCAAAGTTTAATCTCTCCATTTGAAGAATCATAGGAATGGAACAGGTCGCTGGTTCTTGGCCTTGTTACATTAGAAGAATCAAAAGATGGATCTTTCTCGATGCAAAAATCACTGTATTCATCACTTTGATTAAGGTGGCCTTTCACATAACTGCTGGACTTTGATGCATGATTTATAACACAATCAAAAGCCATTCTATAGTTTTCAGAGATTGACTTAATGTTTTTCCAGTTTCCATGGGAAGTATCAACCTCTCTGAAATTCACAACTGAGAAACCGCCATCACTTGTTGATGGATAAAATGGCAATATATGAATTGTGCTTATAGAATTGGTTACGTAATTATCAAGAAACTTTTCTAAGAGAGAAATTCCATCACCTTCACTGGTTTCAAATGGACTTGCATAGGTTATGAGAATTGAATCAGAGTGGTTCCAAAATTTTCTTTTTCTTTCTATTTTTCCTTTCCATTTTTTAATTAAATTGCATAAATTCTCTGTAGTATTGATTGCTTCTTTTCCGTATAGCAGAGCTAAGTTGTTTTCTAGTTTCAATACTATCTCAGATTTCATGCCTTTTTGGGGTTTCGGGGCTAATTTATTAAATAACAGAAGCGAGAAGTATGCCGAATATGTACTCAAAAATGTGTTGATAATTTAAGTATTATGTAATCAAAAAGTTTTTAATTTTGAAAAAGAAAATTGTATTGGAGCGTATTAAACTTAATTTATATTTGGGTCAATGAAAGATTTTCTGCTACATCTAATAATCTTCAAAGCTTGTGTTTGTGCTTTAATAGCAAACCCAAAATACAATTTTGATGTTAAGCCAATTTTATCAGATCGTTGTTATCATTGTCACGGACCTGACAAGGATACACGAAAGTCTAATCTTCGCCTTGATACTGAAGAGGGTATAAAAAAAGCTATTGAAGACGGGGAGCTTATTGCAAGAATAACCTCAGACGACCCTGAAGAAGTTATGCCTCCGCCTGATTCAAAGTTATCAGTTAGTTCAAAAGAGGTAGCTACTTTAAAAACTTGGATAGAAAATGGGGCTAAAGTTGAATCTCATTGGTCTTTCGTCCCATTGAAAAAAACAAGTATTCCCAAGGTCAAAGAATTTGATCATCCCATTGATCTTTTTATACAAAATAAATTATATGCAAAAGGATGGAACTTTCTTCCAGAAGCGAGTCCTGAGAAACTAATCCGCCGCGTTTCATTTGATTTAACTGGACTCCCTCCTTCAAAAAGTGAGGTGGAAGATTTTCTTAATGACAAATCTCCTAATGCCTATGAAAAAATGGTTAACCATTACCTTTCAAAGGACGCTTATGGAGAGAGAATGGCATCTCATTGGCTGGATATATCGAGATACTCAGATAGTTATGGCTACCAAGTAGATCGAGATCGTTTTGTGTGGCCATGGAGAGACTGGGTGATTAAATCCTTTAATCAAAATAAACCTTATAGCGATTTTATTACCGAACAAATTGCAGGGGATATGCTGCCGTCAGCTACTGATGAACAAATTCAAGCGACGACCTTCTCTAGGCTTCACCCTCAGAAGGTTGAAGGTGGCAGTACGGAAGAGGAGTTTCGAGTTGAGTACGTTGCTGACAGGGTGCATACATTTGGCACCGCTTTTTTGGGTCTAACCTTAGAGTGTGCCCGTTGTCATGACCATAAGTATGATCCTTTGACGCAAGAAGAGTATTATAAGTTTTTTTCATATTTTCAGAACATTTCAGAATCTGGGCTTTACTCCTATTTCACTCCTGCAGTGCCGACTCCCACAATGAGAATAATGGATGAGTCAAAAAAATTAAGATACAAGGATCTTAAATTAAAAGTTCTCGAAGCTGAATCAGCTTTGATAAAAAACGAAGGTCTAGAAAAAAGATATGAAGAATGGAAGTCCTCGAATCCAAAGCCGAAAATAAGTGATCAAGTTCTTCATATGGATTTCGAGAAAGATTTTGGAAAAAATTCCTCAGTTCCTGGTAAGTTTGGTAAGGCAGTAAAGCTCACTGGTGATGATGCTATTGGAACTAAAGTTGGCAATTTCAAAAGGTTTCAACCCTTCAGTATTTCTTTGTGGATCAAGACTCCTGACATTAAGGATCGATCCGTTGTATTTCATCGGTCTAGAGCTTGGACTGATTCAGGAAGTAGAGGTTATCAATTATTAATCGAAGAGGGAAAGTTAAGTTGGTCATTGATTCATTTTTGGCCGGGTAATGCTATTCGGATAAAGACAAAAGAAGTACTTCCTGTCAATAAGTGGCACCATGTTATTGTAAGTAATGATGGGTCGAGTAAAGCTGCAGGCCTAAAAATATTTATCAATGGTGGACTTGTTCCAATCGAGATTGTTCGTGACCATCTTTACAAAAGCATCACTGGAGGGGGTGGTGATAATATTTCGATTGGACAGAGGTTTAGAGATAAAGGATTTAAAAATGGAAATGTTGACGAGTTTAGGGTTTTCGGAAGGGAATTAACCAAGGTTGAAGTGAAGAATTTATACGATGGTAGCGAAATCAAACCAAACAAGAATCTATTTGTTTCCTCTTATGATGAAGAAAGTAAAAAAATAAGACTTTCATTGCAAAAGACTCGTTCTGATCTTGCTGCATTCGAAGATGGGTTGCAGGAAATAATGGTCATGAGTGAACTCAGAGATCCCAAACCATCTTATGTATTAAATAGGGGTTCCTATGATCAAAGAGGCAAAGAGGTATTTGCAGGAACTCCAAAATTTCTTCCTGGGGATGGAGGTAAAAACCGACTAGAACTATCAAAGTGGCTTACATCCCCTGACAACCCATTAACTGCTAGAGTTGCAGTGAACCGGTTTTGGCAACTTTTGTTCGGAGAAGGTCTAGTAAGAACTCCTGAAGATTTTGGAAGTCAGGGAAGCTTACCTACTCATCCTGAGTTATTGGATTGGCTTTCAAATGAGTTTATAGAATCTGGTTGGGATATTAAAAAACTATTATCGCTAATAGTTAATTCATCCACATATAAGCAAAGTTCTAGCGTAACAAAAAATAAATTAGAGATGGATCCTGAAAATGAATTCATAGGTTACTATTCTAGATTCAGGCTCCCTGCTGAGATGATAAGAGATCAGTATCTAGCTGTATCTGGATTGCTTTCCACAAAAATTGGAGGCCCATCAGTTAAACCTTATGAAGTTACACAGTCTTTTAAACCAATTGGTCGGGATAAAGGTGAAAATCTTTATAGAAGAAGCGTCTATACCTTTTGGAAAAGGACCGGTCCTGCTCCTGTTATGATGGCTCTCGATGCTTCAAAGCGGGATGTATGTAGAGTGAAAAGAGAAAGGACTTCGACTCCATTACAGGCTCTAGTGATGTTAAATGACCCTCAGATTATCGAGGCATCTCGAACTCTAGGAGAGAAATTTTATAAAAAGTATAAAGGGAATATTCATCTCATTTTAAATGAGATGTTTACGTTAAGTACTGGAAGAGAAGCTTCAGAAAAAGAGTTAGAGTTATTACAAGGAATGTATATGGAGCAAAAATTAGAGTTTTTAAAAGATCCGGATGCGTCCAAAAAATTTCTTTCCATAGGAGATGCTTCTTATGATCAAAACTTGCCCAAGGAGGAAATAGCATCCCTAGGGGTTCTAGCAAATGCGATATTTAATCTTTGGGAAAGTATTGCGAAGTTTTAGCTTTTAGAAGCGGCCCATGCCAACCCCCTGGCCAAAAGGTCTATAAATACTTGATCCTTGAAAGTGTCATCAGAATGCCCATAAGTGGTCCCAAAAACACGAGCAGATCCAAATTCATTTGTCCAAATAACAGCATGCTTCTTTCCTGTCCTTTCGCTGACAGAGTACGCTAGTGCTTTAGTCTTTGGCCAGAGCTTGTCAATAACATAGAGTTCGTCTTTTGGTGTTATCCATTTATTAGGGAAGCCTTTCATGATGGGGTGATCTTTAGCGACAGGAATTACTGGATATTGTGCCTTGTGCTCATGCCGTTTACTTGTAACCCCTAAAAATTTCCTCCAATCATCAATTTGAGCGGACCTGTAAGTGTGCATGGCGCAATGTATCACTACTGCGGGTTTACCTGATTTATGTACATTAGTAATTTTCTTTATGTAATCTGGATCTAGCGTTCCAGCAAAGCACTCATTATGAACTATGACATCGTAAGGCTTAGCCCAGTCGGGATCATTGTAGAGCGCAATCTTCGCTTTGGTGCCATTTCCGCCTTCATTTACAACAGTGAACTCAACATTGACCTTTTCTTCAATCCCTGATGTTAAGGCAGTTGATTGAAAAGTGTAGTTGTGACAACAGCCTCCTGTAATGAGTAGAGCTTTTAATTTTTTACCTGAATAGATTTCCTTTTTATTATTTTGAACCTCTTCAGAAAACAGGGAAGAATGAAATGTGAATAAGATAAATAGAGTGATTAATCGCAAAAACATTCTTTAGTCTAACATTAATTACCAATTAGTAAATTGTAGGCTAAATTCAGGGTATTTATACCAGTTATAATATTATTTATGTTTTTAAATAAACGATTTTTGAAAGAGGTTTTATAATCTTAAAAGTTCTAAATAATCACTTTAGATTAGTTATCTTATTAATCAGACAACCTGAATTCATGAAACAAAAATTTATTTCGAAAGCGCTATCAAGAACTTTTATTGGTTTATTTATTTTTCATACAACTATTTTAAAATCGATTTGTGCCGATCGTCCCAATATTCTTTTTTGCATATCAGATGATCAGAGCTACTCGCATACTGGCGCTAACGGAGATTCAGTTGTAAATACGCCAGCTTTTGATCGAATTGCTAGAGAAGGAATTCGATTCACTCATGCTTTTTGCGATGCTCCTACCTGTGGGCCTTCTCGCAGTGCAATACTTACAGGTCAACACATTTGGAGACTTGAAGAGGCCGGTAACATTCACAGCACTTTGCCAAAAAAGTTTTCCACATATACAGAGTTACTTCAGGATTCAGGTTATGCCGTTGGCTATACTGGTAAAGGATGGAGTCCAGGCCGTCTCGAAGCAGGAGGCCGTGAGATGAATCCAGCAGGACATCAATTTGGAAAGCGTAAATTAAAAAATAATAAAAGGGGAATGAGTAATTTAGACTATGCGGGAAATTTCAAAGACTTTCTAACGCAAGTCAAAAAAGATCAGCCGTTTTGTTTCTGGTTAGGAACTTATGAACCTCACCGTGGATATGAACTTGGAAGTGGAAAAAAAAATGGAAAGAATCCGAATAAAGTTAAGGTGCCTCCCATATTCCCGGACCACCCAACAGTTAGAAGTGATTTCCTAGATTACTATCTTGAGATTGAGCATTTTGATATGATGGTTTTAAGAGCCATAAAAGAACTCGAAAATTCCGGGCAGCTTGAAAACACTATAGTTGTGGTTACAAGTGATCATGGAATGCCTTTTCCTCGTGCTAAAGCTACTCTATATGATGCAGGATCCAGGGTGCCTCTTGCTATAAGATGGCCAAAAGGAATTATTTCTCCAGGTAGAGTTTTCAAGGGGCTAGTGAATCTGAGTGATTTGGCTCCAACCTTTCTCATTGCAGCAGGTTTAGAGGTACCGAAAATGATGACGGCAAGCAGTTTAATGAACGTTATTAAGGATAGGCCGTCCAATGATCATCTCGCTGCTTTTATAGCCATGGAGCGGCACGATGGCTGCCGTAAGGGAGGTAAAGGTTATCCTTGCCGAGCTATAAGAACTAATGAATTTCTATTTATCCTTAATTATGAGTCTGGACGCTGGCCCGCTGGAGATCCTAACCGTGACTTTTGTGCACGGTACATACCTTTTGGAGAAGTTGATTCTTCGCCTACAAAAACATTATTAATGGAAAATAAAACTAAACCAAAATTTAAGCCATTTTATGATCTCGCTTTTGCCAAAAGGCCCTCGGAAGAACTTTATTTCGTTANNAAAGATCCTGAGCAAATAGTTAATATTGCNAATAATCCGGAATATNCCGAAATAAAGAAAAAACTTAAANANCAACTCAATGATAAGTTGANCTCAACNAGAGATCCACGAGCNCTTGGTTTACCAGTTCTNTGGGACTTTTACCCTTACTATGGNTTAAGGAGAAATAAGCAATGGAAAGTCGANCAAATGCCATGAANNNCTACAACTAATTGAAAGATAAAATTTTTTNGATNAATATATTATATCACTTAGAAGTAAAACTTTAATTGAAATCATATATTTTTCTCGTGATAATATAAAATATGAGACGCAAATTATGTGTAGGTGAAGAGTCAATTTTCGGATTAAGCCGCCGACAAATTCTTAACCAATTTGGTATGGGTCTTGGAGGTGTTGCCTTATCACAGATGTTGTCATCNNGTAGTGCAGCAGATTCTGAAATTTTGGAAAAAACACATTTCCCTNCAAAAGCAAAACGAGTCATATACCTATTTCAAAGTGGAGGGCCATCTCAAATGGATCTTTATGATTATAAGCCTGTTCTTAAAGAGAGGCATGGGCAGCAGCTACCCGAAAGCGTGAGGAAAGGTCAGAGGTTGACTGGTATGTCAGGTAACCAATCTTCATTTCCATTGGGAGGATCGCCATTTAAATTTTCGCAGCATGGTCAGAGTGGNCAGTGGTTTTCTGAGACACTACCAAAAACTTCAAGCATTGCCGATGAGTTATGCATTATAAAATCAATGCATACCGAAGCCATTAATCATGGTCCAGGGGTTACTATGCTTCAGACAGGATCTCAATTTCCTGGTCGTCCAAGTATTGGGTCTTGGTTAAGTTATGGTCTTGGTACTGCTAATGAAGATTTACCATCGTTTGTGGTAATGGTAACTAAGAATAAAGGAGGGCAGCCTTTAGTTTCAAGATTATGGGGNAGCGGGTTCTTACCTTCAAAATTTCAAGGTGTTAGATTGAGATCTGGTAAAGATCCTGTCCTTTATCTCAATAATCCTGATGGAATTAGCCGGCAGGGAAGAAGAAAGATGTTAGATAAATTAATTGAACTTCATAGATCTCAAGTTGATGCCAATTCTGATCCGGAGATAGAAAGNCGCATATCAGAATATGAATTAGCTTACCGTATGCAGGCTTCAGTGCCGGAGGTTTCCGATATAAGCAAAGAGCCTAAACATATTTTAGATCTTTACGGTAAAAACGTTAGTAATCCTGGGTCATTCACTGCTAATTGTTTGCAGGCTCGAAGACTNGCAGAGAGAGGAGTTAGGTTTATTCAACTATATCATCCTGGATGGGATCAGCATGGTGGNCTTTCTGGTGGAATAAAGGGACAATGTGGAGAAACTGACCAGGCTTCTGCGGCACTAGTCACTGACCTAAAACAGAGAGGAATGCTTGATGATACTTTAGTAGTTTGGGGAGGTGAATTTGGTAGGACTTGTTACAGTCAAGGTAAACTCAANGGAGATAATTTTGGAAGAGATCATCACCCAAGATGTTTTTCATTGTGGATGGCTGGTGGAGGCGTCAAAGGCGGAGTTTCATACGGAAGTACCGATGAATTAGGATATAATGTTGAAAGTAATCCAGTTCATGTACACGATTTTCACGCAACTATGCTGCACCTGCTTGGTATTGATCANGAGAGGTTGGTATTCAGGTATCAGGGAAGGCGCTTTAGACTCACCGATGTTCATGGAAAGATAGTTAAAGGTCTACTTGCCTAAGATTCGTTTTTTTTAAAGTATTTCCTTTTACCGAAAATTGACGAGCCCACTCGCACTGCAGTAGCTCCTTCCTCTATAGCTATCTCATAATCATTACTCATTCCCATTGATAGTTGAGGCAGAGAAACGCCAGTATCACTTTCAAGTTGGTCTCTAAAGTTTCTAAGAAATATAAAATTAGGCCTTACGTTTTCTGGGTCTGGATCGAAGGGAGGAATGGACATAAGCCCTTCAATCTCAATTCTGTCTAGTTCAAGTAAATCATCTAATGAACCGACTAGATCACTCGGAGAAAAGCCATGCTTAGATGATTCATTTGTATTATTTACCTGAAGTAGAACTTTTGGGAATAAACCAAGATCTCTTGCAATCTGATTTATTCTTTGAGCTATTTCTAAAGAATCTACACTATGAATTTTTTTTATAAGAGGAAGAACTTTGCGAACTTTATTTTTCTGTAGGTGTCCGATAAAATGCCATTCCAAGTTAGATGGCATCAATGGAACTTTAGTTTCTACCTCTTGAACTTTATTCTCTCCAAATATTTTATGACCACAATTGACAAGATCAGAAATTATTTCAATNGGCCATGTTTTACTTACAGCTATTAANTCGATATCTTCAGATTTTCTACCAGCCTTTGAGGCAGCAGCCTCTAATCGAGATTTGGTTTCTTGATACGAATCGTCCAAACACGCCATCTTGTTACATATAGAATATTGTTTTCCCTATAATTCCAATGAGGAACTAATATTTTGATAAAAGATAAATTATTATCTTTTAGGATCCNGAATCTGCAGTCTTAATTTTCAAAACACTTATAATGTCCTGAGCGATGTTCAAAGCTTCTCTTTTCGTTGGTCCCAGAAAATGTGGATAATCAGGAGTTTCTTCNGCGAGCTCTTCTTCTTTATTTTTTGCCCTCCTCATTGATTCATCTTCAGGCCTTTTAAAGTTTGTGGAACTTTCAATTTCAGCTTTAGCAAAGTTATCAAGAGTTAATCTGGTGACCTTAAATTTGCCCTTTTCTTTTTTTTCTATTTCTTCAAAGAGCTTTTTTCTTTCCATATTTCTATTTTTTCTTCTTTCCCTCTCTTGCTTGTTTTCATCTAGCCTTTTTTCTATATTTAGTGAAACAGTGTTTCGGTCATTTATTTCCTTATATCGTTTGTTGTCTTCGATTATATAGTTGAATTCTTTTTCTGCTTTCACTCTTTCCTTTGATAGTTTCATTAGTTGATCTTTAGTGTTCTTTAGATCTGAAGACTGATATTTCATTTTCTCAATGGAGTCATGCTCAAGAGCATAAGGTAAAGATTCTTCACCGGTCTCTAATTCGTCTCTATATGANGGTAGAATAATGTCAGGAACTACACCTCTGAGCTGGGTTGATCCTCCTGCAATCCTATAGAACTTTTGAATAGTAACCTTTATCGCTCCAGCCCTGTCTTTGGTATCTTTAGGAAAAATTGCAGGCATATAATTTTTGACAGGCATAACTGTTTGAACGGTACCTTTACCAAAGGTTGATTTATCTCCCACCACAACGGCTCTGCCATAATCCTGTAAAGCGGCAGCAAAAATTTCACTCGCTGAAGCGCTGCTCCTGTCAGTTAGAACAACTAAAGGCCCATCGTATACGGCAGTAGGTTCCTTGGATTTTCTGTTCGTTATACGTCCTTTAGCATTTTTAGCCTGGACTACGGGACCGCCATTTATAAAAAGGCCAGTAAGTCTTATAGCTTCTTCTAGAGAACCTCCGCCGTTTCCTCTAAGGTCAATAACGAGNGATTCGATATTTTCTTTTTTTAGCCTTTCGAGTAATCTTTTAACGTCAAAACTACAGCTTACAGTACCTCTTTGCATGTCAGCATAGAAAGCATATAGGTTNATCCAGCCAATTTTCAGTGAGTCTCCGACGCCATCTTCTACTTCGATGAGCTCTGCATTTGCTGCTTTGTCTTTNAGTTTTACTTCATCTCTGAGAATTGATATTGATTTTGTTTCTGAATCATCAGCTGCATCAGCTGGAACAATTTTGAGGACAACTGTTGTGTTTTTTTCTCCTCTAATCATGTCGACTATTCTATTTAGCTTCATGAACATGATATCAACCATTTCATTGTCCGCTCCTTGCGATACACCAACAATTCTATCACCTATTTGAAGTTCGCCTCCTCGATCAGCAGGTCCTCCAACAACAATTCCTTGAATTTTAGCAGCTCCATCATCCATTTGAAGCAGTGCTCCAATTCCAACAAGTTTGTTTTGCATGCTGACCTGAAAATTTTCCAACTCAGATTGGCTGAAGTATTCGGAGTGAGGATCGTATACTTGAGAAAGGGTTGATAAAAAGAAATTACAAGCCTCTTCTTTGTCGCTTTTATCGAGAGTCTCCATAAAGCGGGTGTATCTGTTAAGAATTTTTTCTTTTGGAGACTCTTTGCTGTCTTCACCTAAAATATCTTCAAGTTTTTTCCCAATTTCTTTTGCCCTTTCTTTTTGGCGGCGCTTCCTAATTTCCTCTTCGAGAAGCTGACCCTCTAAAATATTCTCCCATAATTGATCACATGCCGCTTCATTTGCNGCCCAATCTGAATCCTTTCGCCTTTTTTCTACAGTTCTATCACTATCAAATTTAAACTCTTTTGTATTGAGGGTTTCTTTTATCTTTTCAACTCTATTGGTGACTCTCTCAACATATAAATTGTAGATGTCAGTTGCTGGTTTTATAGACCCTTCAAAGATGTAATCATCTAGGCTAGTTTTATATTTTTTTTGGAAAGATTCTATATCCTCTTTATTAAAGTAGAGTTTATTTGAGTCTAAAAATTTNAGGTAAGATTCTAGGAATTTCTCAGAAACTTCATCTTCAAAGTCAGTTCTAGAATAATGATTGTTTTGAATCAAATTTGCTACGTATTGAGCAATGGTCCCATAATTAGGAGCCGCAAGTAGATTAGTACTTGCTGATGCAATTAATAGAATGCATGCAAGTGTTCTAAATATAAATTTCCTTGGTAAATTCATTTTTTGAGGAGTGTCATTCATTACAAATAACGGGGAATAATTTGATTTAGCATTAATTGTCTCCTATTCAGTCTTAAGTGTCTAATCATTTTAACATCAAGATAGACAATAAGGCTGATTTTAAAGGTNATTGTTACACGGGCGGTATATGTGATACGAATGGATATGCTATTGAGACTCNGGACGGGTGGATTTTGATTGATGCACCCGAAGGTTTTATTGATTTCATAAANCCGTATAACATTGATGTTAAGNTACTTATGTTNACNCATCAACACTTTGACCATGTCCTTGATGCATCAAAAATAGTCAGTCATTTCAAATGTCCAATTTGGGCTTTCAATGATTACGATAGGACATTGACNTTGGAGAGCTTATTTGAGTCAGAATCTGGACCTCAAATAACGGTCAATCCTTATGAGGTTTCTGAAANATTAGTCGAAACAAATAAGGATCAATTAATTACAGCACTGGGCGTACCTTTTGAGGTTTTCCATGTTCCCGGGCATTCACCCGATAGTATTTGTTTCTATCTTAAAGAGTCGGAAATTTTATTCGGAGGAGATGTNCTTTTTAAGGAAAGNATTGGTCGAACNGATTTTCCAGACGGTGATACAAATCAACTCATAGAGGGGATAAGGCATAAGATCTTCACCTTGAATGATAATGTGATTGTCTTACCTGGTCATGGTACTGAAACAACTATTGGCGAAGAAAAGTCGAACAATCCNTTTCTACTTTAGTGAACTAATTATAATTTAGATTCTGACTTATTCCTTCTTGGCCATATAAAGGCAGAGGCAACGAAGATTATCCCGATTAAGATCATGAATGTTGAGAAGAATTGTCCTCTAGTTAAATTTCCTATGTATCCATCTGAGGGTTCTCTAAAAAATTCTCCTATAATTCTAAAAATGGCATAACCGATAAAAAAAGTTCCAGTCAAAATGCCGTGACGAAGTTTTGGAGCTTTATATCTTATAACCATAAGAATGATAAACAATATTAAACCTTCAAGTAGTGCTTGATAGATTTGTGATGGATGTCTTGCATTAAGATATTCATTCAAAATATTTTGGACATTCTCGTTTTCTCTTGAAGCTTCGATGATAACGCTATTTTCTCCAATTAGTGGGTTTGAAGAATTATATTCAAGGTTCAATTGGCTTAATGAATTTCTCAAATCTGATCGGNTTAAATTTTCAGGTGATATGAAATTTGGTTCACGAATTTCTTCTGGAAATTTAACTGCCCAAGGAACATTAGATTTTCGTCCATAGAGTTCACCATTTATAAAGTTAGCCATTCGGCCAAAGAAAAGTCCCAAGGGCGCTACTGTGCATAAGTCGTCTCCGATTCCTCTCCATCCAACTTTATATCTTTTAGAGCAATAATAAGTGTAGAGAACTAGAGCAAATATGCCGCCATGACTTGCCATTCCACCATCTAAAAATTTGAAAAATATTAAAGGGTTATTCAGAAATTCATCTAAATTATAGAGAAACATGTAACCTAATCGACCTCCTGCCATCGTGCTTATAGCTCCATAGGTGATAAAATCCTGCAGTTGATTTTTTTTNAGTTCGGAATATCCGAGGCTCACAAATCTTTTTATGAGGAGATATGCCACTACAAATGCGGCAACATAGGCCAATCCGTACCACCTCAAACCAATAGATTNTGAGAAACGAACTATGAATGGGCTCAAATCATGGAGATAATATCCTATCACTGATTTAAATATTGTAGTGAGTTTTGAAGTTGAATAAAAAATGTTTATTTTACTGAAGCATTTCAGCAATCAAAGGTCTTTCTTTTTTAATTTTTTCCAGATTAATTTCCATTTGTAGGAGACCTCCTATGAATTTATATATCCCTTCTATTTTAGAGCTCCAAGGTTCACTCATAAATTCGGTAACTGTAGCTCCTGAAGCATTTCTAAGAGATTTATCAGCACCTGCATCCAGTAATAATTTCACAACTTCTTTATTGCAGAAAAATGCGGCGCTCATTAAAGCCGTGTCTTTATTGTTATTTTGAATATCAAGATTAGCACCTCCATCGATTAGGGTTTTGACCATTTCTGGGCTCCCCGAAAGAGAGGCGCCTATCAATAGTGTGGTTCCATCTTTATCTTTTTTATCAAGGTCTGCTCCATCCTTAATTGCCTTTTTGATTGTTTTAACATCATTATTTTTAACAGCNATAGCTAGGTANATNGTATTNTTTTTTTGAAAAGACTCAAAATCTTTNCCATCTGTTAGAANAGAATAAATCTCTGGNANATTTNTTTTGATACGATTCATATCAAATNCTGGAAATTCTGGTGATGGTTCCTGAGANCTTATTACGCTCTCGACAATCATATATANCNCCGTCATTTCTTGCCAAGGTATTCCTAANANATTNAATGNAGACATTCCTTTNTTGTCAGTNGTGTTTCTGTTGGCATTATTTTCAAGAAGGTACTTTAGTATTTCTGGAAATGAGTTGAAAACGGCACTCATGACAGTTGAGCCTCCATCGCTNGGGTTTTTNTGATTAACGTCAGCTCCTTCTTCCACAAGTAATTTAACAGCTTCGAATTGTCCGTAAGCAATTGCATTGTGAAGCGGAGTTCCGAAAACGGATTCAATTTCATTGAGATCACCTCCTTCGTTTACGAATCTTTTTATTGTATCAATGTCACCTCGTCTGGCTGCTTCGTGGACATTAATTTGAGGCACTGCTTCTTTGGAGGCTTCTCTAGGGGTCTCATTAAGGTCACTTTTCTGTGTTTCTTTCTCTGGATCTAATTTAACAATTTCATCTTGTGCTGTTTTTTTTGAACAGCTAATTGTCAAAATAATTAATGTTAGAATAGTGAGTGAACTCCACTTGTTTTTCTTATTCATTATCTTTAGAAGATCAAATGACAGCTTCTAGGTCAATTAAAGTTTTGCGNACTTTTCTAAAATAGCTTTACCCCTATCAGTTTCCCATGGTTCTTTTTGTAGTAAATAATTAGGTAATTCTAAATTCATTTCATAATACTTATGAAATACCGATGTAGAAGAGGACGACATTGGAGGCACTATCCAAGACCAGTCCGCATTAGGTTCNCGTGACTTCTTTTTTTCATTTTCACAGAAAGAAGAAAATTCTTTAGAAGCTGTATGGTGATCAACAATCCGAACTCCATCAGAATTGAAAGACCATAGTACGGCTTCATTAAGAATGAGAAGCGCATGATCCTTCCAAAGACTACTTTCAGTTGAGGTGTCTAGGCCTANTTTTTCAGCAATAATTGGNAGTTGATCGTAACGATTTGTATCGCCAAGGTCTCTNGATCCAATTTCAGTTCCCATGTACCAACCATTAAAGGGAGATGCAGAGTAATTCTCAGAACCTGTAGCAAAAATCATATCTGAAATAATGGGTACTCCGTACCATTTAAGTTTGAGATCTTCGAGCCATTTATGTTTGGGGTGTCTAATGAAAACCTCTTTAATATATTTTTTTGGAATTGGATANTGNTTGATAGTATTGCCGACTTGAATAATGATCGGTAAGACATCAAATCGACTTAAACTAGAACCAGGATTCCAACCTAANGCCTTGGCGATTCGTGTGATTTCAACACTCATTGGATCGCCGAGAATTTTGCTGCCTTCGGTCGAATGGCCAGCATACCTGATTAGTTGGTGATTCCATATACGAATTTCTTCACCACCACTTTGCCATGGTTTAAAAATAGTTGTTGTAGGTCTTATTGCTCCTCCGTTAGTTGCAGTTTCAATATGATGAAGAAGCGCTTCATATATTTCATCTGAGGTATTTAATGATCTTGCGTCATTAACTTTTAACGATTTCCAATGCAGNCTGCCAATGCATCTTACGGAGTTTCTCCAGGCCTCTTTNGCTAATTCTGCTGNATCTTTACCTTGCTCATTTTTNATGTGTAGGTCAGCTGCTGAAGTTTCTAGATCCCACTTATGAGCTATGTCAGATGAGAAAGGGCATCCACTATTATTATTTTTTGTGTTTTCTGAATAATTCAAATGATATAGGATCTTTTATTGATTCTGAGCCGAAGAAACTAATCTCTTGAACTAGGAATGATTTTCAGCGAAACAATTTTACCTTTTCGTTGAACTTTAATTTCTGTTTCTTTACCAACTTTCAAAGCTCCCAGAACATAAGTGTAGTCGTAAATATTTTTCAGTTCTTTTCCTGATAGTGACACTATAATATCACCAGCTATGACTCCTGCCTTGGCTGCTGGAGCTCCTTTGGTTACTCCGCTTAATTTGACTCCTACAACGTCGCCCTGCGAGTAGTCTGGTATTGTTCCTAAATACGTTCTCATTCCACCTCTAGTGCCTTTTTCTTCAGGTTTAGCCATAGCCACGTAGTCAGGCCTTTCATTAGAAGTGATAAGCCCTCTCGTTAACAGCCCCATGAATTTCGAAACTTTAGCAGCTCCTTCAAAGTTAATTTTATCAATTGTATCTAGAGGAGTGTGATAATCTTCATGAGCTCCTGTAAAAGCGTTTAAAATAGGAATGCCTCTCAAATAAAAACTAGTCGCGTCGGTNGCAAGATATGAGTCGGTTTGAGTTGTAATAGGTAGACCAATAGGAGCATTGCGTTTTTCTATTTCCGCAGGCCAACTAGAACTTGAGCCAACACCTTGAAGTACTAACTTGTTTTCGAAACGCCCTATCATATCCATATTAAGAGCAGCTGCGAATAACTTATCTAATTTTGCATCTTCATCTGCAAAAAACATTTTTGCATATTGTCTTACATAGTGAGAGGAACCGAGAAGACCAAGCTCCTCTCCTGACCAAGCGGCAAATATGACACTTCTTTTGATCGGTAATTTTCCTCTGTCTTTGAGATCAGCAAGATATTCTGCAATTTCCATCAGNCCAGCCGTACCTGATGCNTTATCATCTGCTCCATAATGAATTGTTGATTTCTCTTTTCCGCTTGCTCGCGACCCAGAACCTATTTCAGGACCTAAATGATCGACGTGAGCCCCAATGATTACGGCTGGGGCGTGAGGATCTTTCGCAGAAATAACACCAAGAACATTACGGCCTTTGCGTTTTTCTTGGATGACTTGAATGTGTGCTTTTAGCTTAATTCCTTTCAAGGGAATCCCTGATTTCATTTCCCCTTTATCAAGGGACGTTTGTAATTGCTTGAGGGTTTTCTTCACCTTTGCAGATGAGAGTAATTTCTGTGCTGTATCGTCACTGATTGACAGACACGCCATACCAGAATCGGACATTGATGCGTCTTTACCTAGTGGGATCAGCTGACTCTTTACTTTAGCATTAGGACCGCTGACTATGATTATTCCTTTCGCACCTTTTTGTCTGGCTATCATGGTCTTGTACCTTGGGTGCGAATATCTTGAAAAGCGCCTTCTTTGCTTTTCAGAAAGGTCTTCGGGCATATACCTGAAAACCATTACCCATTTATCTTTAACATCGAGATGAAAATATGAACTGTAGAGCTCAAGCTTTTCACCATTTTCATCTTTTTCTTCTGGTATTTCTAANCCATACCCAGCAAATACAATTTCTGAATCTGATATTTTTCCAGTTTTAGTGAAGGATAGAGGTCGCCAATCTTCATTAATTATGGGTGTAATATCTAAATTGTTCCCTGAGAAATTGATCGAGTTACTTTTTCCTAAATCAATGCCTGCAGTGAAATCAAATTCTTGGAAAAAAGATCCACGATTTCCGCCCGGTTCGAGACCAATTTTTTTGAAATAATCAGCAACGTATTTAGTTGCTAATCGTTCTCCCTCAGTTCCTGTCAATCTACCTTGAAGCTTTTCNGATGCTAGATATGTAATGTGCTCTTTGATGTCTTGAGCATTAATAGTTGGATCAGTTAATGCTATTTCGTTAGTCGAATNTCGATTAGGACTTTTGGTAATAGCATCAAGTGCAGCTTCGTGATTCCAGTCGGATATAAATATTTGTGATTTTTTTTCAGCGGTTCTATTACTAGTCCAAGAAAGAGTTTTGCCATCTGGTTTAAATGTTGCTAAGCCATCAAATCCTTCCGTGGAAGTAACTCTGACTGGTTCTTTTTNTCCAGCTGAATCTACCAAGTAAAGTTCGAAATTTCCGAAACCATGTTTATTTGTTGCGAATATTAGATATTCACTGCTTGGGTGAAAGTAGGGGGCCCATGACAACGCGCCTATCGAAGTCAATTGTCGCTCTTCTCCTGATTCAATATTCATAGTGAATATCTCGGCAGTATCACCTTTTTCAGAAAAACGNCGCCAGCATATTTGTTTCCCATCAGGAGAGAAGAAAGGTCCTCCATCGTAACCTGGAGANTTTGTTAACCTTCTTAGTTCTGATCCATCAGATTTCATAATATATATTTCCATGAAATAAGATTTATCAATTTTGAAGCGCTCTTTCTCTTTTTTAGATAATTCTTTTTGGTATGCCTGTCGATTTGAGGCAAAGGCAATCCAATTTCCATCAGGCGAGTAAGAGCCTTCGGCGTCGTAACCTTTTGTATTTGTCAGATTGACTGGATTAGAGCCGTCAGTGAAAGTCTCCCATATTTCATAATTTTCATCATAGTCCCATGAGTATTTTCTTATTCTTCGAGTCTTTCTTTCTTCGATTTCGNTNGNTTGCTTAGCTTTAGCTTCAGGATCCGAGTGTGAAGAGGCAAACATTATTTTTTTACCCTTGGGATGAATCCATGCGCATGTAGTTTTTCCTATACCTGGAGACACTCTATTTGTATCTCCAGTTTCCAAATCCATAAGATAAATTTGGTAAAAAGGATTCTCAGGTTCCCTTTCACTTTGAAAGATCATCTGGCTTCCATCAGCGTTGAAGTAACCTTCTCCAGACCTTTTTCCAGCAAAAGTGAGCTGGCGGGTTGAACTTAAAAAGACTGATTCACTGAGTTCATTCTTTACGGGCTCTTTTGCAATTAAAAGGGCACAGACTAGTCCTGCAGAAGTTGCACTTAGCAGTGCGATCAGATTTCTCATGCTATTGTAGGTTTCCTATTTAACGTCTTGTGCAAAGGAATAGTTGACGAAAATAGGTTTATTTATTTGCCGATGCAAAAAAGTGTATCATCTGTTCGGATTAAGGCTGTGTTATCACTAAGAGCAACTGAACTCCTAACTATCCCATTCCTTGCAGCTCCCATTTGGGTTTGATGAATTTTATTAAACTTCTTACCTGCAGCAACAACAACGACTTCACCGTGGTGAGTTATAACAAAAATTTTTCCATCTGCAGCGGTTGGAGACGCTTCAATTTTACCATTAACATCCAGATTTTCACTCCATATGACTTTACCAGTCAAAGGTTCAACACAGCTCAAAACATGACTGCGTTTTTTCCCATTATGTGCAATATAAAAATATCCATCATAAAATAGGGGAGTAGGTACATCTGAGGCTATTGCGTCCTTCTTGCCTTTCCAAGATATTGAAGAGTCATCAAGGTTTCCATTCTTACCAAGTTTTACAGCATATACTGGATCGCCCTTCGGTGCGCAAGCAAGAGCAACTCCATTCCCAACAACTGGGGAGGGAACGAGTCTCCAGTGACCAATTTTAGTGGGATTCCATGTGCCCCAACGCCAAATCTCTTTACCTGAATTTGGATCATGACCAGTGATGCAATCTCCGCCTGTAATCAACAATTGAGACTTGCCATCGACTTCATATATTACTGGGGTGCTGAAAGCTTCTTTTGATTCAGACTTTGCTTCATCAGGTCGATTCGTTTTATAAATTTCTTTACCTTTGTCGAGAGAAAGAGCAAGTATGAATGAACTTTTTTTGCCCCCTCCTTGCTGCGCAGGGTGAACGGGAGTGTCTCTTTGTAGAACTTGTAAGATTATTTTTCCATCAAAAATAATTGGGCTCGATGAGAAGGTCCATAGAAAATAAAATTTTCCGTACTCTTCTTGAATATTTTTTTTCCATTGTATTTCTCCATCGTGAGAGAAAACAGCCATGTCACCTGTGCCAAAAAAGAAAACGACATGTTTCCCGTCACTCACAGGGGATGCCCCTGCATAGTTAGATCTGTTGTCTTGGTTAAGTCCNTTTCCAACTACATGCTTCCAAAGTTCTTTTCCTGACTTTAGGTCATAAGCAACTGCTAAAAGTTCCTTCTTATCTTCATCAGTGGTTGTAATAAAAACTTTACCATTTGATATAATTGGTGTCGAAGCCGCCTTTCCTGACATCTTTTGAGACCATCTTATGTTTTCCTTGGGGCTAAATTTCGTGGGTATGTTTTTNGCGCTACTTGATCCATCCATATTAGGACCACGCCAATTGGGCCATTCTGCAAGGCTAATTGAATTAAGAGCAATAGTTAGGATTACAGCTGATAGTGTAAGTGTATTCATGATATAATTTGAAATATAGATGATAAATATATAAAAAATATATCTGATAAGGCAATTATTTGTTCATTTTAAAATCACCGAATAGCACAAAATATTAATTTTCAGCTATTATTCATGGTTCAGAGGTTTCCCTTGACCCTCGAACTCTGAAGAGTTTTTTAACAGAATCTGATTTAGGNAATTCAAATGTTATATCTTGTTTTTGTAAGATGCTTAGGTTTTTGCTCTTGAATGAATTCCACGTTTTNCCTCCGTCGTTACTATAATCCAAAATTAACTCTTCGATGCCCTTTGAAGTGACTTCTATTTTTATAATCTGATCAGGTGATAGCTTTATTTTTTCTATAGTTACCTCTGGTTCTGAGCCTGTTAACCTTTTGATGGTTTTGCTGTAGCTATAATTAAACCAATTATTAGATATTAAAGCTCTAAGCTGTATCCAATATTCGCCGGGTTCAATTTCATTTAATTCAAAGCTTTTTTGATCAATCTTAATTGGTAGTGACTGTAGTGGTATTAATTCCACGCAATCAGTTACTTGTATTTCATCGATAAAGGCACCCATTTCCAAGGGGTCTTCGCCTGGTAGAGGGGTCCAGTTTGCTCCCCATTCATAAGTATAGTTAAAACGAATTTTTATTTTTTCTCCCTCATAGTCTTTTAATTCTAATTGAGTCGATGTCCAGTTTTCGTCCCAATCACCNNCGATAACGCTTTGACCATGTTTACCATAACGTTGCCAAATTATTTGCCATGGTTTGTTTTCTGTTTTCAACTCAACCTTGAGACATGTTCCCTCTCCAACATATCTAAAAAAGTTATCAAATTTTAAAATACTTTCTTTCGATGGAATGACTTCATTAGAAAGTTGAAAGTTTTCTCCACTATTAACTAGATGGAAAGATTGTGATCCTTCCCTTTGAAATCTATTAGTAATAAGTTTATCCAATGATATAGATGNCGCCTCAATTTTTAAATCATCTATTGTTTCCGCACCCTCTATCCAATTANTATCAGAGGCCTCTGTAATGAGAAGTTCGTAACTCTCAGCAGCAGAAATTTCCGTGAAGTTGTAGGCATGAATTGAGTCATCATAAATTTCGTCAGGACCTTCTATAGAGATGAAATCCAAAGTATATGGATCTATAACTTTAACACTATAAGTTATTGTATCCTTTGAAGTGCCTATAATATTTGAAACTGTGACGGAATATACCTTATCGGTTTCAATGTCATTACTATTAATTTCAAAAGCCAAGGTTGGATCATTATCTTCTGAAGGAGTTCCTCTGTGTATTATTTCTAAGTTTAGAGGTATTCCATTTTTTGTTATTTCCACATTAGATGATGAAAAGTCTGCATTATTTTCTCCGTCGATAGGTATGGCAAAAGACCACCTGTTGTAAACGACTTGTCTTGGAACAAAACCAGAAGGGGGCCAAGCAATAAATTCTACATTAATTTCGTCGTTCTTTGGGGCTTCACCAACAACCCACAGAGCCATAGATGAGTTCAGATTCACTGGATCTAGCTCAGGCTCAGGCTCAGGCTCAGGCTCAGGCTCAGGCTCAGGCTCAGGCTCAGGCTCAGGCTCAGGCTCAGGC